>CAMOWA010000001.1 GCA_946628005.1 uncultured Caryophanales bacterium
TTAATTTACATTTATTTAAAAAATAATTATAAATAAATCGATAGCAGCCGAATGTATTATGAATTAATTTCTTTTGATTATCATTTGGATAAATACGAAAACGATAAGATTTAAACATATATCGAACCTCCTAAGTTCAATATATAATACATCTGTTCGTTTGTCAATAGCCTGAAAAAGCGCACTTTCCTTATAAATAAAAAAATACAAAGTAATTTATAACCTGTATTTTTTATATTTTATCTTTTAAAATACCATTTTCTATACTTACTCTTTGGACAATTGTTAACGCAGCAATTAGACAAAGAGTAAAACTTCCTCCATAACTCATAAACGGAAGTGGTACTCCTGTCATTGGCATTAATCCCATTATTCCTAGTAGATTTACAGCAATATGAAGAAAAATATAAGTAGCAATACCATAACATAATATTGCTCCTCTGTTATTTGGACTTTTTCTTCCAATCCATAGAATTCTAAAAAGAACAAAAATATACATTAATATAATTCCTATTCCTGTTACTAGACCTAACTCTTCTACAATAATTGCGAATATAAAATCAGTATATGGTTCTGGTAAATATAAATATTTTTGAGTAGAATTACCAAGTCCTACTCCAGTTAGACCACCATTATTTATCGCTATATAGCAATTACATACTTGATTTCCAGTACTTAGTATTTTCTCACAAGGATTTCTAAAATCAAATCGTTCAAATTGTCTTTCTTTTAAAACTCCTTTTCCACTTATTATTGCAACTGTCGCTATCGCGAACAATCCTACTGCACTAAATACTATTTTATATTTTATTTCATTAGAGATTGGCACTGCTAAAAATATGATACCAACTATTGCACTATATATAATTGTTGTTCCTAAATCTGGTTGAATAAATATTAAAAACGCCACCACTATACATATTCCTATCGGAAATAAGCTTTTGGTCCAACTTTTTTCTTTTTTAGTAAAATTATCATAATAATATGCTAAAAATACTATAGTAATTATTTTTATAAATTCACTTGGTTGAATACTTATAGGTCCTAAATCAAACCAACTTATGGCGTGATTTTTAGCTTTTCCCATTATTAATAAAAGAATTAATGATACAATTCCTAGTAAAAGTAATCCCCAAGAAAAAAATCCATATGTTTTTGTACTAAAACGAATCATGAAAAAGAATAAAATAAAGCCAGCTAATAAAAAAGCACCTTGCTTGAAAAAATAATTATATGGACTTACTGCATAAGTCATATATGCAGTAACATTAGATGCTGAAAAAACCATAATTAATCCAATTATGAAAAGTATTACTGTTACTAAAAATAATGGTTTATCAATATATTTTATTATCTTTTTCATATATTCTCCTTGTTATAAATATATCATAAAATAAAGTATTTTCCTATTAATTAGACATTTTAATTCACAAAAAATGTAAATTAACATACTTTATATTAGATTTGTAAAGGAGGGATTTTATGTATTATTATGGTGGAGGAAATTCTTGTTGTCCTAATCAAACTTCTACTTACTATCCTGTTTATATGAATAATAATAATCATTCTAGTTACGCTATTGTACTTGTATTATTTATTTTATTAGTAATTGTAATTGGTACTAGATGGAGTAATTAATAATAATTAAATGTTTTCCTTTTCAAAATAGTATTTTTTTGATAAAATAGTCTCGTTGAGGTGGTTGTAGTGCTTAAAACAAAAGATATTTTAGATGAAAAGGATAAACGTTTAAAACAAATTAGTAAAGAAGTTACTTTTCCCCTTTCTAAGGAAGATAAAGAAACTATCAATACTATGATTCAGTATTTACATGATAGTCAAATTGATGAATTATCTGAAAAATATGATTTAAGACCTGGAATGGGATTATCTGCTGTTCAATTAGGTGTTTTAAAAAGATATTTTGTTGTTGTATATGAAATTAGTGATGAAGATAGTGAAGAAAAAGAATTTGAAACTTATGTATTAATCAATCCTAAAATGATAAGTAATTCTGTTGAGCAAATCTATGTTACTGATGGAGAAGGTTGTCTTTCTGTCAATCGTCCAGTAGAAGGAATTGTTCCTAGATATGCGAGAGTTACATTTGAAGCATATGACATGGAAGGAAAGAAAATACATATTCGAGCTAGAGAAGATTTAGCGGTTTGTTTTCAACATGAACTTGATCACTTAAATGGAATATTATTTATAGATCATATTGATCCTAAAAATCCATATAAAGGAAAAGACTCTATGAGAGCTATATAACTCTCAGAGTCTTTTTTATTAACGCATAATTGATATTTTTTTTTGTTCCTCTACTTCTTTTTTAAATGCCTCATCAGTAATTGAAGTTGCACTAATTTCGTTACCTAAAGCTAAGTAATCTGCACCAAATGATCCTTCTTCTATTGATGGATCTATTTCTAAAATATCTTCTTTTGACGTAATCATTTCTTTTGTTACAGGATTATTTAATCTTTTTTCTAACATTATAGATTCGTTATTTTCTTCTTGATTTAAAACTAGCTCTTCACTACCATCTTTATATTGATGTAGTGTTGCCGGTCTTACTATAAAATTACCTATCAATTCAGGGCAATTATTGCTTTCATCTTCTACTACTTTTGCTACTAGGTAATCTGATCCAGAATAATTAACTATTCCAAAATAATCTGCATAAGTTAATAATACTCCATCTTTTATTCCTATTCCTTCTTGTCCTTGAAAATTATTCATTCTATCAGCAAATCCAAATCTTATTTTTATCATATATTCCCTCCACTTATATATTATCATATGTTCTATAAATATTCTTCATGATTTTCTAGTTTTACACTAACTAATTTGGAGACTCCCGACTCTTGCATAGTTATACCATATAAAGTATTGGCATATTCCATTGTCTTCTTTTTATGTGTAATAATTAAGAATTGAGTTTTTCCAGCATAATGATTTAAATACTTACCAAATCCTGCTACATTTGCCTCATCTAAGGCTGCTTCTACTTCATCGAATATACAGAATGGTACTTTTCTTACATTTAATATCGCAAACAATAAAGATATTGCAGTTAATGTTTTTTCTCCCCCACTTAGTAGGGATATCGTTGTTAGTTTTTTGCCAGGAGGAGATGCTACTATATCAATTCCGGTTGTTAATAAATCATCTGGATTAGTTAATTTCAAATCAGCAGTTCCACCTTTAAACAATTCTTTAAATACTTTTTGGAATTCTTCTTGGATTTTTAAGAAAGTATTTTTAAATTCTTCTTTCATTACTTCATCCATTTCATTCATAATTTTAAGTAAAGTATCTTCTGCTCCTAAAAGATCATCTTTTTGTTTTGTTAAGAATTCATATCTTGTATTTACTCTTTCATATTCATCAATTGAAGCTAAGTTTACCATACCTATTCTTTTTATATTATTTCTATAAGTATTTACTTTTATTCTTGCTTCTTCTGGTTCTATTTCTAATGGATAATCTTTTTTTGCTTTTTCAAAAGTCATTTCATAATTTGTATTTAAATTATCTAACATATTATCTAACTTAACATCATATTTTCCTATTAATACTTCTAATTCATGAGATGTTTTTTCTAAATTATGAAGAGTTGATACTTTTAATTTATAATCTGCTTCAGTAGACTCAATTTTTTCTTTTAGAGAATTTATTTCTTTTGTAATAGATTCTAAATGTAGTTCTATTTGTTCTTTTTCTGATGATTTTTCATGATATTTCTTTATTAGTAATTGTTCTTTTTCACTGATAGAATTATTTTGAATAGATTCTAATGATTCATATTCTTTTGTTATTGATAATAAAATATCTTTTATTTCTTTTAACTCATTTTTCTTATTTGTATATTTTTCTTTTAATGTTACTTTTTGTTTTGATATTTCATAAGATTTTTCTTCTATTTGATTTAATTCATTTGTATTATCTAATAATTCTTTTTCTATTTCTTTTTCTTCATTTTCTAATAATTCTCTTTTTTCTTCTAAATGTTTTATTTCTTGTTTTAATAGAATTGTACTTTTTCCATGGTAAGTTGATCCTCCTGTTAATGATCCTCCTACATTTATAACATCTCCATCTAAAGTAACTATTTTATATTTAGCATGTATTTTATGAGATAGACTTGTAGCAGCATCTATTGTTGTTGCAACTACAACTATTCCTAATTGGTTTTTAATGACAGAAGAGTACTCCTTATTATAGGTTGCTAAGTCTGATAATACTCCTATAAAATCTGGACTTGTTTTTAATATATTTAATGAATCATAATCTATATATCTTTCTTTAATTATACTTAGCGGGAAAAAAGTTGCTCTACCTAAATGAGAATCTTTTAAGTAATTAATGGCATTTTTAGCAGACTCTTCATCCTTTGTAATTATAAAGTTTTTATTACTAGATATAGCTGTATTTAAAGCTTTTATATATTGATCATCTATTGTTAATACATTTCCAATTGTATTATATATACCTGTTAATGTTTTATTATTTAATACTTTTCTTACAGAGTTTGGCATATCTCCATTTTGATCTATTTCTACTTTTAAATTTTCTATTTTATTCTTTATAGATAATATTTCTTGATTATGAGTATTATAATCATTTCTCAACATATTCTTTTTTAGTTTATTATTTTGTATTTCTCTATCTATATCTAATGATTCTTTTTCTATTTGAGATGATTCTCTAATAATTTCTTTTATTTCTTCTTCTACTACATTTATACTAGATGAGTATTTTTCTTTTTTTTCTATTAATCCTCTTATTTCTTCTTTTATTTCGTTTTCTTCTTTTGTTGTTTTACTTCTTTCTCTTAATAGATTTCTTTCTCCGTCTAGTTTTTCTTTTTCTTCTATTACTTCTAATAATTTTTGATTTAGATTTTTTTGTTCATTTTCTAACTCTAATAATCTTTTTTGATTGGTTTCCCCACTAGCATCTTTTAGACTTGATTCATTAGAAAGAGTAAGAATTTCTCCATCTAGTTTTTCTTTTTTTGTTTTGGCGTTTTCTAATTCATGATGAATATTTTCTATATCGTAAGCAAGTAATGCTACTTCATATTTATCTAATCCTTTTTTATTTTCTAAGTATTCTAATGCTTTTGTACTTTGTTCTTTTAATGGCCCTATTTGATATTCTAATTCTCTTATAATATCGTTTACTCTTTCAATATTACTATGGGTTTTATCTAATTTTCTTAGAGCTTCTTCTTTTCTTTTTTTATATTTTAAAATACCCGCTGCTTCTTCAAATATTATTCTTCTGTCATATGAAGAATTACTTAATATCTTATCTACTTCTCCTTGGGAAATAATGTTAAAGGATTCTTTTCCCATACCAGTATCCATTAAAAGATTATAAATATCTTTTAATCTACATTTTTCATTATTCAAATAGTATTCATTTTCACCACTTCTATATACTCTTCTTTTTATTGATATTTCTGTATAGGGAATATTTATAAAGTGATCTGTATTATCAAATATTAATTCTACACTAGCAACGTTTAATGGATTTCTCGTTTTTGATCCTGAGAAGATAACATCTGACATGGAACCTTCTCCTCTTAGAGACTTTACAGATTGTTCTCCAAGTACCCATCTAACAGCATCTACTATATTACTTTTTCCTGAACCATTTGGTCCAACAATACATGTTGTTTTCCCATCTAATTTTAATTCTAATTTATCTGCAAACGATTTAAATCCACTACTTATAATTCCCTTTAAATACATACTATCACCATACTTACTTATTTTACACACTATTTTTTAATTTATATATAGTTCTCATCTTCTTCATTATAATAGAATAAGACTTTTTTTTCAATAAATTTCTATCTATATAAAAGCATCTAAAAAAAAAGAAATACAAATTGTACTTACTTTCTTCCCTTACTTTTTTTAGTTTTTCAACTCGTGAAAAATCAGGATTATACAAATCAAAATCTTCGGGAACTTTATATTCGATTGTTTCTCTTTCAGTTTCCCATTCTCCGTTATTAGGAGATTCTCCTCCATTCTCATCATATTCCCATTTAGATTCAGTTTTTGAAATTTCTTACTATAATACTTTACTTTTTTCTTGATTCACAGTACAAAAATATTATAGAAAGAAGAATTACTTGAACAATGCTAATTCTAATATAAAAAGAATAAAAGGCATGTAAAAACACATCTATTTTATATTTTATCTTGTTTTTGAACTATTGTATTCTTTAATCTCTTCCATTTTTGTTGAATCTAGTCCATCTTCTAATTTAAAGTTTTCAGGAACTCTATAGTAAGTGTCTATTTCTTCTGTTTCAGGTGTAAATGAGGTATCCTCTGGACCAGTAGATCCATCATCATCACTACCTTGGCGATGATATCCATATTTACTTACATGATACTTTAACGTTGTTTCATCTAGTATTTGAAAGCTATATGTATTATCTATATAATCATACACTTCTTCGTTAACTAATCCTTCCTTACTATATGATACATAATAATTATAACGTCCTTTTTCTAGTACTCTTACCGCATTTTCAGTAGGATCATAAGATACCTCTACTCTTACAAAATCATTGCTAAGTTTAGATTCTGGACTAACTTTGCAAAATTTCATATAACTTTGTTTAGCTTCTTCACTTAATTCCATATATTTTCTTTCCTTTCTAGTTCTAATTATACTTTTTTATAAAACAAAATACAAGACTTTTGCTTTAAGATTTGATAAACTATGTTTAGGTGATAATTATATGAAAAAAATGATTTGTCTTTTATTATTTATTCTATTATTATGTGGATGTGATAAATTAGATAAAAAAGCTCTTCCTAAAGAAGAGAAAAAAGAGGAAACTATACCGGAAGTAGAAGTATATAATGATTTAAATCATACTCCTATTTCTTTTTATGAGTTAAAAGGAAATCATTTAGAAAAGAAAAGTAGTTTAACTGGTTCTTTTCAAGGAATGGATGATATCTTTTTTCTACAATTATTTCCATCAAATGATGAAAGAATTGATTTAGAAAATGACTTTGCTGATTCTTTTTATCAAGAGTTTATGAAATATAATAACCCTCCTATTAAAATAGGATTTTCGGTTGATTTTTTATTAGATAATAAACCAATTCATTATAATATTCTTACTCCTAATGATACTATGAAAGAAGAACAATCATTCTTAGTATATTTATATGATGATTATATAAATCGTGGGAAGAGTTTTTATTCTCATATAGAAAATGATGACTATAATGAATCTACTCTATTTACTGCGATAAAATTCCAGTGTGGTGGGAATTGTCAGAGTATTACTAGTCCAATTCAATTAAAAGTATTTACTTATGATTCACAAGATGATTTTTCTAATGATGTTTATAGAGGTAATAGTTATTCTACTTTTACTTTCTGTATACATAAAGATTGCTCATTCTAGGCTTTCTTTTAGTAAATCTTCTAATGTTACAATCTCATATCCCTTTTCTACAATATAATCTATTGTTGTAGTTAATTCTTTTTCATTATATAAATTATCTTCTATAGTAAATATTTCGCCATTCGATAAGTTTTGTTTTATATTTTTATAAAGATTATTTTTTATAACAAGAGATGGTTTTACAGTATGTAGTTTTAATCTATTACATAAGCTAAGTATTTTTTCATTATCTATTTCACTATAACAATATTTACTATTTTTATTGGTTATAGTTTCTAAATAATAAAGAGATGTTTTAAAGTATTTTTCATTGTACTCATTATTATAACTTAATAGTTCAAACTCATGATGAGTTTTTTCTTTTTTTATAAAACTTATATTATTTTCTAAAAATGTTCCATCTATAAAAATAGTTACTGATATATTTTTACTATTTATTATTCTTAATATATTTGGATTTTTATCTCTTATTATTAAAACAAGAGATATTTTCCTTTTATTAGGATTTCCTTTTATAATATATTTATTATAATTATCTGTTATAGATATTGTTGGAGATACTTCTTTTGTTTCAATTAATGTTTCATTATATGATCCATATTTTTTCATATTTTTATAACTTTTATTATAATCAATTACTCTTCCATTTTCTCCGGTAATAATATTTTTTCCTATTATTGTTGCATTTATTGATTTTTTTTCATATGATTTATTTAATTTTATTTTTTTCATAATAGGATCATTATTTCTTATTGTTATCATTCTATGATTTATATAGTAAAAACTAAAAATAGTTAGAAGTATTGTTATGGTATACTTTTTTATTTTTTTCATTTTTTCACCTATATTTATATATGAAAAAAAGTCCATTTTCATGAACTTTTTAAGCATTTTTTTTATTATAATAAATATAGTAACTACCTATTGCTAAAGTAATTGTTCCAAGTAAAATTGTTATATTTTCTTTTGTTCCAGTATCAGGAGCATCTACTATTTGTGTACCTTTATTTGTACTATTATTGTTTGTACTATCATTACTATTTGTATTAGATTCATTATCAGTGTTATTTTTAGTATTTTCAGTTGAAGAACTTGTTTCTTTATTTGAATTATTTTCTTCAGTTGTAGTATTTTTATTATTTTCTTCATTGTTATTTTCAGAATTACTCTCTGAATTACTTTGTGAATTATTATTAGAAATACTATTATCTTGAATTGTTCTTATTCCAGTACCAACACTTGCGTTTTTATTTGTTTTTCCTTTATTAGCAACATTAGAAATAATAATAATCATTAATGCAATTATAATAGCAATTATTACCCATTTTATTATACTTTTAATTAAATCAAACATTCCAAACTCCCTCCATTTGCGTTATTATATCATACTTTTTTCTAAAATGGAAGAAAAAGTTTTAATTATTACTAACTAATTGTTATTAAATTCTGAGTAATCAATTATTGTATAGTCTGTAATATTTGATATGTCAATAACATACTCATTTCCCCAACTTGATATAACTATTTTATTTGGGTCTGATGTAGTTCCTACAACAGTCATCGCATGAGGGCCAACATTACTATATACTATATCATCAAGTAATCCATTTCCATCTTCATCATTAGGAGAATACATATTAAAATTTGAAGCTCCTACATTCATCATCATATTGTCATTTTTGGCAATTATATTATTTATTATAGTCATAATATCCTTTGGTTCATAAAATAAATCTGTTCCTGGTTCTACGCACAAACCAATTTTTTGTAAATGTTCAAATTTGCTTTTATAGTCATCTGAGTTAGGATCTATAGGAATATTTGTTAATACATTTATATTTATTCCTTTAGTAGCTAAATAGTTTTGAAATGCTTCTGCAACAATATCAGTATCCACGCCATCTGATCCTGATATTATAATCTCTTCGTTAGCTAATGCAGCATCTCCACTCATTTCTTTTTCTCTCTGCTCCTCAGCATTGCCAATACACTCTTCAATTGTCTGAAATCCCATAAACTCTTTTGAATAATATAAAAAGAAGTCTAAAAATAAAAGTTCATAATTATAATCTTTGTAGAAATCAAAACTATCACCTAATTTTGTTCCTTCTATCGGTGAAAATCCAAATTTTTTCTCAAATTTCTCTTTACCAAATTGGTTTTTAATTAAAAGATACTGATACATCAAAGTATTTATTATTGCTATGTAGCTACATCCAACTTTTTGCATTCTATAAAATAATAATTCTATTTCTTCTAATGAAGCCTCAGGATAATAAGTTCTTATTATTTCTAATGCCTGTTCGTTGCTTAACCAATAATCTATATTTTCGTTTAATGCCCCTTGATAGCCTCCAAACTGTTTATATTTATCGTTTTCTTTATTAAATATATTATCATTATATAATCTATTGATTACATTTATATTACGGGCTGAACTATTACTTATTATATTATTATTCATTTCATATTTTTCAACTGATAATTCATCTAAATCCATTATATTATCGACTGATGGTTTTATTAAAATACTGTTATTGTTAATATTAGTATTTTGTTTACCATTATTGTTAGGATGTGTAATTATGTTACCTATAATCTTATTGTTTTTTTTGATTATACTCATTTTTATATCCTCTTTTCAATAAATATTTCGCATGGTATTTTTAATTTATTTTCCACTTCATTTTTTAATTTATTGTTTATTTTATGAATATATAGCCTTTGTTTTCTAGATAAATCTAAATACTCTTCATCAGTTAATTCTATTTTATTTTTTCCATAAGAAAATTCTAATACCAATGAGCCATTCTTAACTGAATGATTTGGCATAGGTGGACTATACATAACATGCTCATCATTACCTTTTTTTAATATATAAAAGTATGTGTTTTCAACAAGTTGAATTAATTCTTCATCAACATAGTTTTTCTCTAAAATAATATTTTTTTGTTCATCTGACAATTTGTCTATATAAATGTTATTTATTAAACTGTAATAATCTGAACCTATATTATTAAGTCTTCTTTTTGAAGAATTAATATATAAGTTTTGGCTATTTATTTCTTTATCATATTCTTTAAAGTCTATTATTCTACATAAATATATCAATAAACTATCATAATATAGTTTTGTTACTTTTTCATTCATTTTAATTTCACATCCTTGTTCACACTAATTTATTAATTATCATTCTTTCTTGTTTTTTTCTATTCCACTCTAATCATAGTATTAATTTGACTTTTCTTTCTATATTTGATTATATTTTATATTTTTTTGATTTTTATAAGAATAAGTTTTTTTCTACAATATTTTATATTACATGATGATATGTCATTTGAATTGTATTTTGTTTAAAAAAAAGAATCTTTCTTTCTTGACTTATGAAAAATTCCATTTTTCATCGATATTTTTTTTCGTAACATTCTTTTTTTAATACTCTTCATCTTTTTTATTATATCAATTAATTATTTTTTATCCACTAATTAAGTAAGCCTTTTGTAAATTTTTCTTTTAATCTATTTTTTGGGTATTTCTAAATCTTTTTCCTTTTTATTTTTTGGCTTTGGTAGAGCGTCTTTTCTTGAGAAGTTTTGTCTTCCTCTTTTATCTATTCCTAGTGCTTTTACTATAATTTCATCTCCAACTGAAACAACATCTCCAGCTTTTTCTACTCTTTCATGTGCAAGTTGAGATACATGTACTAGTCCTTCACAACCAGGCCATAATTGTACAAAGCAACCAAAATCTTCTACTTTTACAACTTTTGCTTCATAGATTTTTCCTACTTCTACTTCTCTTACAATTTCTTCAATCATTGCTCTTGTCTTATCTATAATTTCTTTATCAGAGTGATAAATAATTACTCTTCCATCGTCTTCTAGTTCAACTTTTACAGCATTGATATTTGTAACTTCTTTAACATTAGATGCATCACAAATAATTTTTGTAATGGTTTCTCCACCTTTACCAATAACATCTTTTATCTTTAGTGGATTAATCATAAATGTTTCCATCTTTGGTGCATATTTAGATACTTCTTTTCTTGGTTCTTTAATTTGTTTTTTCATTACATCTAAAATTTGCATTCTTGCTTTTTTAGCTTGTTCTAATGCTTCTTTTAGTATTGCTTCTGTGATACCACTTATTTTAATATCCATTTGTAAAGCAGTAATTCCGTATTCTGTTCCGGCAACTTTAAAATCCATATCTCCTAAATGATCTTCCATTCCTTGAATATCTGTTAGTATTGTATATTGATCTTCATGAGTAATTAATCCCATAGCAATTCCAGCAACTGGAGCTTTAATTGGAACGCCTGCTGCCATTAAGGACATACAACCTGCACATATACTTGCTTGAGAACTTGAACCATTAGATTCTAATATTTCTGATACAACTCTTATCGTATATGGAAACTCTTCTTCTGATGGGATAACTTGTGATAAAGCTTTTTCTCCAAGTGCTCCATGCCCAATTTCACGTCTTCCAGGTGCACCATATCTACCTGTTTCCCCTACTGAAAATTGTGGAAAGTTATAATGTAACATAAATCTTTTTTGATCTTCCATACTTAAACCATCTAAAATTTGATGTTCATTTAATGCTCCTAAAGTGGTTATAGATAAAGCTTGAGTTTCTCCTCTTGTAAATAAAGCAGATCCATGTGTTCTTGGTAATAGGTCAATATCAGTTGATAATGGTCTTATTTCATCCATTTTTCTTCCATCTGCACGTAGCCCTTCTTTTACAACAATACTTCTAAATAAATTATATTCAATTTCTTGAACTACCATATTTACTTTTACAAGTAATTCTTTTAATTCTTCTTCCTTCAGTATATCTTCATTTTCTTTTGTAAATAGTTCAATCATTTCTTCTTTTATTTCATCAATAGTAGAATATTTTTTTAATTTATCTTTAATTCGAAGAGCTTTATCCATTTTTTTAGTAATAAGAGAAGCAATTCTTTCTTTTAGCTCATCTTCTGGAGTTAGAGTTTCATACTCCATTTTTTCTTCTCCAATTTCCTTTATTATTTTTTCTTCAAATTTAATTAATTCTTTTATTGCTTTATGTCCAAACATTAGTGCTTCTAACATTATTTCTTCTGGTACTTGTTTTGCGCTTGATTCTACCATGTTAATTGCATCTTTTGTTCCAGCAACCGTTAATTCTAGTTCTGAATTTTCACATTCCTCAGGAGTTGGATTAATAATAAACTTTCCATCGACTCTTCCTACTTTAACTCCTGCTATTGGTCCATTAAATGGTATTTTTGAAATGGATACTGCAAGTGATGATGCAAGCATTGCTGTTAACTCTGGTGAACAGTCTTGATCAACTGATAATACGGTTGAAATAACTTGTACTTCATTTTTAAATCCCTCTGGAAATAATGGTCTCATTGGACGATCTATCATTCTTGCTGCTAGAGTTGCTGCTTCACTAGGTCTTCCTTCTCTTTTTATAAATCCTCCTGGTATTTTTCCAACAGAATATAGTTTTTCTTGATAATTAATTGTTAAAGGGAAGAAATCTGATAGTAAGTTAGCAGTTTTTGATACTACTGCTGCTGTTAATACTACTGTGTCGTTATATCGAACTAACACTGCCCCACTTGCTTGTTTAGCAAGTTCTCCGTGTTCTACTATTATTTTTCTTCCATGGAAATCTAATTCAAATATTTTTTTCTTACTTTTTTTCATACTTAAACCTCTCTTTAAAAAAAAATAGACACTGAAAAAATGTCTACTTTCTTAATCCTAATTTTTTAATAACTTCACGATAACTTTGGATGTCTTTTTTTGCTAAATATTGTAGTAAATTTCTACGTTTTCCAACTTTTCTAAGTAAACCTCTACGTGAATGGAAATCATGAATATGTACTTTTAAATGTTCTGTTAAATCATTAATTTCTTTTGTTAATATAGCTATTTGTACTTCAGCAGAACCAGTATCTTTTTCATTCTTAGCAAATTCTTTAATAATAGATTGTTTTTCTTCTTTTGTTAAAGCCATTTTCTTTTCCTTCCTTTCTTTGTTATTCGCCACTACCAAGGGTAAGTCGGAAATCTCTTACTCTGAGTATTGGTATTGCTAGAATTTTCCCAGCGTTATTTGTATTATAGTATATTTATTCTTTATTTGCAACGATTTTTTTTATTTTTCCTTTTAAAACTTTCAAATTTATGATATCTTTATTGTGGTGATTATATGAGTAATGTTAATTCTAAAATAAAATATTTAATTCGTGGAACAATTGTTTTTTTCTTATTCTTTTATAGTGTATATTTACAATATATTCCTGTTTTATTACTTAAAATAGATGTCCATAATATTAGTCCTGTTGAAAGTGTTTTATTATCTACTTTTTCTAGTACTATAGTGTTATTTATTTTATTTATTATTTATAGAAAGGAATTAAAAAAAGAATTTAAAATATTTAAGGATAACTTTATCGAAAACATTGATATAGGTTTTCGTTATTGGATGTTGGGATTATTTATAATGATGATTTCAAATGTTATCATTACCTATCTCTTAAAAGGCGGAGGAGCTAATAATGAAGAAGCTGTTCAAAAAATGATAAAGTCTCTTCCTTGGCTTATGGTCATTGATGCTGGATTTATTGCTCCTTTTAATGAAGAAATAGTATTTCGTAAAACTTTGAAGGATATATTTAATAATCCAATAATATTATGTGTTTTATCTTTTTTATTCTTTGGTGGAGCACATGTAATTGGTGATGCTAAAACTTTAACAGACTATTTGTATATTATTCCATATGGAGCGCTTGGAGCTAGTTTTGCCTATAGCTTTTATAAAACAAATACTGTTTTCACATCCATGTCGATGCATATTTTTCATAATACTGTTTTAATTCTTTTATCTATTTTTATTATGTAATATATGTAAAGTATCATAAATAATTGTAAAGTTTATTTACAATTTTTTTTTAATTTGGTATTGTTTAATTGTAGCAAGATTCCTTGCAAATTAACACATTTGAAAGGTGGTGAAATAATGGACGGAAATGGAGTAAGACAAGATTATACTGCTATGTATCAAATTTCTGAAGAAATGCAAAATAAAGCTCAAGATTATTGGAAATTAAAGGAAGAATTATATCAGGAGTTTACTACTCAGTTAAGTGATTCAGATGCTGCTGCATGGAGTGGTAATAGAGCTTCAGTTTTATTAGATAAATTAAAAAAACAAGAACCAGATTTTGAAGCAATACGTGGTAGAATAGAAGGACTAGCTGACAATTTAAACATGCAAGCTAAAGCATGGGATAATTTTGAAAATAGAGCTTAATAATATTATTATAGGAGGTTTTTATGGATAATGGTTCTGCATCTCAAATACAATATGCTAAAGTTAAACAATTAATTGACTTTGTTAATCAGAAAAAGAAAGATTTTTCAGATATTTTTCAATATTTAAGTAATGATACTTACAGGAGAGTTGCTGAAGTTTATGGTGGTACTGCAGCAGAGACTTTTAATAATAATTTAAAGAAAATATCAACTGAAACAGATGAGACTCTTAATGCTCTTATGACTACAATTTCTGAAGAATTTAACTTTAATATGGAAGAGTATCAAAAATTAAATCAACAATTAGAAAATAATGTGTATGGAAATTAATTATTAAGAAATTATTTTTTAATTTCTTATTAGTGCGGATTAATATTTAGTCCCTACTAATAGGTAATTAAATTTAGGAGGTATAAAATGGGAAACAAAAGTATTAGTGTTGATAGTTTGTTATCTGGCTCAGTTTCTGATACTGATGAAAGTGTTTTATATGAAGAAAAAATAGATTTAGATAAATTACATGATACTGTTTTTAAATTTTATGATAGTGCTATGTCAATGATGAATAATAGTAAAGAAAAGATTAGTAATATTGAGAATGAATTTGCTAAAATAAATAACTCCCAAAAGTTTTATTATGGTGGTGATGCTGCTCACCAACATGGCAACTTAAATATTGCAAATCAACATTTTGATGATCTTCAAAAAGTTAGCCCGATTTTTACTGATCCAGCCGCCATAACAAGAATGGCAGAGAATTATAATGAGGCTCTTGTTAAAAAAAAGCATATTGTACGAATAAATCTTTGCCAAAAGAAACTAAATGAAATATATGGTAAAGAAGTTGAGCGAAAAACTAGAGATGTATATGGTAATCATCATGATAAAGAAGTAAAAGATGGGTTATATAAAGAAAACTGGCATTATGAACTTGATGCAAATGAAGATGGTGGATTAAAATATAAGGAAAACTATGTTAAAAGAATATGGATTGAAGCAATTGTCGGAGAGGGTAATGTTATTGATATTGAAGATAAGATTATAAAAGTGAGTGAATCTTTTCCAAACGTGTGTGGATCTTTACCATACGATAGAGAACGTATAGTTGATTATTATAATTAAAGGAGAAATAGATTATGAGTGATGAAGTTAGATATGATTTGGTAGATTTTGAGGGGTCTATACAAAACTCATCTAATATTGAGTCAAATATTGATGAATTAGCTAAATCTATTAGTAATTTTAGATCATCTCTTGACCCTAGAATAAATGAGTATTATTCTGATTTAAAAAGATTAGATTATTGTAAGAATGATTTAAGTAATGATGTTTCTAATGTTAATAATTTTTCTAAGTGGTTACAAGATGGTTATCATGAATATGAAGAAGTTGCACATCAAACTGAAGCAATAGCAGATGGTGTTAGTGGAAGTAGTTCTGGTAGTTCTGGATTTTCCGGATCCTCAGGTGGAGTTGGAGGTTTTGCTAGTACTGCTGCTGAACTTACTCCTCTTTCTTCTACTGAACTTAATGGAGTTAAAGGAAATGCAATATCTGATATAAAGAGTACTAATCCATTTATTTCTACTGATATGGAAAAATTTAAAACTGATTCTAGTGCTGCCAAGGCTGTTGAAGGATTATCTAATACATCTAAATCTTCAAATTATGGAACGGGTGTTGGGCTTTCTGGTAGTACTGGTGCTGCTGCTATTGGAGCTGGATTAGGAGCTGCTACTGCAGGTGTTGGTGCTATTACTGGAGCTAGTGGAGGTTTTGGAACTTCATCTACTGGTTCTAGTGAAAATCTTTCTGGACAAACTTATAATGGTAGAAGTTATGGTTCTAATACATCTGCTCATGGTGAATTAAATCATATTCTAGGTAAAGAAGATGATGAAGATGATGATAAAAAGAAAGATGACGTAGATATTAGTACGAATATTGCAAAAGATGCAAAAGATAAAGTTGATAAGATTATTTCTAAAACAAAAAAAGTTATTCCAAATCTTCATACAACTAGTGTAGGTGACTCTTCAGGAACTGGTACTTCTGTTGCTGGTGGTGTTGCTGCTGGTTTAGGCGGTTTAGGTGCCATTGGAGCAGTTGGTGGTGGTCTTGCTTATGCTAATAATAAAATGAATACTGAAGAAGATGAAGATGATGAGAATGAAGATGATGAAGATGATGAAGAATTGGGAGACTACGATAAAAAAGATAAAGATAAGTCTAATGAGAAAGATGAATCTTCAAATAAAGAATGGCTATATGGACTTGGTATAGGACTTGGAGCAGCGGGTATGGCTAAGAAAATTAAAGATGATAAAGATAAGAATCATGATGAAAATGAAAACTCTAATCAATAATGATTAGAGTTTTTATTCTATTCCTCGCTTAATTTTCTTATCTGCAATGGCAATTGGAATACATATAATTATTTGAATTATTAAAGTTAAAAAATAACCTTGCCAATATTGATCTAAGAGAATCATTTTTAAATATATTAATGTATAGAACGTATAGTATACAATTAATGAGAATATATAATTTAGATATATTAATAGTATTGAACTTTTTGTATTATTCTGAAGAAAATTAAAGATTGTTAAATTTACTAATTGACTTATTACGTATCCAATAAATTCTCCACTTATACTTGATAATATTAGTCTTTGTCCTAAACCAAATGATATTATTGCACTATAACATACAAATAATACTCCTGAAATTGCTATGGAAGAGATTGCTTTTTTATAATCATATTTTTTATCTATATAATTTGTTATGAAGTATACAAATGGTAATAAAAATATAGAGTATGAAAGACTAACTCCTGCTATTGGAAAGGTATAATACTTTAGAGACTCTGTCAAAATTACTAATGTCGTTAATAATAAGATATATACCCAACAGTCTTTATAATTATCTTTTTTATTAATTTTTTTTCTCATTTTACTTTCCCTCTTTCTCTTTTTTTGGATTTATATATGTGTAGCAAGCTACTCCTACTATTAAAACAAATGCAAACGTTGTATACGTTGTAAAGTTTCCTGTACTTGGATTTTCTGATAATTCATCGTTATTAATTATAATTATTGGATAATCTCCATCTAAATAATATTGATAAGTAATATTAATTATATTATTATTTTTTTCTAAGGTAATTCCAAATGTATTTGTTTTTTCTTTTAATGAAATTGTATCTTTAAAATTAATATTATTCTCAACTATTTTCTTTATATTTAAATTATTATAGTAATTATCATAATCATATGGAATTGTAGATTCTCTTTCTAGAATGGAATAAATATAAAATGCATAATCATTATTCATAATATTAACTTGATTATTATTTATTAGAATAGATCCTCCATATATGTTTAATGTAGTATTTGTCCATTCATAATAAACTTTAATTTTTTCTTCTTTTCCATCTTTTTCTAAATTTAAAATAATACTATTATTTTTTATTTCAGAGCTTTTTATTTTTATATTATCATCTACTTGAATATTTTCAATATCATCTATTATTTTCATTGTTTCTTCTTTTGTTGGAGTTTTTGCTTTTATTTGTAGTGGTATTAAAATACTATATAGAAACAATATAAGTAGAATTGTTCTTTTCATTTTCATCCCCTCTATTTTATATTATTTTAACATATATTAATATTTATATCTAGATTATTTTTTATTTCTTTAAAAAAAGAAAAAAGATTCCTAGTTAGAATCTTTTTCTCTTACTTCTTTCAATATTTTATCCATATGTTCTCCATATGAAATAGAATTATCATATATAAATTTTAATTCTGGTGTATGTCTTATATCAATCTTTTCTGCTAATTTTGTTCGGATAAATGGAGAAGCTTTTTCTAATTCTTTTTGAATAAGACTTTTATCTTTATCCATGACTGTATAATAAATCTTTGAATAGGATAAATCATTTGTTGTTTCTGTGTCTGTTATTGTTACAAATTTAAGATCTTGATTTTTTACTTCTCTCATTAGAATTATACTAACTTCTTCTTGGATTGCATGATTGATTCTTTCAATTTTTATACTAGGCATTTCTTACACCTCCAATTTTTTTAGTTGAATATTTTTATCTTTAAAGTTTTGCTCAAATGTATGATCTATTATCTTCCTGAAATGTCATTATGACTATCTAAAATATATATATTATCTTTTTATCTCGACAAGTTCATAAACTTCGATAATATCTCCTTCTTTGTAATCTTGACAATTTTTTAAAGTAATACCACAGTCCATATCCTTTTTTACTTCTTTTACTTGGTCTTTTTCATGTTGTAGGGTATTAACTTCTCCATTATAAACTATAATATCATCTCTTACGATACGTGCTTTTAAATTATTCTTTATCACTCCACTTGTTACATGACATCCGGCTATTAATCCTACTTTTGAGAATTTGAATAATTGTCTAATTTCGGCTGTTCCAACAACACTTTCTTCAAATTCTGGATCAAGCATTCCTTTCATAGCGTTTTCAATATCTTCTACTACTTTATAAATAATATCATAAGTTTTAATTTCTATGCCATATTGTTTAGCAATATCTGATGTAGTATTTCCTGCTCGAACATTAAATCCAATAATGATAGCGTCTGATGCTGAAGCTAGAACTACATCACTTTCAGTTATAGCTCCTACTCCTCCTCTTATAACAGATACTTTTACATCTTCTACTTCTATCTTTTCAAGAGCATTTCTTACTGCCTCTAGAGAACCATTTACATCAGCTTTCAATACTATTTTAATTTCTTTTTGTCCCTCTTTGATTCTACCAAATAAATCTTCTAATGACATCTTACTAAAATTTGTATCTTCTTCTTTGGAACGATTTAATCTAGAAGCTGCTATTTCTTTAGCTTGTTTTTCTGACTCAAATGCCATAAATTTATCTCCAGCACTTGGAACTTCTGAGATACCTGTTACTTCTACTGGAGTTGAAGGGCCTGCTTCTACAATATTTTGTCCTTTGTCATTTTTTAAAGTTCGAACTTTTCCAGCATAATTTCCTATAACAATAGGATCTCCTAGACGAAGTGTTCCATTTTGAATTAATAGTGTTGCAATTGATCCTACTTTAGAATCTTTCCTTGACTCTACTACTGCTCCTGATGCATAACGAGATGGATTTGCTTTATATTCTTGCATTTCAGCAACTAATAAGATATTTTCTAATAAACTGTCAACTCCTTCTCCGGACTTGGCAGAAATTTTATTGACTATAATATCTCCACCCCATTCTTCTGGAGTTAGACCATTTTCTACTAAACCAGACATTACTCTATCAATATTTGCTTCTGGTTTATCGATTTTATTAATTGCTACTATAATTGGTACATTAGCTGCTTTAGCATGATCAATTGCTTCTTTTGTTTGAGGCATTACGCCATCATCAGCAGCAACTATTATTATGACGATATCTGTCATAGATGCCCCTCTTGCTCTCATTTCGGTGAAAGCTGCATGACCTGGTGTATCTATGAATGTTATTGTTTTTCCATTACATTTTACTGAGTAAGCTCCTATTGCCTGAGTAATTCCACCTGCTTCTCCACTTACTACATCACTATTTCTAATATAATCTAATAGTGTTGTTTTTCCATGGTCTACATGTCCCATTATTGTTACTACTGGTGGACGTTCTATTAAGTCTTCTTCTCTATCCTCTATTTCATAGTTTTCAAAGTTTGAAATATCTCTTGTTTCTTCTTTTCTAAGATTTTTATTATAGTCAGAGGTAATAACTTCTGCTGTATCATAATCTATGCTTTGGTTTAGGGATGCCATTATTCCTAAAGACATACATTTTTTTACTATTTCTACTGGAGCTACCTCTAACTCGTTTGCTAAATCAGTAACAGTCATATTGTTTTTATAAAGAATAACATTTTCATCTTTAGTATTCTCATTACTTTGTAATTTTTCACGATGCTTATACATCTTTTTTCTTTCTTTTAAGAAATCTTTTTTATTATTGTCTGTCTTTTTTACTTGTTTATTTTGTTTTACTTTTGTAAAATTTGTTTGATTATCTAAATCAATTTTAGTATCAAAAGCTAATTCTTCTGCTTTATCTTCTACCTCTTCTTCTAGTCTTCTTTCTTCTGTATCTTCTGTTTCTTCTTGAATAGTATTATCTAATAAAGTAATACTTATATCATCTAATAATGTGTTTTCATCTTCATAGGAAATTCCTACTTTATCACATAATGCTTTTACTTCTTCAACAGATAAATCTACATCCATTGCATAATCTTGTAATGACATCATGATTAACACCTCACTTTTCTAATATTTTTTTTATTTCTTCATATACACTATCCTCTATTTTGCATTCTAATTTTTTTTCTAGTATTTTTTTATTTTTAGCAATTTCTAAGGTTTCTAAATCCTTTTTAATATATGCTCCTCGTCCATTTTTCTTTCCACTTTCATCAACTTCTACTGTACCAGATGGTGTTCTTACTATTCTTAGTAATTCTTTTTTAGGTAGATTTTCTTTGGTTACAACACAAGTTCTCATTGGAATCTTTTTTACTTTCATGATTATCTAAAATTAATACCTGCTTCTCTTGCTTGTTCTGTTGTCTTTATATCTATTTTTTTGAATTTAGTAAGACGAGTTGCTAGACGAGCATTTTGTCCTTTTTTACCAATTGCTAATGAGAAGTTGTCTCCATCTGCAATAACCATTGCTTCAAGTCTTTTTGGATCTGTTATTGCAACTGTTAATTCTTTTGCTGGAGAAAGAGCATTTTCAATAAAGATTGCTGGATCTTTGTCATATCTTACTACATCTAGTTTTTCTCCATGTAATTCTTCCATAATTCTAGCAATTCTTGAACCTTTTTCTCCGATACATGCTCCTATTGGATCAATATTAGGATTTTCTGAATAAACAGCTACTTTACTTCTATTTCCTGGGTCTCTTGCTACACTATAAATCATAATTGTTCCATCGCTGATTTCTGGAATTTCTAGTTCAAATAATCTTTTTACAAATCCGTAGTGACTTCTGCTTAGTAGAATTAACAAATTTTTTCCATTATTATCTACTTTAGATACATATACCTTAATTTGAGAACCCATTTCTATTTTTTCTCCTGGTATACAATCTTTCTTTGGTAGAATACCATTTGTTCTTCCTAAATTAATAAAATAATTATCTGTATCTTCTAATTCTACTGTTCCAATTAATAATTCATCTTGTTTATCTCCAAATTCTTCTAAGATACTATTTCTTTCTGCTTCTCTAATTTTTTGAATAACTACTTGTTTAGCTGTTGATGTAGCAACTCTTCCAAAGTCCTTTGGAGTTACTTCTGTATCAATTGTGTCTCCAATTTCTAACGTTTTATCTATTTTCTTAGCATCACTTAATTTGATTTCAGTTTCTGGATTAAAGAATGTAGGAACTTCTTTCTTTTCCCCACCTTCTTCTCCTTCACCTTCTTCTTCATCTTCTGCTTCTTCAACATTAGGTTTAGTATCTAATTCATCATCTTCTGCATAACGTTCAAATAATGCATCTTCATATTCTTCTTTTGTCATTTTATCATCTGGTACAACTGTTAGATAAGAATATACTTTAATATCTCCACTTTCTCTATCAAATAATACTTTAACATTTGTTTTAGAATGAAAGTTTTTCTTATAAGCAGAAGTTAGAGCTAGCTCCATTGCACTATAAACTATTTCGGGATCGATATCTTTTTCTTTTACTATATTATCTAGTGCTTTTTTAAATTCTTTTCCATTCATACCAGTTGTTACTTTTTCTTCTTTTTTCTTTGCCATTTTATTCTTCTCCTTTCTCTTTTGAAAAAATGTCAAGTTCATCAGCATCTTCTAATAAACTTTCATTTTCATCCATTATTTTATTGATTATTCTTGAGGCTTCTGTTACTTTGTTTAAATCAATTATCTCATCACTATCTAATACAATATTAAATATTTTTTTCCCTTCTTCGGTACTAGTATAAGCATCATCAACAAATACATTTAAATCTTTAATTGAATCATCTAGTAAATTTTTAATTTTATCTTTCATAGTCACCTCCTAAATAATAAGAGTGGGACAATTATTCCCACTCCTTTCTTTCATCATTATATCATATTTTTTATCTTTTACAACTATTTTTTTATTTTGCTTTGTTTTTCTAATATCATTCTTAATGTTTTCGTTAATGTTACTTGTGCTATTTCTTTTTCTAAATTGTCATCTATTACAGGAAAGATAGGCATACAAATTTCTGGAAGATCTTCAAATATAGGTTCCCCTTTTATTTGTTCAAGTTCCCAATTAGAATGTAGAATTGCTAAATATAGTTCGAAACTATCATATGGATAATTTTTTGGATCAATATAATACTCTATTTTTCTAACATTTTTAAATACTTAAAATAGTGTTTCATCTAATATTGGTTTATTAAATTTTTCTGAAATATTATTAATTTTTTCTTTCCAGTTCTTATGATATTATCAAAAAAAAGAGTTTTTATGGTTGATTATGATTTAAAAGATTTATCTATTATTTGTATACTGGATTATATCCAGATAAATAGAATTTATTATTTTCATCTTTTTCTAATTCATATTTATACATCTGTAAGTCATCTAGAGAATTATCCTCTATTTTCATAAATTCATTATTACCATTACAATAATTTGAATAAATTACTTTACCTGTCATAAAATCTAATAAATCTAATTTTTCTCCTTTTTGACAATTTCCTGTATAATAACCTTCATAGAAATAAAATATATATTTCTTTTCTTTTTGTTTAAAATGAGAAAACTTTGAATATTTACGATACTTTTTATTATCTTCTTGTAAATGTAATTGATAAGTATTTGATGATTTACTACTAGTAATTTGATATACTCCATAATCATCTATATATATTTTTATTGTATTAGAAGATATTTTTGTTTTGGTATGAAACTTTTCTAATAATGAATTATCTTCTAAAGTTGTTTTATCAATACAAATACTTGTTTTGTCATTTTTACATGGATATGTATGAAAATTGTTTTTTATTGCATATGCCATGATTATTTCTTCTTTTATTTTTTCTTCTAAATAATCAAATTTACTGAAATATTTATTTTCTATATTTATTTGAATTGGTAATTTTTGTATAAAATCAATTCCTTCTTTTATATCATCATATTCATCTTCATCACTATATCGATAATTTACTACTTCACCTTCTAATTGAAAGTATATTACTCCAAGTGTTAAAAGATTAAAAGAACCAATTAATAGAAAAATCGCTGTAATAATCGCCTGTTTATTATTCATTGTATCACCTATTTAAAAATGTATTTATAATAATCATTATACTGCATACTTACAGATATATTATATTTTTCATTTACTTCATTTGTTATTTTTTGTATATATTTTTCATCTATATTATCTTGATAAGGAGTAAAATGAGACGAAGAGGTATCATAACTTCCTTTTGTGTTTGCCCAACTTCTGTCTGGAAATATTACTACTCCTTCATTATTAGGTGCCATAATATCTTTACCTATGATAATTCTTGAATCATATGATATTCCTAACATATTTAATATAGTTGGTAAAACATCTATATTCATTGCATATTTATTTACTTCTACTTTCTTTTTGAATCCTTTATTATAGATAATAAGTGAACCTCTATTTCGATCAAATTTATTATCTCTATCTATTTTTGATACTGAGTTTACTTCATAATTTGATAAATAATAAGGAGAATGGTCACTAGAAATAACAATTAAAGTATCTTCTAACTTATTAGCTGAGTCTAATTTATTTATTAATTTTTCCATTGCTAAATCAAAATCTATATTTGCTGCTAGATAGTATTTAATTTTTGATGTATATGGTAAATTATTTACTTTATCTAAATGTTTTTCAGCAACAAAATTACTGGAATCATATGAACCATGTCCACTTAATGTAATATAATAAGCATAGAATTTATCCTCTTTTAAATAATCATCTATTGTTTGATTCATCATATCCATATCGCTTCCATGAAAGAATTCACATCTTGTATCAATTCCCTCTCCACAATATTTTTCTCCATCAAAATTTAGAGTTTTAAAATAAGTTTTTCTTCTATTATAATATCCTGAATAATCATGGTAAACGTATGTTTTATATCCCTCATTTTTTAAAGTTCTTGGTAAAATATAAGGATTAGTATTATATACCATATCAATTAAACTATAGTTTTCTCCAATAATTGGAAGAGTGGCCCATTCTAACATATACTCTCCATCAGCAGTAGAGGCTGGATACTTTGGAGCAAAATAATTATTAAAAATAATTCCTTCATTTTTTAATTTATATAAAGTTGGAGTTAAGTCTTTATCGATGGCTATTTCATCAAATGATTCTGCCATAATAAAAATAACATTTTTATTTTTAAAGATTCCAGTATAATCATTTTGTTCAGTTGGAGTTTGATTTTTAAAAAAATTATGTATGTTTTTTATCGTATCATTGGATTCTTTTTGATATAGTTCTTCTAAATCTATATTTTTATCCATATTATATTTAATGTCTAATGAGTCAGATAAAGCTGTTTTTTGATTGGTTAAAATATCTTCTACTTTCATTTCTTTTGGTAAAAATCCAAATAGTTTTCTTTCTAAACTTAGAGAAGTAGATGCTAATAGTCCCATTTTCTTTACATTTTGAATTGGTAAATTTTTACTATGAATGAGACGATAAAGACTATTTTCTGATTTATTATCTATAAATTGAATAGTTGCAAATAAATAAGAGCTACTTAAAAATAATAAAATTATGATAAAGAATAGACTTAATTTATTAATTCTTGCTATTTTAGGCATTTTAAAAATCCAAATAATTGTTGGGATAATCATAAGAAGGATAAAACCAATATTTTGTAAAATTGTTAATAGAATTTTATCATAACCATCTTTTAATGCACCAACAAATTGGATTCCATTAAAACTAAAAAAAGATTCGTAAATACTATAATAAACTAATTCTGCAGAAAAGATAATTGTAGCAACACCAACTATTATTCTACTGATAGTTGTGTTTATTTTTTCTTTTTTCGTAAGAGAAGATAATATAGTAAGAAAGCCTGAACAGATGATTCCAACAAAAAACAATATGACAATATTAAATAATGTGATTTCTTTAAAACAAGCCACATGAAAAATCATTTCTATATATAATATAAATAGTAAATATCGAAATAAAGTTTTTTGCATTATTCTCACCTTATTATTATACATTAATTATAGCTTTTTCTTTACTATTAAAAAAGAGAAAATTTATTATTTTCTCTATTTTGACATGCTATTGACAGGTTGTTTAAAATTTTTCCATGTCTTTAGAAATCCATTTTCTTTCTGACAAATTCCTATTAATTGTCCTTTTTCTGTTTGAACAATTGCTTTATCGTAGATATTCCATTTATCTTTTATTTTAACTCCATTCAATATCATAAATTCTTCTTCTTTCGATACTTGTATGACTGGATATGTTAGTACTTCTTCTATTTTATGTATTTGAAAATGATTATTTTTTATTTCTTCTAATGTATTTGACTCTTCTATGGAAATCATTCCTTGCTTTGTTCTAGTAAGAGACATCATAGTAGCATAAGTATTCATACTTTTTCCAATATCCATAATTAGACTTCTGATGTAACATCCTTTGGTAACTAAAGCTTTCATGGTAAATTCATCCTGATTTTTATCTAGTAATTCTATTTTTTTTATCGTTACTTCTTTTTTTGGTAATTCAATTTTCTTTTCTTCTCGGGCATATTCATATAGTTTTTTTCCATTTACTTTTACAGCTGAGTATATTGGTACTTCTTGAAGATAAGTTTTTTGAAAAGAGAATATTGTTTTTTCTAAATTGAGATTTTTTGGTACTTCTTTTTTTTCTATTACTTTTCCTGTTATATCATAAGTATCTGTCATTATACCAAGTTTTACTCGAGCGATATATTCTTTATCTTCTGCTGTTAGTAGTTCTACTATTTTTGTTGCTTTTCCTACTGCTACTAACATGACTCCAGTTGCAAGTGGATCTAGAGTACCTGTATGCCCTACTTTTTTTATTCCAAATAATTTGCTAATTTCATGAACAACATCAAAAGAAGTTACATCTTTAGGTTTATTAATATATAATATTCCAGCAAAGTCTTTTAAGTATTCTTCTAGTGTTAAATTATTTTGATATATGATAGTTGCGGGTATTATTCCGACATATCTTATATGCCATGGCTCATAGGAATATCCTGTTATTTCTTCTTTTCCTTTAGGATATCTTAGAATAAATCCAAATTTAGATAAATGTTTATGCATTTCTTGATAAAGAGCCTCTCTTATTTTGATATTTTCTTCTTCCTCTTCTTTTTTATCAAATACTAGGCCAATATCTATGGCTAAACCTGTGTGATGTTCAGAGTATCCTGGTACAGCAACTTTTTTATATAATTTATCTTCATCATAAATATTTTTAAACTCTTCTACTATTTTTTCTTGATCTTCTATACTTCTATAAGCTTCATTAATAACTATTTCAATACCAATAGTTTTTAGATACTTTTTTAATTGTTCATAATAATTAAATGTTTCTTTTTCTAATAATACTTTATTATTATCTTTATCTAGTGTTTCAACAAGCTCTATTGTCTTTTTTTTATATGGCTTATTTTTATTTACTATTTCTGTATACAACATATTACTCTCCTAAAGAAAAAGGTACTCTTATGAGTCCTTTTTTAAACTATTTAGCATTAATCCCAATCCTGTTATAGTACATATTAGAGATACAAATCCACCAAGTATTGGAATTAATTCTAATAGACTAATTACAAATAAAGATATTGTTAAAATTAAATAATTATTTTCTATCTTATCTTTTATTAATAATTTTCCAAAATAATATGAACTAGGTATTTTAGATAGATAAATAAAAATAATATATAATACAAAACTTATTATTCCAAGTGGAAGACCTATAATACTAATAATTGTTAATAATGAAAATAATGGTATACCTATAAGTCCTAAGAATCCTATTAAGATGTTTTTTCCTAATTCATTTTCTTTTTTCTTTCCTATTGTATCAAAAAACTTAGGTAATACTATTAGAAGTAATATTCCAATTACTAATAATGATAATGTAGAATATACTTTATCTGTTATCTTTGATACAATAGTTTTTTCTTTTTCTTTTGTATTTGCTTTGTAAGTTTTAATCTTTTTAATATTTTCTTCTTTTGCAATACTTATTTTAGCGTCTTCTGGATAACTTAGTGTTCCTTTAATTGATGCGTTTTTTCCTATTCTTATTTCTTCTGCTGCAATATGAACATTTCCGTTTATTTCTTTGTTAATAATTACTGAATCTGCTCCTATGTAGACATTTCCTTCAATGTTAGAGTCTATTCTTACTTTTGATGCTGCTGCATATAAGTCTCTTATTGATGAGTCTGTTATTGTTATAGATGATCCTGCTACAAATGTATCTTTTGATGTTACTTCTTCTAAGTGAATATTATTTCCTGCTGCAAATAAATAATCTTGTTTATTATGCATAGTAATATCATTACCAGCTGTAAAATTTATACCCTCTATTTCAGATGATACTTCTACATTATTTCCCGCTATAAAAGTAGAATGATTAAAGCTTTTCTTTAGCTTTACATTTTCGTTTGCTATAAAATTATCTTCTTTAGCATTTACTGGAATTAGTATTCCTAATAATAATATGAATATTAATAATATTTTTTTTCTCATAATCTCTTTCCTTTCGTTTTTATTTTATCATGAAGGAGACTATTATTCTATACTTTTTAGAATAAAGATAACTGATTCGATTTTGGTAGTCCTTCAAGTATTCCCATATCTTTCATTTTATCTATTAATGTTTGAGATACTTTAGCACGTTTTTGGACATCTTCTATACTAATAAACTTACCTTTTTCTCTTTCTGCTACTATGTTTTTAGCAACTGTATCTCCTAGTCCATCAATAGCATTAAATGGAGGATATATTTCTGTATCACTTTTAACAATCCATACTGTTGCATCACTTTCATATAAATTTACTGGTAAGAATTTTATACCTCTTGCTGTTGCTTCTAAAGCTACTTTTAAAGATTCAGCTTGTCCATTTTCTTTATTTGTTGCTTCATAGCCTTTTGCTTGGATATCTTCGATTCTTGCTTTTATAGAATTGTA
The DNA here is from genome assembly GCA_946628005.1 of uncultured Caryophanales bacterium. Classification (GTDB taxonomy): domain Bacteria; phylum Bacillota_I; class Bacilli_A; order RF39; family UBA660; genus UBA3789. Next base: position 29,031 of record CAMOWA010000001.1, read on the forward strand.
TCCTTTTATCATATTTTCTACATCTACATCAGTTGCTTTTGATGAATACCATGATGCGTAAAAATAGACTGGCATATGTACTTTGTACCAAGCTATTCTGAAAGCTGATATAACATAAGCTGCTGCATGAGCTTTCGGGAACATGTATTTTATTTTTGCACAAGAGCCAATAAACCAATCTGGAATATTTGCTTCTTCCATTGTTTTTACATGTTCTTTCCATGTATCTGGTTCTTTTGAAGCTTTTCCTTTTCTGACAAATTCCATTATTTTAAAGGCTTTTAATGGTTGAACTCCGTGATACATTAAATAAACCATGATATCATCTCGACATCCAATTGTCTCTTTAAATGGAACAATGTTATTAGCAATTAAGTCTTGGGCATTACCTAACCAGACATCTGTTCCATGGGAAAGGCCTGATATTTTGATTAATTCTCCAAATGTTGTAGGTTTTGTATCTTCTACTAGTTTTATGGTAAATGGAGTTCCAAATTCAGGAATTCCTAAGGTTCCTGTATTACACATTATTTGTTCTTTTGTTACTCCTAAGGCATCGGTTGATGTGAAAATAGACATAGTTGCTTTATCATCTAATGGAACCTTTAAAATATCTGTATGCGATTGATTTTGAATTAGTCTTAATTGCGTTGGATCTGAATGACCTAGAATATCTAGTTTTAATAGACATTGATCAATTGAGTGGTAGTCAAAGTGAGTCGTTCTCCATTCAGCTGTAGCATCTTCTGCAGGAAATTGAAATGGAGTAAAGTCTGATACGTCTTTATAATCCGGTATAACGACTATTCCTCCAGGATGTTGTCCAGTTGTTCTTTTTACTCCCGTACAGCCAATTGCTAAACGTTCTACTTCAGCTGTTCTCATATCTGTATGTCCTTTTTCCTCACAATATCCTTTAACAAATCCAAAGGCAGTTTTATCAGCAACTGTACCAATTGTACCTGCACGATATACATTATCTTCTCCAAATAATACTTTTGTATAAGCATGTGCACTCGCTTGATTAAGATCCGAAAAGTTTAAATCAATATCTGGGACTTTATCAGCATTAAAGCCTAGGAAGGTTGCAAATGGCATATCTTGTCCATCTTTTAACATAGGAATATGACAAGTTGGACATTCTTTATCCGGTAAGTCAAATCCTGAGGAATAGTCGGCACCATAAGCTTTTCCATTTTCATCTTCAAATATACTCAGCTTACACTTTTCGCAACGATAGTGAGCAGCAAGTGGATTTACTTCTGTTATTCCCATCATTGTAGCAACAAAGCTTGATCCTACAGATCCTCTTGATCCAACTAAATACCCTTCATCATTGGAGTGTTTTACTAATCTTTGGGCAATTAAGTATATTGGATCAAATCCTCCTCCAATTACTCCTCCAAGAGCTTTTTTAGTAGCTTTTTCTAATCCTTTTTCGTCTAACTCTTCTTCTGATGTAGATTTAACATACTCTTTTACAAACTCTACTACTTTATCTTTTCCTTGTAGTAGTAAATCATGTAATTCTTTATGAGATATTTCATTAAATTTATCTTCATTATAGCTTTTTTCTTTTAGTTTTTCAGTAATAATTTTAAAGACAATATCTCCATAAAGTTCGGTTGCGATTCTCTCTTCTATGGAGTATGGTAGTGGATTTCCGTACCAATCTGCAGCTTTTGTATAAACTAAGTCCGTAACAACAACTGGACAGTCTAGATAGCTTTCTCCATCATCTGCTTTTACTCTTGGTGAAAATGGTATTCCTCCAGTATCAGGAATTACTTCTACTATCTCACACATATCGGCAATTTTATTCGTATTTTCCACTACTATTTCATAGGCTTTCTCTTCTCCTAAGAAGTCAAAGTCTTGTAACATTTCATTCGTAGTACGAAAATGATTTGATGGTATATCTTTTATTCCACTTCTTGCTAGAGGATGTCTTCCTCCTCCTGGTACTTTTTGGTTAACAATAATTTCTCGATATATTTTATCGTCTCTTTTTAAGTGATGGACATCTCCTGTTGCTACTATAATTTTTCCGGCTTCTTCTGTTACTCGAATTATTTTTTCTATGTTTGCTGCAAGTTCAGCTTTGGAACCAAAGTCTCCAGTTTGAAGAAGATGGTCATAACACTCCATTGGTTGAACTTCCACATAGTCATAGAAACGAATTATATTTGATAATTCATCGTCACTTTTTGATTTAGCCATGGTGAATACTTCACTTTCGTAGCAGCCACTTCCTACTAATAATCCTTCTCTGTGACTTTCTACTACACTTCTTAAAATTCTTGGTGTTTTATAAAGATAAGTTGTATTTGCTAGAGATACTAATTTAAATAAATTCTTTAGCCCAGCTTTATTTTTTACTAGTATATTAATGTGATGTGCTCGTCCATATTTATAAATTTCGTCTTTACTAACTAGTCTATCTAAATCACACATTTTTTCAATATTACGATTAGATAATTTCTTTAACATCTTATGAAATACTAGAGCTGTTCCTTCAGCATCATAGTCTCCTCTATGGTGAGCATCTTCATCCCAAGGTACTTCATATCTTTTAACAAGTGCTGATAGGGAGTGTCTTGCATAGGTATTATCTAATGTTCTAGATAATTCTAATGTATCAATTACTGGGTTTTTAAATGTCCCAAGATTGTATTTTTTATAAGCCATTTCTAGGAAAGATACATCAAATTTTGCGTTGTGAGCAACCATTGGACAATCTCCAAACCATTCTATGAAGCGTTTTACCGCTTCTTCTTCATTTGACTTTCCCTCTAGCATTAAATCTGTAATATTTGTTAATTCTACAATTTTTTGTGGAAGGGGACGCCCAGGATTAATTAATTCATCATATCTTTCTATAATTGCTCCATCTTTTATTTTTACTGCTCCTATTTCAATGATAGAGTCTACTCCACCAGCATTAAATCCTGTTGTTTCAAAGTCAAATACTACAAATGTTTTATCTAACATCACTTCGTCAGTTGGTCTTATAACAATATCTACAGCATCATCTATCATTGTTAATTCTGTTCCATATATTGCTTTAAATGGTTCTTTTCCTTCTTCTAATTTCTTATTATATCCTGTAACCATATTAAATACATGAGGAAATCCTTGCACTCCATTATGATCGGTAATTGCTACTGCTTTCATTCCAAAATTCATAGCTGTTTTTACAACATCAGTCTCATCCGCAACTCCATCCATTTGACTCATTTTAGTATGACAATGGAGTTCTACTCTTTTTATTTCACTTGTATCTTTAATAACTTGATCTTTAGAATCTATTTTTAATATATCTCTAGGAGTTAATACTAATTCTTTAGCAAAGTTATCGTATTTTACTCCTCCTCTAATCTTATACCAATTTCCGGTTTTAAATTCTTTACATAGTCTTTTATATTCCTCTTCTTCTCTAGCAAAGACTTTGCAATAAATACTATCTGAAAAATCTGTTACTTTTAAAGTAATAATTTTAAAATCCGTCTTCGTAGATTCAAATAACTCTACTCCAAATATTTTTCCTTCAATTACTACATTATTATCTTCTCCAATTATTGTTTTTATTTTAATAGGATCCTCTTTTATTCCTCTTCCAATAACATTATTTTCTTCAACTGCTTCTCTTCTATATTGTTTTTTTTCTTTTGGAACGACTTCTTTTATCTCTTTTTTCTTTTCTATTACAGGAACTTCTATATTGTTTAATTCATTTTGAATTTCTTCCAATATATTTTCTTCATGTCTTACATCAATATCTATATTAAATTTATAACTTAAATTTTTATAAAATGTTTCTATTTTTTTATGTACTTTTTCTAATCTTTCTTTTTCATTTTCATTTGATACTACAAGTATTAAAAAATCATCTTCTATTCTTAGACAATCTTCATATATTTCTAATACGTGTAAATCTTCTTTTAATTGTTTTAATAATACTGGATAGTAATTTAAATATTCCTCTATATTTTGATATTTAATATCAAATATAATATCAATTTTACTAGCTTGTTCATCAAGACTCATTTTTTTGTTTTCTAGTTCTTCATAAATTTCTATCGGTAATAAATTATCTTTTTCTATAAATATTTGCCAACTGTCAATTTTTGAATTAACTTTAATTTTTGTCATTTTGGCATCAGAAAAATATGGATAAGATTTCTCATCCATATGAATTTTATCTAATAATATTTTTATTTTATCATCCATCTTTTCCCCTGCTTTCTTCCTGTATTATAATAATTCTATATTATTATTATTTTTTTCTCTTTCTTCTTTTGTTTCTCTCACAATATATCTTTGATTTCTAATACAAAAGTCAATAAATTCTTCTAAATTCATCTTCTTTAATTGTTTTTCATAAGCATATTTATCTACTTCAAATGCTATTTGATCTCGCATCATATAAGATAAAAACTTATCTTTTTCTACTCCTAAATACATTAACCAATATGGGTATAACCATCTTTTTAATGACATAAGTGAAGAAGAACCATTTTGATAGCAACTTTTACCTGTTAATCTTGTTCCATATTCGTTAATAATTGCTAATTCAACTATCGCATTTTTAAATTTTTTATCTTCTTCTTTATAGTTTTTTAGATGTCTATTCGTTATATCTATAGCAATTTTTAATAAGATACTTAATGGAAAATTTGGATTAATATTTTTTCCAATTATTAAATTACCATTTCTATCTCCATCTATCCTATTTAGTTCTTTATTTATAATAAAAAAATTATAATCTGGTATCTTTATTCTAATAATATCTTTCATTAAAGCATTCGTTTCTTTTTTATTTTTATCCCAGATTTTCATTAATTCTAGACGATATTTCTCTGCTTCTTTTTTTAGTTTTTTATATTCCTCATTATCCATTACTATGTTATAAATATCGTCATTATTAGGAATAAAGTTTTTATAATCTTTTAATATTTCATCTTTATCTTTAAAAATGGAATTATATTCATCCTTATAATTCTTCCATATCTTTTGTTTTAACTTATAAATAGATTCTGTAATAGATGTTCCAAATAATAAATTCCATATTAATATATAATCATTTACAACAAAGTTTGTATTCACTAACTCTCACCATATATATCATACCAAATATTTTTTAAAAGTTGAATATAGATTGTAGTTTTTATTTTATTTTTTTGGTATAATACATTACCAATAAGGAGGATATTATGGAGTTTATTGTAAGAAATGATAGTATTGAAAGAGTTTATTATGTTGATATAAATAAAGATAAATTAAAACTATTATTAAATTTTATTATTAAAGAAATAAATTATAAGATTAATGGTGAGTTTATTCTTTCTAACGTTGTAAAAGTAGATTTTATAAATAAAAAAATTATTTCTGGAGCTTGTCTACCTAATGGAGATGATTTATTTGTAAATATTAAAAATATTTGTAGATTTACATCTAGTGGACCATATAGTTATCATAATGATTCAATAAAAATTATCGGAGATAAGGTAATTGTTCCAGAACTTGTTAATATTATACAAGATATCTTATCAGAAAAAAATGAATCAATTAATAAGTTATTAAAATATAAAGATAATGATGAAATCAAAAATATTAATCTTAGAATAGAAAATCAAAATTATTCTATTAATAAAATCAGTAATTTTGATTTTAGTAAAAAGATTAAAGCTCTTAATGATTTAAAAAAATTATGTGAATATAAAGAAAAAGAATATTATTTTAATACTACTTTACTTCAGAATTATTACATGCAAGTTCTAGATTGTATAGAATTAAAATTAATTAGTGAGAAAATTTTAAGAAATAATTATAATAAAGTTTTTTTAAAAGATTTGGTTAAAAAAAGTACTCAATAATGATATGAGTACTATTTAAATAATTTTTTTATAGATTATATAGGCTGTTATTAAAATGATAATTACTATGATTAGGAATATTAATATTTTTACTCCTAGAGGTAGACTTTTTTCTTTGAAGTCATCACTTAAATCAAAGTCTTTATCGGATAGATCCATACTTCTTGTATAAAAGTCTGGATCTTTTTCTTTTAAAGTATCTACTTTTTCTTCTTTTCTATCATTTATTTCTTGTAATTGAGTTTTACTTAACATAACAGATTTTTCTTCTTTTACTTCTTCTACTTTTTCTTCATTCTTTATCTCTCCTGTAGTTGTTTCTTCTTTCTTAACCTCTTCTGTTTTTGTTTCTTCTTTATCTAGTTCACTACTAGCACTTACTTTGTCTAACATATTGGTTGCCATTAAATCACTTAATAAGTCTACACTTGTTGCCTTATCAATTTCTCCAGCTAATGTCTTAGAAGCTATTGTATCAACTAGTTCTCTTATTTCTTCTTCTTCAGGTGTTAACATTCTCTTTTTCTTTTCTTCTCTATATTTTTCTAAAGCTTCTTTATTTACTCCAGATAATATATTATATTCATTATTTTTTAATTTTCTTTTTTCTTCTTTATTATCTTTTTCTACTCTATTTTTTCTAGCAGCTTCTAATACAGTATTTATATCATATACTTTATTTTCTTTTTTAGGATATAAGTAATTAAAATCATCTAATTCTTTTCTAGTACGAGGAATAGGTTCTACATTCTGATATTTTTTCATCTGTTGATAGGATTCTCTTGTAGTACGAGAAGTTTTATTATTATTTTGTATTTCAAATGCATTAGCATTTGTAACATCCGTTATATTTGTATAAATAGTATTATTTGATAAATTGCGATATAATTCTTGATTTTTTGTTGTTCTACTAAGGGGATTATCTTCATTTTTATATCTGTCCATTCTACTCATACTACTCACCTTCTTATTATAATTTTAGCATATATACTATTAAAACAAAAGGGGTTAAGTTTTCCTTTACGTAAAGAGAAAATATAATATTTTTATATTGTTCTTTACCTATTATTCTTTTTTCGATATAATATTTTTGTAAAGGAGTGAAAGTATGAAAATTAAAGTTAATCAAGAAGCTTGTATAGGTTGTGGAGCTTGCATGTCAATTGCTGAAGGTGTTTTTGAATTTAATGAAGACGGATTATCTGAAGCAGTTTTAAAAGAAATTCCAGAAGATAAATTAGAAGTTACTAAGGAAGCTATGGAAAGCTGTCCTACAGCTGCAATTGTTGAAGACAAGGCTCAAGAAGAAGAATTACCTCAAGCTGCATAATAAAAAGAACTTTTTAGTTCTTTTTTTGTTTATCTTTTAATGAGTATACTATTTGTACTTCTTTTGGAGTTAGTTTTCGATATTCTCCTGATTTTAAATTATCTATTGTAAAGATTCCAATTCTTTTTCTAGTTAATTTTTCTACTTTATATCCTACTGCTTCAAACATTTTTTTTACTTGATGATTATGTCCTTCGTGAATGGTTATTTCTACTAATGAAGTATTATTTTCTTTATTTATTTTTTTTGCTTTTACTCTAGAGGTATGAAATACTTCATTGTCTACTTCTATTCCTTTTTCTAATTTATGAATAGCTTCTCCTGTTATTATTCCTTCTAATTTTGCTAAGTATAGTTTATCTATATTATTTTTAGGGTGCATTATAATATTTGCAAATTCTCCATCATTTGTTAGTAAAAGGGCTCCTGTTGTATCATAGTCTAATCTTCCTACTGGATAGATTCTAGCATTTGTATTTATGTAGTCTATTACTGTTTTTCTTCCCTTCTCATCATTTGTTGATGTAATTACTCCTCTTGGTTTATTTAGTAAATAGTATTCTTTTCCTTCTTTTTCTAGTATTTTATTATCTATTTCTATTTCATCACTTGAATTTACTTTTGTACCTAATTCTGTTATTATTTTACCATTTACTTTTACTTTACCTTGTTTTATATATTCCTCTGCTTTTCTTCTTGATGAAAATCCAGATTGAGCTATTACTTTTTGTAATCTTTCCATATTGATCTCCTTTTTTTCTTCGTAGGTATTATAACATACATTTTTATTTTTCGGAAACCTTTTTTTTCTAGACTCATACATTATATTAAAGGAGGTATTTATGTATACAAATAATCCAAATATGATGGAATCTTTCTATCCAAATCCTTCTATTTCTACTTATAACAATGGAGATGAAAGATTTTTTTGGGCACCTTTTGTAGTTGGTGGGCTTGCTGGTACTGCATTAGGTTATGGTCTTGCGAATAATAATCAAATTAATAATCAGCCTATCTATCCAATGGTTCCTGTGCCTTATTATTCTTATCCTATGTATCCTACTTATTCCAGCAATAATTACTACTATTAAGATATTCTTTTTTATTATATTTTGGAAGAGTTATTGTTATTCTTGTACCTATATTTTTCCTAGATTTTATTTTAAATACTCCTTGATGAAGAATAATAATATCTTTACAAAATGGAAGTCCTACTCCACTTCCATTTTCTTTTGTTGTATAATTGTCTTTTATGCAGTTACTTAGTTCTTTTTTACTCATTCCAATTCCATTATCAGTTATTATTATATCTATTTTATTATTAAATACTTTTAACTTTATTACTACTAGTAAATTATCTTTAGTTTTTGATTCATAAGAGTTTTTTAAGATATTTATTAGTACTTGTTTTAGTTTAAGTTTATCTCCTAATATATAGGTTTTATTTGTTTTTAAGAAAATTATTTTAGAATGATGATTTTTAAATAATGAATTTAGACAAGTAATTATTTCTTCTAGTAGTTCATTACATTCTATTGTTTCTATATTTAATTTGTTATTATTTATTGAATAATCTCTTATAATTGTTAGAGTTTTATTCATTTCTTTTTTTATTATTTCATAATATTTTTCTTTGACTACTTTGCTACTATTTGGAATCATTTGTAAATAACCATTGCATATTGTTAATGGATTTTTCACTTCATGAATAAATTGATGGAATAATCTATTATCCATATCTTTTTTTAACATTTTCGTCACCATCATTATCATATTATAATTATTTATCGATATTTGTCGAAAAAAGATACAAAAAAAATGAAATTAATTATTTAATTTCATCAATGTATTTTTTTAATTGTTTGGAATCTGGTCCTAATATTATTTTTAATTGATTATCTATTTCTACAATACCTTTTGCTCCAAGTTTTTGTATTTTTTCTTTGTTTGCTTTGGAAATATCCTTTAAGGTTACTTTAAATCTAGACATATTACTTTCTGTATCTATAATATTATCTTTTCCTCCTAGTAGTTCTACTAATTTATTAAAATCTAGTCCAGCATCTTTTTTTGTTGCTTTTAAGATTGCTAATAAAATGATTAATAGTACTACTCCTATTACAATATATTCTACTATTTTCATAAAATCACCAATATCATTATATAATATATTCTAAAAAAATAAAAGTATTATTCTTTTATTATATCCATTAGAATACTGTTTTCTTTTTCTGTTATTTCAGTTGGAGATATAATTACTTCTTTATTATCTTTTAGTAAATCTTTCATTATTTTCTTATAATCTTTTTTATATTTTACAATGTAACTATTCAATTTAACTGGATTACAAGGAGCTTTTATACATACAATTTGTTCTTTTTTTTCGACTAAGATATAGTATTTTTTGGGAATAATATCATAAACATAATTATTTTTAAAATAATGGATTACTTTTTTATTATTTAATTCTTTATTACTATATAGATATGTTATAAGTAATGCTATTAAAAATATAAAAAATGTACTTAGAACTACTTTTTTCATTTAATTCACTTCTTTTTTATTTAATTGATTAATTCTTTTTAGGAAATCCTTACTTTTTATATATAATCCTGTATATCTTTCATAATAGTCATCTAAAAACTGATTTATTTCTTTTGATACTTCTTTTTTTATATTTAGTTTTTTTATACTTTTTATATCTACGTAATAATACATTCTTATTGTTTTTATGGTCTCTTCAGATACTATTGGAGCATTTTGATAACAAGATCTACATAGATATCCTCCTCGATAACTTGATATTGTTACAATATCAGTATTATTTCCACATTCTGAGCAACCATCTAGGCTTGGGGAAACTCCTAAAAAGTCTAGTAATTTTAATTCAAATATATTGGATAATGGCATTGGGTCTAATCCTTCATCTAGTTTTATGAGAGTATTTTTTAATAAATCATAAATGTTTTCATCTTCTGTTTGTCTTATAACTTGATATGTTAAATCTAATATCATTGATGCATAAGATATCTTTTCTAAATCCATTATGGATTTTGAAAATGAGTTTATAATATCTATTCCAATTAAAGTAGATAGTCCATTTGGTCTATAGTAGATATGAAGAGTTCCTAATAATAGTTTTCTACTTACTCCTCTTAATTTACTTTTAACATTTCTACATCCTTTGGATAACACTCCTATTAGTCCATGTTCTTTTGTTAGAACATTTAATATTTTACTGGATTCACTATAGTTTGTTTCACTAATTATTATTCCTTCTATACTTTCAATTTTCATCTTGAATCACTCTATCTATTTATTTTTTATTTTCTGCATAAGATTATAATATTTAATATCTCCTGTTTTTACAAATAATTTCCATAATAAATCTTTGCTCATTATATCACCTCTACTAATATAATGATGATTTTTTTTGAAAATTATTCCTCTTCTTTTAATCCTAGTTCTAGAAAGTATTTTTCTTCTTCTCGCCAATTCTTAATAGTTTTAACATAGGTTTCTAAAAATACTTTTTTCCCTAGAAAATTTTCCATATCTTTTCTAGCTCTAATACCTATTTCTTTTAGTTTCGCACCTTTTTTGCCTATAACCATTTTCTTTATATTTTCCCTATCTACTACTATTACAACTTGTATATGAACTAAATCTTTTTTTTCTTCATATTCTTCTACATAGCAAGTAATACTATGAGGGATTTCATCATAAGTTAATTCTAATGCTTTTTCTCTAACAAATTCTGCCATTATAAAGCGGGTTGTTACATTTGTTAGTTCTTCTTCACTATATATTGCTTCACTTTCTTCTAAGTTTTGTTTTATACATTTTATTAATACTTCTATGTTATCTTGTTTACTTGCCGAAATTGGTATTATTTCTTTAAAATCATGTTTTTCTTTTAGTTGTTCTATTTCTAGTAATAATTTTTCTTTATTCTTTACAAGATCTATTTTATTTAATAAAAGAAATATTGGAATATTTTTATCTTTTATTTTATTTAAAATAAATTGGTCTCCTTTGCCAAAGCCTTTTTCACTATCAATTAAAAATAAAATAATATCAGTATCAATTGTCTTTTGATAGGCTTTATTATTCATGTATGCACCAAGCTTGTCTTTTGCCTTATGAACTCCAGGCGTATCAATAAATATTATTTGAGCCTCATCATCGTTATATATTCCTTGAATAATATTTCTTGTTGTTCCAGAAACGTTTGAGGTTATTGCTAATTTCATTCCAAGTATAGAGTTTAACAAAGTACTTTTTCCAACATTTGGACGACCTACTATACTAACAAATCCACATTTCATAGTAAGTCTTCCTCTTCAAATGGATATGGGCATAGTTCAGATACAGTAAATTCTTTATAATCTCCACTTGTGTTGTAACACCTAATTATACTATCTTTATCCATTAATTCTGATATTAATTGACGGCAAACAAAGCATGGAGTTCCAATTCTTTTTGATGATGTCATTACATTTATTTCTTTAAAGTCTCCTTTCTTATAACCATTACTAATTGCTTGAAATAAGGCATTTCTTTCTGCACATGTTCCGGCTCTTGTTGATGCATCTTCTACATTTACTCCACAAAAAGTTTTTTCATCTTTGGTTATTAGTATAGCTGATACTGGAAAGTGAGATATTGGTACGTAGCTATTTTTATGTAATTTTAGTAATTTTTCTTTCATCTTATCCTCCTATATAAGTAATAATCTTTGGTATAAAAATGACAAGACCAATTATTGCTGAAATAATTGCCATCATTAGTACTCCAGCACTAGCTGTATCTTTAGCAGCTTTGGCCAATGGATGTATTTTTGGACTTGCTAAGTCTACTACATATTCAATTGCTGTATTAAAGAACTCTGCCATTAAAACTAATCCAATTAATACAAGACATATTAACCATTCTAAATAACTAATTTTTAAAAAGAATCCAAATATTATTACTAGTATCGCAATAAAAGTATGTATTTTTAGATTTTGTTCGCCTTTATATGATTGTATAATTCCTTCTTTTGCATATTTAAAACTATTAACTAATCTTTTATTATCTATTTTTAATTTTCTCTTAACTTTTTTTCTAATTTTCTCTTCGGATACCATAAGACTCTAGAACCTCCTCTTGTTTTTGAAACATAATTTTTTCCTCTTCTTCCGTTTGATGGTCATAACCTAATAAATGATAAAAACCATGAACTGCTAAAAAGGAGAGTTCTCTTAATAGAGAATGTTGATATTCCTTACTTTGTTCTCTTGCTTTATCAATAGATATATAAATATCTCCTAATATTCTTTCCTCATTTGGTACAACAATAGAATTTTCATCTTCTAAGGCAAATGTTATAACATCTGTAGGTCTATCTATACCTCTATATTTTTTATTTAATTCATGTATATAGTTATTATCAACTATTATTAAATTAAAAGATGTGTTTTCTAATTTTTCTTTTTCTAAGGCTTTTTGTAATACTTTTTCTACTGTTTCTAATTCTTTTATTTCTTCATCTACTTCTTTAAATATTTCTATTTTATTCATACTGCCTCCTAAATCATTATTAATACTAAAAATGTTATTAATCCACATAATAAAATAATAGAAAAAATATTTAAAAACCAATCTTTTCTACAAAATGTGGGTAATTTAGATGATATTATTCTTAATACTGTATAAACATAATATCCTAGTATTCCTCCTATTAAATTTAATATAATATCGTCTACATCAAAAACTCGTCCTATTGTTAGTTGGGTAACTTCTATTGATACTGATGCCACTAAAGTTAAAAATAATGGTAAAACTATTTTTTCTGATTTTAAATAGTAACTTGTAAAAAAGCCAAATGGTAAAAACATAATCATATTTCCTAGTACATTTTTAATAAATAATCGACTCATATTATTATATCTTAATATTTCTTTAAGTGGTATAAAATTATTACTTGCCCAAGATGTGTCATCTTGAAAAGTTACTACTTGGAAAAGACAAAGAATATAAATTCCAAAGATAAGCATAGAAACTTCTTTATATAAAACTATTTTTTCTTTATTTTTTATTAAATAACATAGACGGAATGTAACCATGATAATCATTGAAATAAAAACCATTGGCCAAGTAAATAGTATTACACTTTGTAAAGTGTTAGAAAGTGGTTTCAGCATGATCTCACTCCTTTTTATTATTTAGTTCATTTATATCAATTTTACTTATATCTTGATAGTCAGTAATATTTTCTTTTGTTTTTACAAAAACATCTATTATTATTTTACTATTTTTTTCTTCTTTTTTCAAAACTTTTTTCGATAATACTTTCTCTTCTACTTTTAGTTTTTTACTTATTTCTTTTTCAGCGTATTTTAATGCTTTTTTTTCTAATTCTATTTCTGTATATTTTTTTGTTACTTGTGTAGTTTTCCTATTTATATTTATACTTAGATTTATTGGTATAATGTTATCTCTTAATATATTATACTCTTTTTTTTGATATGTCTTAAATTTTACATTATTAATAATAATACTTTTTTCAATTTTTAAATATAGATTAATTGACTTTTCTTTTTCTTTTTTTATTATTATTTTCTCTTTTGGAAGGGATATTTTTACGTTATACCATACTTCTCCATATACTTCTCCTATTGAACACTTTTTATCAACAATATCTTCTTTGTTATGAATAAATCCACTTATTAGTACTTCTCCCTTTTCTACATAATCAAGCTTTTTCTTTACTATTTCCCCACTTGATGCTTTTATATCTACTATCATTGCATTTTTTCTCGCAATAATATTTCTTGGAAGACATTTTTTTTCATTTATATTTTTCTTCCTTTGCTCAACTTTTATTATATATTTTGTTCCAATCTCTTCTATTTCTATCCACTCAAGATAATCTTTTTCTTTCTCTAAAATTTTTTCTTTTATTTTTTGTTTTTGTTGAAAGGATACTTTTCTTTTATATTTTTCTATTCCATATTGTTTTAAATCTTTTTTTACTATTTTTATAATATTAGGATTAGTATGTTTAACTTCTATAAAAAATACTCTATTAGATAGTTCATTAATATAAATAATACAAAGAACTAATATTAAAAGAATTGAACTATATTGTTTTAAAAAATGTCTTATTTTACTGTAACCGTAGTAATCTACTATTTCTATTTTATAGCTTGTTTTTATCTTTATTACTTTTTCATAGTCTTTTTTATTTATTATTATTTCTAAATAATTATTATTAATACTTATATTATAAAGATTAATTTTTTCTCTTATTAGTTCTTTTAAATAGTTATTTGGGTTTTTACCTGTTACTTTTAATTTGATTTGATTATTCATAGGAAACCTCAATTTTATATATTTTACCTGTTATTAACATTTCTTGATTTAATATCTTCTTTAGTATTAAGTCTTTTCCTTCTATCTTTATTTTTTGATTTTTACTTTGAAATGATATTCTATCTTCTTCTAATATAAGTATTCTTTTATAATTTATTATATGAATTGTATTTTCATAAACTGTAAAACGAAATGTATTATCATTTATATAATTTGTTAATCTATCTAGCATAGTATCACCTAACTATATATATGAATTTTAGGTAAAGAAAAAAACTATTTTTGAAATAGCTTTTATTGTAATTTTTCTTTTATTATAGATGATACTTCTTTCATGTCAGCTTTTCCTTTTAATTTTGCTTGGGCTTCTTTCATTACTTTTCCCATATCTTTGCTGCTTTCTGGTTTTACTTCATCCATTATCTCATCTATTATTTTTATAACTTCTTCCATTGATAATTGTTCTGGTAAATAGTTTTCTAATACTTTTATTTCTTCTTCTGTTTTTTCTATTAAATCTTTTCTGTTACCTTTTTCAAATTCAGTTATAGAATCTTTTCTCATTTTTATTTGTTTGGTTACTACATCTATTAATAAATCATCATTAATTTCTTTTTTATGATCTATTTGTTCTTGTTTTAAAGCAGCTTTTACCATTCTAATTACGGTTAATCTGTCTTTTTCTTTATTTTTCATTGCCTCAATCATATCTTTGTCTAATTTTTCTATCATAATATCACTCCTAACAACCTAATTATAATGTATATTATATTATAATACAAGAATAAAAGATTAATACTATTATATTATTCTAATTGTTTCTTTTTTGTTTTGTTAATTTTTTTACTTGATTACTTTCTTTATATCTTTCAATTATATCTTCCATTTGGGCAGCAGTTAACATTCTTTTCTCTTCTAATGTTTCAATCTCATAATTGATTTTTTTCATAATAGCAAATAGTTCTTTATTTTTCCCTTCTGGCTTGATTTGCTTAGCCATATAATATAATTTATCTGGATGACTTGTTTTTAATTCTTCTTGTGATATCATATGGAAAACATTATCATTAAAAGATTTTCCACATCGACTATATCCTTTATTATATTTCATTCTGATAATTCTATTATTAATAAACATATAATATTTTTCGGCCGATGAGTATAAATAACTATTTTCTCTATAAAAATCATTTTCTAGCAAAAAGCGGTTTGTTAATCCACAATGAACACATTCTACTAGGCTAGGATCTTGTCCATAGTCAGAAGAATGAAAGCCACTAAATCTTTCTCCCTCTTTTAGTTTTACAAATAAATGTTTACATTTTAGCATTTTTTCTTCTGCTTTTCGAACTTGTTGATATAAACTTGTTGTCGCTATAAATTCATCAATCTTATTTCTTCTTTTTTCAAGGTTTAAGATTGCTTCATCATTTTCTTTTTTTAATTTCTTTAGTATTTCCATATAATCAGTATCTGTATAAAAATAGTAGTATTTTCCTTCTAATAATTCTCCATATGCTCCTTCGTAAGTATCTCCATTACTATCTTTTCCTATGTATATCATCTCTGAACTACCTTCATCTAGCTTCTTACACTCAACAATTTTTACCATAGTAAAAGATGAATATGTTTCTCCTTTATTATTCTTCCAATTCCAAAATACAAGTACTGAATCTCCTACATTTAATTTTTTTTTCATACTATCCTCCTTACAAATTAATTATAAAGGAGTTTTTATTAGTATATGCTCTACAATTTGTAGAATTAAAAAAATAGTGTGCATAGCACACTATTTTAATAATCCTTATTTCTATTTCTATTTGCTCTATCTCTTTTTCTAGAATTTTTGATTCCTTCTTTTTTAGCTGCTCTTCTTCTTACTCCTGGTTTATCGTAAGCTTCTCTTTTTTTCCACTCAGTAGGGATACCATCTTTTGCGACCTTTTGCTTAAATCTTCTTAGAGCTTGATCAAGATTGCCTTTTACAGGTACTTTTGTTGCCATCTGTTTCCCTCCCTTCGCTTCAACTAAAATGAATTATATCAAAAAAATATTTATATTTCAACCTTTTTGCCTTTTTTTTGTTAAAAATCAACAAAAAATTACATTTTCTAACATCTTTTTCTTTACTTTTTGTTTATTGATGAACTTTTTTTATAGAATTCTTCTAAATATTTTAAATATTCTTGATCTGATTCATATGGGTCTCTTTCTCTAGGTTTTACTATTTTGTTTTCAGATAACATGTTAGATAATTCTTTATTTTTTTGATTTAGATTCATTTTTGGGAAGCCCCTTGAAGGATATGGGGAAATGACTCTATTTCTATCTGCTAAGAATTTAATTCCGGTAATTATTTTTTTTGTATCAAGTCTTTTAGCATCTTCTGTTACTTTTTCACTTGCCACGTTTTGTCCAAATGACATATATTTTTTTGTACAAAGAAAGCCTAAAAATCTAAGTATATTCATTAGATCCTTATATGCCTCAGCACTTCCGTTTCTTTTTAAATTATATTCCGATGTTAAATCTTCAATAAAATCAAAACGTAGTGCACGTATAATCATCTTTCCTAAAACGGAATTTATAATATTTTCATTTCCGCAACCTCTTAGCGATAAGCCAAAAAATGCAACTGGTTCTTGATAGATTCCATAATAATTGTGGTTACTATAAAAGGCAACGTCTAAGTCAGTTTTTGTTTTAAACCTTTTGGTCTTGTTTTTTTGGCAGATGCAAACGCTAATACCTCAGCAAGTTCTTGGGTTAAAGTGTCTTCAATTGCTAAAGCTCCTAAATAAACTAGTTCCTCATCTTCTAGATTTTCTCCCTTTTTACCTTTTTTAGACATTATATAACTATATGTATCACAAAAATCAATTAAAGTTTCATTATCGTAAATATTTAATATATTATGTCCTAATTCATGATATAAGTATAATCTTCTAACTTCTTTTGGGCTTAAATCATAATATGAATGATATGGTTTTGATTTTCTTCTTATTTCTACTGTTTTTTTAGCTTTGTTTCCTCTACCATATGCTCCTTCTAATTCTTTGGGCAAATATCCAATTCTTGTACATTTCTTTTTTAATCTATTAATTATTTCTTCATTAAATATATTATTTTTCGTAAAAAAGCCCTTTTTTATTCCATAGTAAAAAAAATATTCTAGGTCATGAATTAAATCTGGTAGCTCTTTTCTTATTTCTTCTCCGCCTGAGTTATATGTATTTATCATGACTGTTTTTAGATAGCTACTTATCATTCTTGTAGAAGGGTTGTGTTCCCAATCATAAATATAATTAAAATTTGGATAATTATCTTTTATAAATTCATCAAAAGTCATATAAGTCATATCAATACCTCTACTATTATTATATAAATATTATATCATCTTATTTAGTATTTTACAAAAAAATATAAATTACGTAAAAATTGTCCTAAGTAGTATCCTAGGTTATATATACATTTTAATATAATTGGTAAAAATAGTATGATAATTACTATTATAAATAATATGACTATTATTTTTATTACTCTAGTGGACATAAATTATTTTCACTGATTCTTCTAATACCAGATCCTAATTGATATCCTGCATCTTTTAACACTTTTATCACATTTACAATAGCATTAATTACTGGTCCACTTACTGATACATTTCCTCCTGATATTATGTTTAAATCTTCTTCTTTAATTTCCTTCATTGTAACATTTTTGCGGATTTGTTATCCCTTCTATAATTCCACTTATAAAGATAACAATTGCCGCAATAGCAATTCCTGTCCAAATTGAAATTGCCGCTCCTCCTTTAATATTTACTAATTCTTTTTCATCTATTTTATGTATGGTTATCACCTTCTTTTAATTTTTGTAATAGTTTTATCATACTTATTTTTTTATCTTTTATACTAATGTCAATACTATCATTTGCTTTTAGTGATTTTGATATTTTAGTAGATATAATTAATTCATAATAATTTTTATTGTTTTTCTTAAGAATTATACCTTTATCTTCTTCTATTTTAAAAATTATATATTTATCGTTTACGTATATTTTTTTATTATCATATAGTAATTTTCTTTCTTTTTTATCTACTATTGCTAATAATAAATCTTTTTTTATAACGATACCTGTAATTTTTTTATAGGTAAATTGATATGTTTTTATACAGATTATTAAACTAATAGTTTCTAATATTATAATAATTATAAATATAAATGATATTAGGCTTTTTTCTTCATATTTTTTTTGTCTCATTTATCCTTCCATTTTCTAGTTTTAAAACTCTATCAAATATTTTTTTATTATTGAAGCGATGAGATATTACGATAATTGTTTTATCTTTTAAATAATCAAAAATACTAGTTAAAATTTTCTTTTCTCTATTAATATCGATTCCTGCTAAGGCTTCATCAAAAATATATATACTACTTTTTCTTATTATACTTCTTGCTAAAATTATTCTTTGTCTTTCGCCATTACTATAATTAAATCCATTCTCTTCTACTAGAGAATTGTATTTAATATTACTGTTTTTAATAATATCATCTAATAAAGTTATTTTACATACTTTTTCAAATTCTTCCTCATTATAGTTTTTATATAATAAAATATTATTTTTTATTGTATCTGTAAATAGATATTCATTTCCTGTTACATAGGTAATATTAGTACGAATATTTTCTAAATGATAATGATTTATATCGATATTTTCTATTCTAATATTTCCATAATCTATTTCTATATAACGAAGTAACATCTTGACTAATGTTGATTTTCCACTTCCACTTGGACCACTTATTAATATTTTTTCTCCTTGATTTATTTCTAAATTAAGATTTTTGAATATTATTTTATTACCAATTTTATAATTTAAGTTTCTTATTTCTATTTTTCCTTGTAGTTTATACTTTAAATAGTAGTAATTGTTAATAAATTTATCAGTGTGAATCATAAATAATTCTTCTATTCTTTCTTTTGATACTTTATATGAATTATAATTTTCTAATATTGTTATTATATTATAAAAACTTAGTTTTAAATAATTAAAAAATGTTTGATATAAGATTACATTATTTAAAGATATTTTTTGTTTTATGACTAAATAACTACCAAATCCATATAATATTGTATTTGATAAGTCATTTAAGTTATTCTTTATAAAATTATTCCATTGTAGAATAAAATTATAATTATAGATTTCTTCTATGAATTGTGAATACTTTATCTTAAACTTATCAAACATTCTCTTTTCTAAATGGCTTCCTTTTATTGTATCAACATTACTTGTTGCTTGAATTATATATGAATCAATTATATCTTGTTTAGACCTTATTATTTTTAATCTTCTCTTTTTTAATCTACTTGTTGATAATTCATAAATTGAAAGACAAATTAATACAATAACTAAATACTTGGTAATTGTTTTATTATATTTATTTAATATTACTAGAAATACTAATAAGTTTATAAAATCCATTATTTCTACAAAAAGATTACTAATAAAAGAGCGTATAATATTTAAATCTTGGAATCTTGAAATAACTTCTCCAGTAGTCCTATTTTTATAATATAAATATGGAAGTAAGAGTATTTGATTATATGTTTTAGTAGTTGTTTCATAATCTAATAGAGAATTCCATTTATTTATTAATATATTACGTATAAAAGTATTAATATTTTTAAAGAGATAAATCCAAATAAGAATATTTGTAATCCATATAATATTTTTTGATATTTTAAAGTTTATGGAGTATTCTAATATGTATTTAAAATGAAATGAAGAAACTATATTTAATAGTATTGATATGGAACTTAATAATATAATTTGAAAAAATATTATTTTATTTGTAAGGATTACTTTCTTTATATTTTGAATTAATATTTTCTTCTTCGTAATTTTTGGTATTTTTTTTATTGGAGTTAAGAATAAATAATTAGATGTAGTTAATAATTTAAATTCAGAAAAAGAAAGCGTTTGTTTTCCTTTTGCAGGATCCATTATTATTACTTGTTTTTTTTCTTTATTTATTTGATATAATACAACAAAATGTTTATAGTTTTTATTGATTATGAAATGAGTAATACAGGGTAAGTTATTTACGTTTATTTCTTCTATTTTTCCTGTTAATCCAATTACATCAAATCCTATTTTTTTTGCTGCTTCCATCAAATTAAATAAAGATACTCCATCTTTTGTAGTATATGTTATTTCTCTCAAATATTCTTTTGATACATCTCCCCCATAATATCGAATTATTGATAAGAGACAACATATTCCACAATCTTTTATACCATCTTGAAGGACTACTTTCACACTTTTTCTCTCACCTCCTATTGTATTATTATCTATTTTTTTATTTTTTTCCAAAAAAAAGAAGAGTTTTTTTACTCTTCTGGGGATAAATTCAAAAGTACTTAACCAAACGCGTGATAATTGATAAGACTTTCGAAAAAATAATTTTTTTTCCTTTTCATTCATCCCGTTTTAATGTTAGCACATTTTTTTAAAAGAAACAATATCTGATTTAAAATCTATTGTTTTTTTACATAAGTATACATATTATTATTTTTTTTCACCAAATCGATTGAATGGAAATATTATTAATGATGTTTTCCCTATAATTCTATTTTTTTGAAATGCACCAAAATATCTACTATCAAGGGAATTTGTTCGATTATCTCCTAATACAAAGTATGAATTTTTCTTTACTTTCACTTTGAAGTCTTCTGTTTCTTGACTACCATAATTCTCTCTTATCTTTTTTCCATTGACATATAATTGATTATCTTTATATTCTATTTCTTCACCAGGTAATCCAATTACTCTTTTAATTAAGTATTCGTTTCCTTCATCAACAACTACTATATCAAATCGATTAATTTTTTCAAATCGATATCCTATAATATTTAATATCATTATATCTCCATCATGAAGAGTTGTCATCATACTTGTACCATTTACTTTTATTGGTGAAACTACAAATTTTTTTACTAGTAAAACTAATATAATAGTAATTACATAAGGGCCATATTCTTTTATAATACTTTTAATTTTATCCATAATTATTCATGTAAAAAATAAGGTTATTGGCCTTATTTTTTTCCTCTTTCTTTGATACGATATCCGCCAACCAAACCTCTAAGAAATGTAAGTTTTGCACGTCTAACTTTACCTTTACGAATTACTTCGATATGGTTAATTATTGGTGAATGTACTGGAAAAGTTCTTTCAACACCGATTCCACTAGACATCTTACGAACTGTAAATGTTTCATTTACACTTCCACCTTTACGAGCAACAACTACTCCTTCGAAAGCTTGAATACGTTCTCTTTTACCTTCGATAATTTTAACATCTACTCTTACCGTATCCCCTACTCGAAATTCTGGTATGTCAGATTTTATCTGTTTTTTATTTATTATGTCAATTTTATTCATACCCTAAGCTCCTCTCTTTCTATATTTATAAATGATCATATTCTATATGAAAAGCGGATCATTCCTTTGACAATCTAAATTATATCACATATTCTTTATATTTCAAGTCATTTTTGTATCTTTTGTCTCTTTTTCTTCGCTTCTAATATATATATTTATACTATCATTTGTTTATTTTTACTAGTTAATAATTCTTTAGTTAAAACAAGAGAAGTTTTAATCTGAACTTGTTATTCCACTTTTAATATTTGTTTGTATTGTTCCATCTACATTATTACTCAATAATACATATGCAAATATAGAAGTTGCTACTAAGAGTAATAATATTATATATGAAAAATTTTTTGAATTTGAGCTATCCATATTAATTCCTTTCTTTTAATGTATATTTATATAATTTTTCATTATCTTCTACAATGAAATCACTTTTAATATTATTTATTCTAGAGAAAATAATTGGTTTTTGTATAATATCTCTTATTTTTAATAATTCGTCAAATGAATCTAATTTTATTATTTCTTTATCTTCATTTGATGTATAACCATCTCTTGCTACTACTATTAAACGATCATATTCACTTAATATATTTTGTAATGTTTTTTGATAAAAACTTCGGTTAGATGTTACTAGAATAACTAGTCTTGCACATCTATATACTATTATTAAGCAAAAAACAATTAATATAGACGCAATTACAGCATCATTTATATTACTATCATTCCATTTATTTGATGAGACCTCAATTATTTGATTTTCATTAGATATTATATTTTTTGAGATATGAAAACTTTTTCCTGTTAAGGGAATAACTAATGAAGATACTTCTCTTGCGTCTTCTTCATCTTTTAAAAATAAAGATAATTGTATTTCTCCATATGACTCTGTATCACCTTGGGTTAAATAAGGAAGAATTTTATTTATATACTTGGTATAGTCTATTTCAACTGTCTCATTTATATTTACCTTGTTTCCAATATTTGTATAATTATCTTTATTAATTAATGTTTCTTCTTCTTGAAATAATACTTCATCTAATCTATTTCTATCAAATACTCTTGTCTTTGCAGTGATATAATATGACATATTTGATTCCACATTTTTGGAATATTCAACTGTATAATCAAAAGATGTGTCAATTCTATTAATAATTTCACTATCATAAGCTAGTCCTTCATCTAAACATTCTTGTTCATTATTTAGACATACTTCATAGTATATATCTGTATTCTCATTATATGTAATACTTTCACTATTTCCATAATTTATTGTTTTTAAAATGAAATAACATGCTCCTAAAAACAAAATAAATATCAAAAATAACATTGTTAGTAACCTTGCTTCAAAACTTATGTGAATTTTTCTTTTTAATGTTCTTTCATTATTTAAGTTTTTATTATCATTATTAGCCTTTATTACTTCATCATCTTTTTTAGTGTGATTTACTGGAGCAGTCTTTTCTTCTGGTATTGATACTTCTAATAATGGTTCTTCTTTATCTGAGATAGGAATGTTTATAATTTGTTCTTCTTTTTCATTTTTTATTTCATTAGAATTATCATTTTCTGTAGGATTCTTACTTTCATCATAATTAATAAATTGAAATTTGTTACTCATCTATTTTTCACCAGCCATTTTCTATTATTACCCCTTTTTTATGGTATACCATATTATATTCTATGTAAATACTTTTACGACACTTTTGAAAATAAAAAATCAATATCTAAATTGTCAATCATTATTGCTTTCTTTGATGATATAGTATTAGGATATTTAATTACTATTTTTACATTTTTCTTGGAGTTTGGAAGCAATATAATATCTTTTTCTAATTTTGTTCCATCTTCATTCATAATGTTATATTCTATATTATTACATATAGTTTCATCACTACATTTTGGTATACTTTTAATAATATCCAATATTTTTGCGGACTTTGTACCTTTATTTACTATTTGAAAAGTAAATGTTACTTTATCACCAGGATTTTTAAAATAAACTGAGTAGTCACTTAAAATTGTATTATATATATTAGGTAAAGTATAACTTGCATCTCCTACAACTTTTGCAGATATCCCTTCTAATTCAATATTCCAAACTTCATTTTTTTTTAAGAGTTTATTTTTGTTTAGCATTCCTATTATAATTATAATAAATATACTAGCTATAAGAATGGATTTCTTCATATACTTCACCTACTCTAGTTTGATTATATCAAACTGAGTATTAAAAATCAAAATTATTTTTATATTTTATCTTCTTCTATTACTTTGATTTTGATATTCTAAATAACAATTACGTAACTCAATTATCTTTTTATTTGCTTCTTTTTTTAATGTCATTAATTGCTTTGACATTTTTTCAAGTTCATTCTTTTTTAAGTATCTTCTATATTTGTTTTTTATTTCTAGTCGGAATTTTTCAATTTGATTTAATGCTTCTCTATAACTATCTCCACTATCGTCATCACCAACTAATAGATCAGTTAATAAATTAATTAATATATTGTATTTTTGCAATACTTTTTTGTAGACCAATGGATTAGCTAATTTCTTATTAACTACTTTAATTTCTCTTATTTCTGCTCCATTTATTTTAAATACTTTTCGCTTTGATGCCATTAAAAAACCATCTATATTTATTAATTCTTCCTTAGGAGTTAATTTTTTCTTTTTCTTACTATTTATGGTATACATATTTTCACCTACTCTTTTATTAAATCTGGTCTATTCTCTTTCGTAAGTCTAATTCTTTCTTGTTTTCTATATTCATCTATTTTTTTATGATCTCCCGATAAAAGTATTTCTGGCACTTCATATCCTTCAAAAACTCTTGGTTTTGTATAGGTTGGATAATCTAATAAATTACTTTCAAATGATTCTTTAATATGTGATTCTTCTTTGATAACTCCAGGTAAAAGTCTTATAATAGAATCCACTAAAACCATCGCAGGAATTTCTCCTCCACTTAAAATATAGTCTCCTATGCTTATTTCCATATCACAATAGTTTTTTATTCTTTCATCAAATCCTTCATAATGTCCACATATCAATATTAAATGATTTTTTTTTGATAATTCATAAGCAACCTTCTGATTATATACTTTTCCACTTGGTGTTAATAAAATTACGATAGTATCTTCTTTTTTTAGATTCTTAATGCAGTCAACTAATGGTTGAAGAGTTAAAACCATTCCTGCCCCTCCTCCATAAGGAGTATCATCTACTTTATGATGGGGATCTTTTGAATAATCTCTAAAATTATGTATCTCAACTTCTATTTTTTTATCATCTATTCCTCTTTTAATGATAGAATCTTCAAATACTTTTTCAAACATATTAGGAAATAAAGTTAAAATATCAATTTTCATATATCCTCCCTACATATTATCTAATAATTTTATGTATATTTCTTTTTTTTCTTTATCTATTTTTTCTATCATTGGAGAATTCATTGGTATTAAGATTTCTTTATCTAATTGTATTCTTATTATTTTGTTTGTTTGGCTTGCATAAAAAATTTCTTTTATTATTCCCTTTTTATTATCATTTGTCAATACAGTAAAATTCATAAGTTCTTCATCTAATACTTCATTATTCTTAAGATTAAGATTTTCCTTTAAAAAGTAAACTTCTTTTTTCATTAAAAATAAAACTTCATTAATATTATTAAAATTATTTAAAGTAACCATATCATAGTTTTTATGTTTTCTGTATGATTTAATAGTATAGTCTTGATTTTCTATAATTAACTTATTTCCAACTTTAAAAACTTTATCTTTATAATCAAAGTTACTTAGTATTCTTATTTCTCCTTTTATACCATGAGTTGATACTATTTTTCCTATATATACTTTATTGTTATCCATTTTTACTCCTTAATTCGTATAATAATATACTACAAGCTATTCCTACATTCAAACTTTCTACATTATCATTCATTGGAATATATAAATTATCATCACATAACAATTGAATATGTTTCTTTACTCCATTGCCTTCATTTCCAACTATTAACGCAAAACTACTAATATTACTTATTTCTTTAATATTTGTCCCACTCACTACATTAGTTCCATATATGATTATTCCTTTTTCTTTAATAATTTTAATTGCTTCTTCTAAATCCATAGTAATGATATTTATATGACAAAACATTCCTTCGGTTGCTCTAATAACTTTTGGATTATATAAATCAACCGTATCCCTGGATAAAACAATAGTCGTAACTCCAAAAGCTACACTGCTTCTAATAATAGTGCCTAAATTACCAGGATCTTGTATTGCATCCAATAATAAAATCTTATCACCAATAATCTCTTTAGAATCATTTTTCCAACAAATAGCTAAAACATTACTAGGAGATTCCATTGTAGACATTTTTTTCATTATCTCTTTTGTTACAAAGTAAGTATCATCCCTATCTTCAACTTCATCTTCTACTCTAAATAAATCTTTAACCATTCCATATTTTTGTGCTTCTTCTACTAAATGTTGTGTTTCAACAATAAATGTATTAGTAAGATCTCGATATTTTTTATTATGTAGTTTTATTACTTCTTTTACTTTTTTATTATCTAAACTTGTTATAACCATTAAAATTCCTTCATTTCATCTCTATATTTTTTATAATTGGGCATATTTTCTTCTACTAAATTCCAAAAATCTTTAGAATGATCTCCATATACCAAGTGAGTCATTTCATGTATTATTACATAATCTAAATAAATGGGATCTCTTTTCATTAATTCAAGATTTAAAGTAATAATATGTGTTTGTATATTACATACTCCCCACCTGGTTTTCATTTTTCTAATTCTTAATTTGGGATATGGAATCTTTCTTGTATATTCATTATACAATGTATCTAACCTTTCTAGAAATAATTTTTTAGCTTGTTTTTTATACCAATTGTCTATATCAAAGTTTTTAGGAATATATACTATACTATTTTTAAAAACTAGGTCTTTTTCTTCAGTTTCTATTACTTCATATTTTTTTCCTAAATAGAAAAATCCTGTATTATTTTTCTTTTTAGACTCTTGTTGAATAATCATTTTTTCTATTTTTGAATAATTATTATTTATTAAATTTTCTATATATTTATTTGATGTAAAATACGAAGTGGTTACGGATATTTTACAATCATTTTTTACTCGTATGTAGGTGTTTTTTTGTCCTATTTTTTTTTCTATTACAATTTCATATTTTTTGTTATTATATAAAAGTTCCATTGTACCACCTCTTTTATTGTACAATGTTAGATAAGAAAATGCAAAGTAATACTGAATAAAATAGTTCTTTTTTCTTCATAATAAAGATGGAGGCTAAATATGGATATTAATATTAGAGAACATATAATTAATAATTTTCATGGAGATGATTTTCAAACTTTAAAAAAAGCTATAGATGAAGCTGTCAAGAATATGGATGAGGTTACTCTTCCTGGCCTTGGAGTATTTTTAGAAATTATATGGGAAGATGCTTCTTTAGAGTTAAAAAATGAAATGATTGAAATTATTAGAAAAAGAGTACAAAAAGGACTAGAGAAAGATAATCTCTAGTCTATTTTATTTATAAATTGGTTCATATACTGTTCCAGTAAACCATACTTCTCCGCTATCTTTATCACGAATAACATACATAAATGGTTTATCAAATGTCATATCAATTTCTTTTACAGGGACCTTAAATAAATGTTCAAAATATGGCCCATGAGCTGCTCCATATCCTCCAAATGCTGTTGCAGCAGAAGCTCTTATTCCGTCATTTGATAGTTCAATAGTAGCTTGATGAATTGCTTTATCTATAGAAATTCCTTTACCTTTTGTAATATTTGATAAGTCTGCTTTCTCATCAAAGACATCTTTAATTCCCAACTTTTGTAAATCTTTTAATAATTGTAATTTATATTCAAATTTAAAGAATGGAATAAATCCTCTAATTCTTGTTACATATCCTTCTTCAAAACTATCTATATTTACTTCTTTTAAGTCATTTATCAATTTATTTAATTCATCTTTATTAGTATCTTTAATAAAATCTGTAAGTTCTTTATTTTTAGGCATGATTGCAACATATTGTAGTGTCATTCCATCGTATGTGTCTAGGTCTTTAGCAAATGTTTTTACATCATCTGTTTCATTTACTAAGAAATCTGTTGAGTTAGCTTTTTTACCGTAGTTTTCCTTTAACTCATTAATAAACTTGTTTACACCTTCTTCTACTGGTAAATCTCCTTTTCCTTCAGGAGTTTTTAACCATTCTTCATATTCTGGTGTAATGATTTCTCTGATTTTATCTTCTCCTAAGTCTTTAATAATATCATATTTATTAAAATCTGCTAAAACTTCTCCACCTTTGGCATTTTCTTTTCCATTAAATTCATTTTTTCTATTATATCCTCCAAAGAAATCATCTTCTGATGAATATGGATATTCAACTACATCATAATTCATTGTACTATCATCATCTAATTTTTCATGTAAATATTCAATTCTATAATTTCCATCATTTATACATGGTATTTTATGACTTGTTTCACAATGAATTTGATTTTTCCAGTTCATATCAATTGCTAAAGCATTAATTAAAAAGAAAACGTTTCCATCTACACTATCTACTAAATTATTAATAAGTTTAAATGTTTTATTACTTACCCAACTATTAATATTATCTGGATTTGCAAATGGATCAAGTATTACTTCTGCATTATACTTATTTTTTAGAGTATCTATGTAAGTACTCTTTACTTCATCTTTGAAGGTATCTTTTATAAACATTGCATTGGCAAAACTCATATGCTCACTATTAGGGTAAGATTTTGCTTTGTAATCCCCAACTACTGCTTCTATTTGTTTTTTTGTTTCTCCTTCTGAACCATCTTTTAGCATTTCTAAAGCATATTTAATTGATAATGGACTATATACTTTGTTTTTAGCTTCATTTTCTAGTTTTAAAAAGTATAAGTCAAAATTTTCTAATGAATTTCCACTCATTCTATATTCTGATTTTACTTCTTTTACGTCAACACCTGCTTTTTTTGTTTTACTAGGAATATTATCCTTTAATAGAAAAACTCCGCCAACACAAAAAACTGCTAATAAAAGAATAACTCCTACTATTATTCCACTCTTCTTTTTCTTTTTATGTGGAACTTCTTGATTTTGATTATTACTAGTATTGTCATCTAGTACTTCTATTTCTTCATTTCCCATTTTTACACTCTCCTTACTATAACAATTTTATCAAAGAAAAAGAGCTTTTTCAAGCTCCCTTGTTAAAATCATTTTATGTTAACTACAAATTTTTGTTAAAGTATTATTTAATTCTTCGAGTTTGTCTGTTGTGGTTTCTGTTCCATATAGATAAATCTTATATTGTTGATTTACTTTAAAGAGAATGGCTGATAATGGTCCAGAGCCAGGGTTATTTTCTATGTCGTATCTTACGGAAATTAAATAATCATAATTTTGATTTTTAATAGATAAATCTTTCAATTCAAAAGAAGGTGCACCTGACTTTTTCATTTCTGTTTCAATAGTTTCTTGAATTTCATCCATCTCATCTTCCGTAAATACATATTCTGTACTAAATTTTGTTAATGGGCATTCTCCTTTTTTTATATTAGTTTCATTCGTGTCTATTGTTTCAGTCTCTTTTTCTTCTTTTTTTGTATCATTCTTTGATTCTGATAAATATTTAATTGTATTTTTTTGTGATTGATCTTTTCCAAAAAAATATCCAAGTCCAGCAAAAGCAATCATCAATACGATAATTAATATTATTACTAATACTTTGTTTGATTTTTTTTCATTTTCATTCATTCTTATATTCTCCTTACTATATTTAAAAAACTAATCTATTAACATTATTCTTCGTTATATATTTTTTTATTAGCTGGTTCACTAGATACAAATACATAATTACCATCTTCTAATTTAAACTTAAATATATATTTTGTTCCTTCTTCAAATGGTATTGGTGTTGTATCATATATATGATCTACTATTACATCTTGCTTTTCATAATCAGAATAGTATTTATTACCATCAGAAAATACCACTGAAACTGTTATATCTAGTTGACCATCTTTTTCTACTGCTTTGATAATTTGGTAGGTTGTTCTAGGACCACATATTCCTCCGCATGTTGTTTCTACGGAAGAAAATGTTTTTGTTTCTTTATCATAATTGTACTGATTACAATAATAGCCACTAAAATCTATTTCGTCTGGATTAAAATTATAGTCTTTTCCTAAATACTTTTGAACTGCTTTTGTGTACTCATCTAAAGTTATAGTACTTATATTTTTGTTTTTAAATTCTTTAAATTCAACCATAGAATAAGCAATTTGATTAGGTATATCTGATACAATATACTTTTTATTTATTGCATATCTTTCTATGTTATTACATTGAAATCCAAAATCTAGTATTTTATCCATTGATTCTGTTACAATCTTATCCGTTGTATTATATACTATTGTTTTACTTTCTTTAACATTTTTTTTAGAAATATTTGGCTCATCTTTTTTAGAATCAACTTTTACATTATTATTGGTTCCAATTAAATAACCTACTCCAATACATAGAATCATTATTACAAATACCAATAAAGCAATTACTGTATTATTTGTTTTTTTATTTTCTTTTTCTTCACTCATTTTTTTCACCCTTTCTATTATAATTTTAACATTACTTACTTAAAAAAAAAATAGAGGTAATATATTACTTCTATTTTTTTACATTTTTTTGTCAATTTTAGTTTACTTAATTTCATTATTTATAATATTCTATTTTTCCATCTAACATTTTTATTATTATAATTATTATATTAAAGTAAACAGTGTCTTTTCAAGTCCTATAAAAATAATTGTTTTTTTCGTTATTTTCTAATCAAATGGTATTTTATAAAGGCTTGTCTAATATTTCGCTACTTACAAATATATAATTTCCGTTACTATCTTTTTTATAAATACTAGTAATTGTTCCGGCAACATCTAAATAGTCATCAACTGTTAATTTTTGATTTTCAATTCCTTCTATCGCAAATTTTTTTGCTCCAAGATATAGTGTATGTGATGGATTTGCAAATACATTATAATAAATATCTTTATTACTATAATCTGTAGTATAATATATAGCCTTTTCAATAACTTTTATTGAATCATCTTTTTCAAAAACATCTATAATTTTTCTTGTTGTTATTTGAGCTTCTGGCCCTGATGTTCCATCGGCTCCATGATAATAAATTATAAATTTTTTTGTTCCTTTGTCATAATTTAAAACTGAGTATAAATTACCTCCTCCTAAAGTTTTCCAATCACTTATAATCTGCTCGTTAGAAAGTCCAACATTACGATTAAGATTATAATCATAATTATATTGATTTCCAAAATACTTTTCTAAAATTTTATCTACTTTTGCTTTATCTACTTTTGCATGATAGGTATATCCATATTGATCTTTTTCAATGTCTGTAAAATCTTCTTCTTTAAAATGATCAGCAGCAATAGATATTAATTCTTTATCATAAAATGAATATCCTCCATTCACACGACTTGATTTATAAATATAATTGTATAATTCATCATATACATTTTGTACTTTTGAAATATCGGTTCCAATACTTTTCCATTTACCTTCATTCTTATTATTTATACTATCTTTTCCGGTTTTTTTTATCTCTGTATCCTTTTTAGATTCTAATTTTACATTATTATTGGTTCCAATTAAATAACCTACTCCAATACATAGAATCATTATTACAAATACCAATAAAGCAATTACTGTATTATTTGTTTTTTTATTTTCTTTTTCTTCACTCATTTTTTTCACCCTTTCTATTATAATTTTAACATTACTTACTTAAAAAAAAAATAGAGGTAATATATTACTTCTATTTTTTTACATTTTTTTGTCAATTTTAGTTTACTTAATTTCACTTTTTATAAAATAATAATTACTTCCATCTTTTTTGTATTCTGATATTATGATTACTGATTTATCTATCTAATCATCTATATTATTTTTTTATTTATCTCTTAATTCAGCATGATGAGTTGTTGTTACTTTTTCAATTATTTTATTGAATGATGTCATTACTTCATCGTCGGTTAGTGTTCTATCAATTCCATTAAATAATAGATTAAATGCTACACTTTTCTTGTTTTGATCAATATTTTCTCCTTGATAAACATCAAATACATTTATTTTTTGTAATGTTTTATTACTTGCTTTTTTAATTGTTTTTTCTATTTCACTAACATCAATTGTTTTATCGAGAATAAATGCCATATCTTTTTCTATACTTGGATATTTATATGCTTCTTTATATTTTAATTTAGATGTTTTTCCATATAAGCTATTTAAATTACATTCAAATATATAGATATCTTTTTTTGTTATGTTTGGATGTACTTTACCTATTATTCCTATATTTTTTCCATCTAAAATAATATTTGCTTGTACCCCTGGATGAAGATCCTTACATGTACTTTTCGTAAATGAATATCTATTTTCATACCCCATATAGTTTAATAAATCTTCTATTATTCCTTTTACTAGGTAAAAATCTATTTCAAAATCTTTTTTCCAAGTATTTGTTAAGTAACTTCCTGTCATAAGTCCAGCTATTTTAGTAGTCTCTTCATATTTAGAATCATATGTTTTAGCAATTTCATAAATAGAAATATCTTTTACTCCATGAGATTTATTATATTCATAAACATTCATTAATGATGGAATTAGAGTTGTTCTTACAATACTTTTATCTATACTCATTGGATTTGGTAGTTTTACAGGAGATTTTTCTTCATACTTGAACATTTCTGACATTTCTGGGCTTACTAGAGTGTATGTTTTTACTTCATTTAATCCTAGAGAACGTAATCTTTTAGATATCATCTTACGATATTTTACATCTCCTATATATTCTCCTCTTCTTATTGGAACATTTGGAATAGATGATACTAAATTATTATATCCATATAATCTTCCAATTTCTTCGGCTATATCATTTACGTTTGGATCAATATCAAGTCTTCTTTTTGGAATTGTTACTTCAAACTTATGATTTTTTACTTTGTAGTTAAAGTCTAATCTTTCTAATTCTTTTTTCATATCTTCTTCACTGATATTTATACCAAGTAGTTTGTCTACATCTTCCGGATAGAAAGATAATTTTTTTTCAATATGATCTTCATTATCTATTAATACATATCCATCTAAAATCTCTGCATCTGCGTATTTTTCAAGTAAATGACAGGCCCTTTTACTTGCCATTTCAGTATACTCGTAGTTTAATCCTTTACCATACCTAATAGATGCTTCACTAGGCAATTCTAATTTTTTAGAAGTATATCTTATACTTACTGGATTAAAAATAGCTGATTCAATAAGGATACTTTTTGTGTTCTCATCTACTTCAGTGTTTTCTCCACCCATAAC
Source organism: uncultured Caryophanales bacterium (assembly GCA_946628005.1). Classification (GTDB taxonomy): domain Bacteria; phylum Bacillota_I; class Bacilli_A; order RF39; family UBA660; genus UBA3789. Next base: position 62,487 of record CAMOWA010000001.1, read on the forward strand.
ACCAGCAATACAAACTGCTTTTTTTCCATCTGTTATAACAATATCATCATTTGACAGTGTTCTTTCTTTTCCATCAAGTGTTATTATTTTTTCATTTTCTTCTGCATCTCTAACAACTATTTTATTTCCTAATTTATCTTTATCAAAGAAGTGTAGGGGTTGTCCAAACTCTAACATTACATAGTTTGATATATCTACTACATTATTAATTGGACGCATACCAGCTGCGATTAATCTTTTCTTTATAAATTCTGGACTTTCTTTTATCTTAATATTTTTTACTTCCCTTGCCATATAATATGTACATTTATTAGTTTTTACTTCAAGTTTAAAATGATCATCTATTTTATCTTTTATTGTTTTATACTCTAGGCTTGGTAATGATACTTTTCTATTTAAAATACAAGCTATTTCATAAGCAAAACCAATATGATAGTAGCAGTCATTATTACGGTGTTTATGGATATCTAAATCATATAAAGTATCATCTAAGCCTAAATAGTTAATTGGATCTTCTCCAAGTGGTGCCTTTTCATCTAATTCTTCTATTCCTTTGGCATAATTTTCTTCCGTTTTTTCTTCTAGGCCAAGTTCAAATAAAGCACACATCATTCCAAATGACTCTACACCACGTATTTTACTTTTTTTTATTTCAAAATTTCCTGGTAGAACTGCTCCTACTTTAGCAACAATTACCTTTAGACCTTCACGTACATTCGAAGCTCCACAGACTATTTGTAATTCTTCATCTTTAATATCTACCTTACATACATGAAGGTGGTCACTATCTGGATGATTTTTTACCTCTTTTATCTGGCCAATAACCAAGTTGTCTATATGATGAGTTATGACTCCTTCTACATTTATTCCAGCTTCTGTAATTTTTCTTGCTAAATCATGAACATCTTGGTCTTTTATATCAATATAGTCTCCTACCCAATTTAGACTTATCATTATTCCTCATCCTCCCTATCAAAATTACTAGTCTCTCTTAAATCTGTGTTATAGAAAGTTCTAATGTCTTTTATATCATATTTTAACATTGCTAAACGTTCTGCTCCAAAACCAAAAGCAAAACCACTCCATTTATCTGGATCATATCCACTCATTCTTAATACATTGGGATGAACCATTCCTGCTCCAACTACAGTAACCCATCCTGTATTTTTACATATATTGCAACCTTTTCCATGACAGTTTACACATGTAATATCCACTTCTACACTTGGTTCTGTAAATTGATAGTAACTTGGCCTAAATCTTGTTTCTACATCATTTCCAAATAGTCTTTTAAACAATATATCCATTGTTCCTTTTAAATCACTTAATGAAATATCTTTATCTACTAATAAACCTTCAATTTGCATAAATTGATGTGAGTGAGATGCATCATCATCATCTCTTCTATAAGTTTTTCCTGGACAAATCATTCTTATTGGAACTTCTCCTTTTCCTTTTAACATGGTACGAACTTGTACTGGAGACGTTTGACTTCTAAGTAATATTTCTTCTCCTTCAATGTAAAACGTATCTTGAGCATCTCTTGCTGGATGTCCTTTTGGTATATTTAACATTTCAAAGTTATATTTATCCTCTTCAATTTCTGGACCATCTACAACATCATATCCCATTGATAAAAATACTTCTTCTACTTCTTCAATTACTTTTTCTAAAATATTAGGTGATCCCATTGGTACTTTTGTTGATGGAAGTGATATATCTATTGTTTCACTTTCTAATCTTTTGTTTAATTCTTCTTCATCTAATTTATTTTTAATTTTATCATAAAAGTCTTGAAACTCTTTACGTAGTTCATTTACTTTCATACCAAATTCTTTTTTCTCTTCATTTGATACATTCTTAATCTCACTATTAAGTTCAGTAATAAGACCTTTTTTACCTAAATATTTTACTCTTAAATCATCTAATACTTTTAAATCATCTGTTTCAACTAAATCTTTTTGAAGCATTTCTTTTACTTCATTAATTCTTTTGTTCTCCATAATTACCTCCTATTTTTTATTTCATCTAAACTTCTAACTTTAACTAATGTTTTATGATGTACATCTTTTCTATCTACAAGAATTGCATTCATACCAACTGCTTTAGGTGCAATATAATCAGTTTCAGTATCATCACCAACTACATAACATAATAAAGGATCTACTCCTCCAGCAGCCATCCAATATGCTTCTTTATGAGGTTTAGTAATAATATCTCCTGAATAAAAAGCATCAATGTAATCATATAATCCAGCTCTCATTAATCTTTCTTTTTGACTTTCTCCAAACCAATTAGTAAGAACTGCAATTGAATCACCTTTACTTTTTAAATACTCTAATACTTCTTTAGCATGTGGATCAACTGTATCATCTATTACTGCAACCAATTCATCCCAAATTCTCATATCTTCTGGAGTAACTGGTAATTCAGTAGCATTTCTTAAATAAGTTGCTAAATCTTTATAATCATATCTTCTAAATTTTCTTTCGTACTTTCTAAGTACTGGTCCAATATTATCCATGACTGTTTTTGCTTTTTCTCCAAACTTATCAATAAAATATTGATCAGTTTTAGTCCAATCTGGAATTAATAAAGTGTAATCTTCATCAAAAATATATCTTCTCTTCATGTTCATTCCCCCAAAAAAAAATAACTAATCTATAAGGACGAATAATCGCGGTACCACCTTATTTCATAGTTATTTACTACACACTCAAATCTTTTAACGCAAGAAATACGCTTACTATTAATAAGAACTCCGTAGGCGAATTCATAGATTCATCTTAACTATTCCCACCAGCCATAGTCTCTCTAAAAAGAATTCTCTACTACTATTCCTCTTCATAGTCGATAAACGTATTATATCATAGTTTTATTCTTGTGAATACTACTTTTTTATATTTTTAGTTAAACTAGATACATACTATTTGATAATCTTTCCAAATATTCTTGTTCTTCTAATCTAGTTCTCATTTAAATTTATCTTTCGCTTGATATATTCTTTTCCTGATAAATTATTTTCATTTGTTGCTTCTTCAATTAATTTTTCTTGACTTTCAATTTCGTTTCCTAGATATTCGCTATCTTTTTTTAGACTTTCTATTTGTTCTGAAATACTTGCTAGGTCAGTTTTTAAATCTTCTTTTCTTTGTGCAGAGTATTTTTTTCTTTTCCTTAATATACTAAATTTATTATCATCTATTATTTTCAAATATATTAATTCAACAATTAATACTCCTAAAATTGTTCCTCCTAAAATTATAGCAAATAACTTATAATCTCTTGTATAATTAAAATTATCTAAATCTTTAGTTTGTTTTATTACTGTATATTGATTTTGACCATATCCATAATCTTCTGGTATTTCTTTCGATGTTTCGGTTTCAGTTGATGAAGTTTCTATTATTCCTCTTAGATTTTCTGTAAGAAACTCTTTTGGATCATTATAACTATCAATATACTCTTCTGGAACGCTATATTTATATATAGTTCTTTCATGTTCTCCTTCTCTAAAAAATCCTGGACTACTCCATGGTGTTTTTTCTATAATAATTACTGAATTATCATCACCTTTAGTATATCCTTTTTCTAGTGTGGTTTCTCCTGTCTCCGTTGTATATGTGCTTGTGTTAGTATAAAATTCTTTAGATTGACCATATTTATCAGCAAGCTTATATCCACCAGTTAAAACAAATGCAAAAGCTACTGCATTAAATATAGCTCTAAATCCTGCTTTTCTTGTCTTTCTTTTTAATTCAGAATATTTTTCTTTTTCATTTTCATAATATGTTTCAGTTCTATTATATTTTTTTTGTATTTCTGATAATTCCTTATCTATTATTTCCAATTGTTTTTTATTCAATGTATATGTATCTTTTATTTCTTCTAGCATAGTTGAACTTTTTAAAATAGCTACTAATCTTATTAATTCTACATCTAGTAATAATCTAGGATTCATCCCTTTACTTTGTAACATATTAGCTCTATCATTAGCATCATCATCATTAACATTTTTTAAATCTTCTTCTATTAATTCAACTATAAACATTGAATCTGTTTCATCATCCATGATAGTATCTAATATTCTTCTTTCTTTAGTATATACTAATTCAATTTTCATTATTTCGTAGATTATTCTATATAATCTTGTTACTATATCTCTTTCTACTTCATAATCAATTGTTTTAGATTTTCTCATTTCTTGCAAGGTACTTATTGTAGTATCAATTACATTGTTAATATCAATTTTTTCATTTTTTATACTATTTTCAATAATTATTATTGCTTGTCCTATTTTATAATAATCATCACATTTTATGTTTAAAGCTCTTATTATTTCATCTAAAGATTTAGTTGCTTTTTGATAAATATTTGAAAATGCATCATGTGAAAAACTTTGAGCTGATTCTGTATAACTTTTATTATATTCTTCGTTATAATTTGCAGCCACATTTTCTACTAATGTTTTTTCAATTTTCTCTACTTCTTCTTCTATCGTGGCTACATTAAGTCCTATACTTTTTGCTTTTTGTATTAAATCTTTGGCTTCCATTAATTTTCCCTGATAAACAATCGCAAAATCGTTTCTTAAATATACTTCAGAATTATTATCCATATCTCCTCACTCCAATTTCGAATAATATATCATTTTTTTTCTTATTTTACAATAAAAAATAGAGAAAAAATTCTCTATTTAAACAGTTAATAGTTCTTTTTCTTTTTCTTTTAGTGATGATTCTATTTTACTATTATATTCATTTACAATATCTTGTATTTCTTTTTCAATGGATTTTTCTTCGTCTTCTGGGAATTCTCCTTTTTTAATGTCTTCTAATCCTTCATGACGAATATTTCTAACAGATACTTTAGCGTCTTCAGCAATTGATTTCACTTGTTTTACTAATTCTTTTCTTCTTTCTTCTGTAAGTTCTGGTATAACAATTCTTATTGTTTCACCATCATTTCCTGGATTATATCCTAGGTTAGCTGCTAAAATAGCTTTTTCAATAGATCCTAATGAACTCTTATCAAAAGGTTTAATTAGTAATTGTCTTGCTTCAGGAACAGAAATTGTTGCTAGTTGTTTAAGTGGGGTCATACTTCCATAATAATCAACCATTACACCATCTAGGCTTGATGGATTTGCTCGTCCTGCTCTAACTGTTGTAAACTTTTTTTCTAAATTTTCAATTGTCTTATCCATTTTATCTGTTACATTTAATATTATTTCATCCCTATCCATTTCTTCATCTCCTCATATGAATATTATAATCTATTTAGATATGAAATGAAAGTAATTATTCTACTATTTCTATTTTTTTATCTTTTTTTGATGAATTATCTGATTTAAATTTAGATTCATATTTTGACTCATTCTTTGAACTATTTTTTTTAAATAATAATATACCTAAAACTACTAATGCTACTGATTCAATGATAGCTATAGGCTTAAAATAATTTTTAGATGTTTTATCTATAGTTGCTCTTGTTATAAAATAGTTTTTTCCTTTTGTTACAGAAAACTCTGCTTCATTATCTTTTACAATAATATTATCCTTTACTAAAACTATTTCATTTTTATCTTCATCATAATAATAGACATTTACTTTTTCTCCGTCTTTAAAAGTATTTTTTACATTTATTTTTAAAGTGGATTTTGGTATTTTCATACTAGATAGTTCAATATATTTACCTGTTCTAAATCCGGCTTTTGTATCAAACTTATCTTTTCTTTTAAATTCAAATCCTATTTTTGGACTAAATTCTACTAATTGTCCTAATTTATTACCATCAATTGTCCATGTATAAATATCATTTTTCTCGTCATCAACTTTTTTGAAAGATACTTGTTTTTTTGACTTTTTAATCTTATCTAAAATATCTTTAGTAATTTTATCTTCATCTTTAATAATAATTGATACTATCTTGTCTTTTTCTTTTAGGGCATCATCTATCTCAGATATAGGATATTCATTTTCTTTTCTTTTTACATTAACATAATAAGTCTTTGTATCTCCATTTTCTGCCGTTACAACAATTTCAAACTTATTATCTCCTTCTTTTAGTTTTACTTTAGCTGCTCCTTTTACGCTGGACTTTTCATCTTCTGCTGATGCTTTAATACTTATTTCTTCAACGATATGGTTAACTGTTAAGGAATAATTTACATCATCATCTTTTTTTAGTTCAAAACTCTCAACAGATATTTCTCTTATATTTGTATTTGATGATTTTTCTTCTCCTGCAGTTACTGGGGACTGAATATTATCATTTCTATTATTGTTATTGTTGTTACTTGGAGTTGGACTATATGATGGTGCTGGTGTTGGGGATGGCGTTGGAGATGGAGATGGAGATGGTGTTGGATCTGGAGTTGGAGGAGGAGCGGGATTTGATACTGTAACCGTTGCACTTCCATATAATCCAACAGCATTTCCATCTTCTGCTCCTGTAACATCTCCACTTAAAGATATATTAATTGTTCCTGTTCCAGTTGCAGTACAGGTTGCTTGAAATGACTTTGATGTATTCATTGCGTCTGCAGTCGCATCAGCTAGATCAATTGTACATCCACTTACTGGTCCTGATGATGTTACATGAACTTGCCAAGCTGCAGCTTGATTAACATATACAGAGACTGTAAAACTATTTCCTACTATTACGTTTCTACTACTTACTGATAATGATCCTGATGCAGCTTTAACTATTTTTGTTTGAAAAATAAGTCCGAATAATAGAAGAGCTATCATTATTTTCTTTTTCATTATACTTCCTCCTATGAAATTGGTTTTGTTCCAATTAAATGTTGTCTCATTCTAAGTAAATCTGCTGAATTAATTGTTTTGTCATGGTTAATATCTGCAGCTAGATATGGTACTCCACTTAATGTCTTTGTTCGTATTAAATGTTGTCTCATTTTTAATAAGTCGGCTGAATTTACTGATCCATCTTCATTAATATCACCTGGGACGCAGTTTATAAATTCATCTACTACTTGTCCATTTTTTAAAATTTGTGTTTTTGAACCTGTATATATCACATTTTTCCCTTTTAAATCGATACTTAATTCATATCCACTCTTCATTGTAAAATGTGATTTATATTTATCTATATTCGTATTAATAGCAATTAAATTTATATAATTTGTATTTTCTACTACTTCGTAATCTTTTATTGAGAATGGTAGTATTTTTTTCCATTCAGCATATAGTGTAACAACTTCATTATCTCTAAATGTCATATTTATAACACTGGCTTCATCTTTGTATTTTGTTCCACTGCCATTAGCTTGTGTGTTCCATCCTACAAATTCATAGTCTTCTCTTGTAAATGTGTTTTTAATTAACTTATATGAATTATCATATATAAAGTTTTGTTCTCCCATTGTTCCTACTCCACCATTAGCATTATATGTAACTTTATATTGAATAGGTGTCCATTGTGCATATAATGTTATATTTTCTTCTATGGACTCTATACTTTCTTGATCTGAATAACTAGTTCCACTTCCATCTATTTTGGTATTCCAGTTTTTAAATACATATCCTGTTTTAGAGAAAGAATTTGCTTTTAAGTTAAATGCTGTTAGAGAAGATACATTTTGTGTTGTAAGAGATGGGCTTCCATTATTTGCATAGAAAGTTATTCGATATGTCTGACCTTCTCCTATTTGAATACTAATGTCTTCTTGAGCTTGATTATAAATCGCTCTTAACGTATATAGTCCACTTGGTATAGATGAATTAATTGTTATTAAAGGGTTAATATCATTTTTAGCAATCTTATTATTTGTAACATTTAAATAATTAGATACATCTTGATTCTTTTTATTTAATAATTGATAATTAATTAAAGAGTTTGAATTTATATTTTTAGAATAAGTATATGCTCTGAAACTATAATTAGAAGAATTTAATGCAAATTTTAATGACTCTGTTTTTGCTTTTAGTATTGGTTTTTCTTCAATATTACTTGTAAATACAGACATACTATCTTTTACTAAAGATACTTTATTTGAACTTGCTATTTTAACATTAAAAGATGAATCTGTAATTACTATATTTTTATCAGATAAATCAATTGTATATATTCCTGGATAATCAACTGTAACGGTTTTAATATTTTGATATGATTCTTTATCTGATGTAATAGATATTGTAAATGTTCCTGCTTTTCCAAATGAAAAGAATTTTACTTTTTCTACTTTTTCAGCAGAATCTATATTTTTTTCAAATTTAATTGTATCAGAAATATTATGATAAATATAAAATGAATCTAGTGTTTTATGATAATTATTGTCCCAAGTCTTATTTTCCATTGATGTAATATCTGTTAATATATAAAAATCATCTAGTATGGAGTCAAAAGCTAAATATACATATGAGTAACTTGTTCCCCAAGAATTTCTAAGTATCCATGCTCCTTTTCCGTTTACTAAGTTAGAACTACTACATGATGAAGTATTTTGGGAATGAGCATTACCACTTTTACAGTATGAGTATGAATAATTGTCATTCCAACCAATTATTTGCATTGCGTGGCCTGCGTTTTGTTCACAGCCATTGTCTACTCTTATAATTGTATTTCCGTCAGAATTTTTTGAGCTACAAGAAAATCCTGGTCCTTGTGTTCCAACATATGCGCCACCAGAATTCATTACGTATTGTTTTATCGCGTTTATTATATTTTGTTTTTCTGTTGCCGTTGTATCTGTATCTATTGTTGGCATCATTACTGTTGAATTAACTTCATAAAGGGAATTTGAATAATTTAATACTTCTGAAAGTTCTTTTTGTGTTTTTTGTTCATTAAATGGCATCTTATTTTCATTCACTAATCCAAGTGCGTTGGACATAATCAATGATGATGTTAAAAAGTTTCCTCCTGCTCCAAGTTCTCTTGTACCATTTTCATTTACATAGTCTTTTATTCCATTCGTACTACTTGCATAGTCTATTTGTCTTGTTGAAAACAATATTGAAGAAGCATTATATGGAGTATTATTCTTTAACATTACATAACTTTCTGCTTGTTCTACTAGTGTAAAATCCCAGCATAAATCTAATGATGCTTGATTTTTTAATGGGGTTATATAGCTATTTCCATTGATATTTCTTAAATCAAACGATGATGGTAGGGAACCAACTTTTTTTACTTCTACTGGAAAGTCAACTGTATAAGTACTAGGAATTTCCTCTACATTTCTTTTTTCTGTATCACTTAATGATAAATATCTTATATATTTAGGATTTAAATATGGAGTGTTTTCTTCTTTATTATCTTCTGTTTGTACAACTTTACCTGTTGCATTATAAACTTTTTTAATATATTCTTTTATATCTTTATTAAAATATTTATATGGTTCTTGTCTCAATATTTTATTTATAGTGTTCTCTTTTCTTGCATATAAAAAAAGGGAAAGCACTGATAGCATCACTATTACTATTACTATTTTTTTCCTACTCTTCTTCATTTTATATCTCCTACTATATGTTTAGTATAACAAAATTATTACTTAGAGTAAATCAACAAAATAAAAACATTCTTTTTTTTTGTCATTTTACGTAAAAAAAAAGAATATTTTCATATTCTTAAATGTTTTAGTATGTACATACGTAAAAAATAAATATTAAAAAGATTATAAATAAGATTGTAAATATTATAAATAATAATTTTACTATTAGATTTAACCAATCAAAATTCTCTTTATTTTCTTCTTTTAATGAACCTATTTCTTTTATATCTTTCTTTTTAGGGAAGGAGACTTTATTAGAATTATCTTTTTTAGTTATTTTTTCTATCTTTTTTAATTTTTCTTTGGTACTTTTTGGAACAGCTATTGTTTTTGTATTAAAATAGTGTGATGAGTTTTCAAAGATATTTGAAATAACTTTGTCGCTTTCTTCGTTTTGATCAATATCTTTTATTACATCGGCTACCTTATCTTCTAATGATTTTTCTTCTTTTTCTATTTCTTTTTTCTCTTCTGTCTTTTTTCTTGTTGAATTTTTTAATTTAGTTTTATTTTCTTTTGTAATATTTATTTTTCTCTTTACTGTGCCTTTTTTCTTTGTTTCTTTAGATACTTTTCTTTCTGGTACTATTACCTCTTCTTTTTTCTTTGTGGTCGTTTTTTTCTTTCTTTCTTCTGCAACAATTGCTTCCTTTTTTGGGGTTGATTTTTTCTTTTTTGTTGGCATTGTAGAAGCTTGTTTTAGTTTTTCTACTTCTGCTTTTTTTAATATTGTTGTATTATCTAATTCTTTTTTTTCTTTTAATAGTTTGTCCAATTGTTTATTAATTTTTTTTACTGCATTTCTAGAAGTTTTTTTAGTCATATTACTCACCCCTTATATGCGTTTTTATTATATCAAAAAAATTAAAATTATCAAGCTATTTAATAAAGAAAAAGAGAAATTCTCTTTTCTTCTTAATAAATGGTTCCTCCCCATTCTACTGCTGTGAAGCCTTTTCTTTTAAATCTTGTTAATTTTTCTTCTTTTATATTTACTTTTTCTTTTACTTTTTTCACATGGATAACTACTCTTAGTAGGGAGTCTGGTTTAGGAGTAATATTTATTTTATTTACTTTTTCCCTTTCTTCCGTTAGTTCAAAATAAATTAAGTTTTTTTCATTTTTTTCTATTATAGGTAACCAATACATAATAAATTCATTTTTTTCTTTTTTGTTAAGTCCAATAATATCTAATTTTTCTTCTAAAAATTCAATTGCTTCATCTTTTTCAACATAGAATCCTTCTTTAAAATCTGTTTGATGTACTTGTTTTTCATCCCAGTAAAGCCCATAATAGTATTTTCCATCTTTATCATATAAATCTCCATTTTTATAGGCTTTTACATTCCATTCTCCAAGGAATTTAGGATAAGTTGTTTCTAAATATTCTGGATGGGAAAATGTTACTTTTACATTTGTGGTTTTTTGAGGGTATAAATATAGTATTGGTTTTGCTATACCACCACATGGACTTGATTTTATCTCGCCTTTATTATTGGATGAGTTGTAAATAACTTCTATGCATTCTATTTCAGTATTACCTTCTCTAATTTCTGATTTAGTAAATTGGAATAAAGCTCCATCATTATAAGATAATCCATAATTAATTTTTCCTAAATCTACTTCTTTGTAATTATATAATTCCTTTCCTTTTATAGATATTAGTTTTAGTTCCGTATTATCTTGCACTAGTATATATTTACCATCTACTGCCCAATATATTTTATCATATTTATCTTTTAATAATTCCTGTCCATAATGATCAAATATATGTCCATCTCCAAATTCATCAATTGTCCATAAATATTTGCCACTTTGTAACATAGTTTTATACTCTAATGGTAAAAGTTCTTTATTTTCTTTATAATTTAATATTCCATAATTTGCTTTAGAATAGTCGTAATTATGGTTTTCAACTGCTATAACGCCATCTTCTAGTGCATTAATACTCGTTACTGGTCCACTTGTTCCCATATATAATCTTGGTGATATGTTATCATATTTATGTGATACTACTCTTTCATTTGTCTTGATATTATAAATTCCCCATTTATCATTAACTTGAATTGCTATAAAAGTTGAATCATACTTATCATCATATTGTATTGGTAAAATTGCTTGATAATTTAATCCATCTAAGATTTTTTCTTTAGTCTTGAAATTAATCATATGAGCAAGATATTCATTATCATAATATAATACAAAGGGAGAATCTTTTTCACTTAACAAAGTTAAGTTTTGATAAGCTCCTTCTATATTAAAGCCATAAGTTTCATAGTCATCTTTTTTAGATGGTTCCTTTAATGTAGCTTTTCCAGTTTCTTTTGATACATATACTTTTATATCATCTTCTTTTATTATTGGTGTTTCTTTTTTTTCTTGTTTTTTTCCATAAGAATAACTTGTTTTTTTATTATCAATTTGACATTTATTTAAGTAAATATTTCCATCATCATATATTTCATGTTCTTTGCACTCTACTTTATATTTATAATCAATCAATTTTACTGCATCTTCAAATTCTAATAATACGTTTTGTTTATCATAGTATACGGCAATTATTCCTTTTAAAGCATCTCCATAGCCATTAATTATTTTTTCTTGTCTTTCTTTTGTTAGTTCTTTTGTTTTATTTTTTGTTTTTGTTGTTTTATTATTAGTTATTGTACATAAAATTATTATTAAGATAATTAATAATATAATCACAAGTATTATTATTTTTTTCTTATTATTTTTCTTTTCTATTTTTTTTCCTTCTTTATTAGAATCCGTTTCCTGTTTTTCTATTATTTTTGTATCATCTTTTTGCTCTTTTGTATCCGTTTTATTTATAGTTAAATCATCTTTGGGACTTTCTATATCATCAATACTATCTATTTTTTTTGTTTCATTTTCTTTCTCTTCTTCTTTTTCTTCAGTTTCTTCTTCTAATTCTATATTTCTTATGCTTTCTATTTGCTCATCAATTTTTTCTATAGGACTTTTTTCATTGTCGGTCACTTCTTATCACCTCTATTATGATAAGTATAGCAAAAAAAAGCCTTTTATTTCTATTTTTCTTTTTTATATTGATTTTATTTAACATATTTTTACATATATGAAAAAAAGAATATGTTTAAACATATTCTATTACCTAAATCAAAATACAAAACTATAACTATTATAAATTATTATCTTTTAGATTTTTTTTGGCAGGAATTATCTTTTTCTGAGAACCCCATTAATTCAAATAGGATACCTTCATTAATAGGACACATTTGTAATAAAATTTCATAGTCAACATTGTCATTAAATTGTTTTTTTTCATAATTGTAAGTTCTTAAATTTATTTTTGATGTTGTATTAGAATCAGATTTATCGGCAATAATAAGAATATGTGAATCATCTTCTATTATATAACCTATTACATTTCCAGGAACAAATTCTTGAGAATAAGTATCAAGTAAATGATATTTATGAGTTTCTTCTGAATAGAATAACAAATAAAAATGAGAAACACAATCAAAATCTAAAATATGCGAGTAGGAGGAGCAAAAGAGTTATCATCCCAATCTACACGAGCATATTTTGAATCTATATTAGGATCAAATAAATATTTAGTCAACGTCATAATAATCACCTCTTAATTACTTAGTTTGTTATTATAAAGATGCATATAAATAATCAAGCATAAATTTTCAAGCAAGAGCAATTTTATAGAAATCAAGCAACATCTTAATATAAAAAAGATACTTGTTGTATCTTCTTATTGTGCTGCATTAATTTGGGCAGCTACTTCTTCGGCAAAGTTTTCTTGTTTCTTTTCTATTCCTTCACCTACTTGGTAACGAACCATAGAAACAACTTCTCCGCCATTTTGTTTTACATATTTTTCAACTGTCATAGATGAGTCTTTAATAAAATCTTGTTCTACTAAACAATTTTCTTTAAAGAATTTAGAAAGTTTACCTGTAGCCATTTTATCTAAAATTTCTTCTGACTTGCTGTTATTTTTTTCATCATTTTTCATTTCTGCTTTGATCATTTCTTTTTCATGTTCAACAATATCTTCTGGTACTTGATCACGATTTACAGCAATTGGATTCATTGCAGCAGCTTGCATAGCAACATCTCTAGCAACGTCTCTAGCATTATCTGTATCACTTAATCCTTTTAAAGTAACAATAGCTGTTATTCTTCCACCCATATGAGAATAAATTCCAAATGTTTCATCATCTGCTTTTGTTACTCTCATAAAACGTCTAAAACTAATTTTTTCTCCAATAGTTGCTGTTTCTTCAACAATTCTTTCATTTACTGTTTTACCATCTTTTAATTTAACTTCATTGGCTTCTTCAGTGTTTGTACATTTTGCAAACAATAAAGCTTCTCTCAATTCTTTCACTAATCCCTGGAATTTTTCATTTTTTGTAACGAAATCTGTTTCACAATTAACTTCGAAAATAATTGCTTCATTATCATTAGATGCTGCTTCTGTAATTCCTTCAGCAGCAATTCTTGATTCTTTTTTAGCTGCCTTAGCAATTCCTTTTTCTCTTAACCAATCAATTGCACTATCCATATTTCCTTCGCATGCTTCAAGAGCTCTTTTACAGTCCATCATTCCTGCACCAGTTTTTTCTCTTAATTCTTTTACATCACTTGCTTTAAGCATTTTTACTCCTCCATTTCATTTATTACACAATAAAGGAAGTGAATCATCGCTTCCTTGTAAGTTTCTATTTTGTTAAAGCTTCTATTATTTCTGCTTTTTTCATAGAAGAATATCCTTTTATCCCAGCTTCTTTTGCTTTTGCTTTTAAATCTGCTAAACTTAATTCTTCTAAGTTTGAGTCAGTTGGCTCTGCTTTTTCTTCTTTAACTTCTTCAACTTCTTTTTTTTCACTTACTTCAGAAACTTTTTTGTTTTCTTTATTTTCTACTTTTTCATTACGACGATTTTCTTTTTCTTCTCTCTTTTCAGATTTATTACGATCTTCTTCAGTTACAAAGTCAATAACTTCGTTTCCGTTTACTTCAGCGATTGCATTTGTAAGTACCCCAATAAGTAATTTTACTGAACGTACAGCATCATCATTTCCTGGAATTACATAATCTACCATATCTGGATCACAATTTGTATCTACAATTCCAAATACAGGTATTCCTAAAATACGAGCTTCTTTAATTGCAATTTCTTCTTTACGTGGATCTACAATTACTAATGCTTGAGGCATTTTTTTCATTTCACGAATTCCACGTAAATTTTTATTTAGTTTTTCATATTCTTTTCTTAGTCCAATTACTTCTTTTTTTGGTAAGGCATCAAATGTTCCATCTGATTCCATTGATTCGATTTCTTCCATTCTTCTAATTCTAGAACGAATTGTTTTGAAGTTTGTTAATGTTCCACCTAGCCATCTTTCATTTACAAAATACATGTTTGTACGATTTGCAGATTCTTCAGCAGCTTCTTGAGCTTGTTTTTTTGTACCTACAAATAATACTTTTCCTTCTTTTTGAGCAATTTCTTTCATTGCTTCATAAGCTTCTTCTAGTTTTTTTACTGTTTTTTGTAAATCGATGATGTAAATGTCATCACGAGTTGTAAAGATATATTCCTTCATTTTAGGATTCCATCTTCTTTTTTGGTGTCCAAATTGTACACCTGCTTCTAATAAATAATTCATTGATACAACAGTCATTTTATTTTCTCCTTTTTCGTTAATTTCTTCTATTAGTTTCTAAACTTTATCACCTTATAGGCACTAGACAAAGTAATCCACTAATATGTTTTTTATTTATTTAATGCTTCTATTATTTCAGCTTTCTTCATTCCAGTTACATCTATTTTTTTCTTTTTAGCTATTTCTTTTAATTCTGCAACTGTCATTTTTGAATAATCAGTAGTTTCTTTTTCTTCTTTTTCTTCTTTTTTTGTCTCTTTCTTAGTTTCTTTTACAGTCTTAGTTACTTTTTTAGGTTCTTTACTTACACCTACTGTAACTTCCTCATTTACTTCTTTTGTCTCTGGTTTAATTTTTCCTGTCTTTCCATCTTTAGCGATTTTTACTAATTCTGAAAATGCCTTAGGATCATTTATTGCTATTTCAGATAACATTTTACGATTGATTTCAACTCCAGCTTTTGTTAAACCTTCAATAAATCTTGAATATGAAATATCATTTTGTCTACATGCTGCATTAATTCTAGTAATCCATAATTTTCTAAAATCTCTTTTCTTTTGTTTTCTATCACGAAAAGCATATTGTCCTGAATGCATAAGTTGCTCTTTGGCAGTTTTATATAATCTATGTTTACTTCCAAAGTATCCTTTAGCTTGTTTTAAAACTTTTTTATGACGAGCTTTTGTAACTGCTCCATTTTTTACTCTTGCCATTTTATTTGTCCTCCTTCTATTATGATTAGATTATGTTCTTTAATCTATTTTGATCTGCCTTGCTTAGGTTAGATCCCTTTCTGCATCCTCTATTAAAGCTTGCACTTTTAGAACCAGTGTTATGTCTACTTCCTGGTTTTCCAATAACATAATCATTTTTACGTTTTTTTACTGTTTTTGCTGTTCCTTTATGTGTTTTTAATTTTGGCATATTTATTTCCTCCTATATTAATTTTTGTCTTTTTTTGGAATTAATAACATAGTCATCACTCTTCCATCCAATTTAGGATTTTGTTCTATATCTGCATATTCTACTACTCTATCGGCAAAACGTTCTAGAACTTCTTTACCTAACTCAGTATGAGCCATCTGACGTCCTTTGAATCGAATTGTTAGTTTAATTCTATCTCCTTTTTGAAGATACTTTGTTGCATTTCTTAACTTCGTCTCAAAGTCTCCTACATCAATAACAGGTGATAAACGATACTCTTTTAACTCTGAAGTATTTGCCTTTTGTTTTTTTAAGGCTTCCTTTGCTTTTTTTTGCTTTTCATAACGGAATTTATTATAATCCATTACTTTACAAACTGGTGGATTAGCATTTGGACTAATTAATACTAAATCTAGTGCTGCATAAGTTGCTAAAGTTCTTGCATCTTGAATTGTTTTTACTCCAACTTGTTCACCATTTGGACCAATTACCAATACTTCAGGTACTTTTATTTGGTCATTAATCAACATGTTATTATTATTCTTTGCGATACCTAACACCTCCATATAATAAGAAAAGCAGATATAAACATTTATATCCACCAAAAACCTAAATAAATATATTTTATTCATTATTATCGGCTCTTTACCTATCACTTTTCGCAATCAGGTGGATATAAATCTCTTTCCTTTTTTCTTTGACTAGTAATATTTTATGCATTTAATATAGATTTGTCAACTATTTTTTATATATTTTAATAACTATTATAAAAATTCTTATTAAAAATCTAGAGACTTTTTTTCATTTTTATTGTAAACTTAATTAGGTGAATAAAATGGAGAAAAGAAAAACAAAAAAAGAAATTGTTCAAATGTTATTAAAAAATAATACGTTAGAGGCACAAGATGAAGAAGAATTATTAGATTTATTAGTTGATCAACCTATTAGTATTGATGTTGACAAACAAGAGGAAGCTAAAATGACCCGTGGGGACAGAATAGCTGATAAAGTCAGTGAAATTGCTGGTTCTTGGGGCTTTATCTTAGGGTTCTCATTATTTTTATTATTTTGGGTTATATTAAATGCTGTTATTTTATCAAATGGAAAAGAACTTGATCCATATCCTTTCATTTTATTAAATCTTCTTTTATCTTGTATAGCTGCATTACAAGCTCCAATCATTATGATGAGTCAAAATAGACAAGCTGCTAAAGATAGTCTAAGAAACCAAAATGATTATCGAACTGATTTAAAGAGTGAATTAATATTAGAATCTTTGCATGATAAAATGGAACTAGTTTTAAAAAATCAAAAGAAAATATTAAAATATTTTGAACAAGACTCTAATGAAAAAGAGTAATTTTTTATCATTAATAACATTTGTTGATTTGAAGAGTAATTCATTTGTGAATGATTTTACTCTTCTTTTTTATTACCTTATTACATAATTCATGGAATTTTGTTGCGAAGTATTCAAAACTCTCTATTTCATCTTCATCATAACCATTAAAAAGATTATATATAGGGGCTATCATACTTGAAGATAAAGAAATAATCGTTTGATTAAATATTAATTCGTTTCTACTATTTTTCTTTAAGTCTAACTGTTTACAGTAATAATTATTCGAATTCTCTCTGTCACTAAAAAGTGAAAATATCGTATGGTAAACTAGTTTTACTAGAAAATCTAAATATTCTTCTCCTTCCATATCGCCAAAAATTTCATCAAATTCTTTTTTACTTAGCAATTTTCCCTTTCTTTCTCTTTTTGTCTGTTCAATAAGTAATTTAAGGGCAACATTTTCCGTAATATGTACTTCTTTTAGGTTGTTATTGATTGCCTCTTCTCTTAATTGTTCCAAATCTACATGATAATCTAATAAGCTACTAGCAAATCTTAGCATTGATTCTTCTGGATTTGAAAAAAAGCATGCTAAAGATCTACCGCCTGCATCTTCACTTTTATAAAATTTTTGAATAATATTGTAATTTTTTAATATTTTTCTATTATATTCTATTCTATCATATTTCATATTTTCCTCCACAGTTGCTTTATAGTATAATGCTTTTTTTATTATTATTCAAGAATTAATAATACAATTCAAATTATCATAAAAAAAGATAATCTATTGTTATTCAAGATTATCTAATACGCTTTCCGTTACAGCACGAGCCTTTTTTTGCATATCACTTGCCATCTTTTTTAATTTCGGTTTTTTATCTTTAATTGCTGAATCTACTAAACTATTAGCTTGTTCTAAGATGTTTTCAGCTTTTTCTTTGGCTTTATTAATATTTTTTTCTTTGTCTAAGTCATTTATATCTTGTTCTAATTCTTTAATTGTTTTATTAAACTCTTTATCAACTCCTTCTATTATTTTCATCATATCTTCTCTCATTTCTTTTCCACATTTTGGAGAAATCATCATTCCAATTATACTTCCTAAAATTGTTCCACATAGAAACCATTCACAATCTTTTTTACATATATTCATCATAATATCATCCTTTCTTTTTCTTTATTATTATTCCCATTTTTTTTACAATTAAACAAAAAAAAATAGGAAAACCTATTTTTTACATTTTTCAATAAAGAAATCTATAATTTTTCTTGAATTATCATCAAAATCATAACTAATCTCAGGATGCCATTGTATTCCCATAATAAACTTTTTATTTGGTACTTCTATCGATTCAATAATACTATCCAAAGCCTTTGAACTTACTTTTAGATTGGTATTTTCTATTGCATGATAATTATGAAAACTATTTACCATGATTTCATCTTTTTGTAATATTTTATATAGCATTGAATCTTTTTCTATTTTTACTTTATGGGTAAGAATATCATATTTTTCTTGACAATGATTAATAATACTATCATTTTTTTCTACATAAAAATCTTTTTTATAGGAACTGATTAATTGCATTCCTAAACATATTCCAAGAGTTGGAATATCTTTTTCAATACATTTATCTCTTAAATATTCATCGCATTTTGAAATTTTGTACCCACCTGGAAATAATACACCATCTACTATTTCTAAGTATTTATCTAATTCTTTCTTTTCTTTTTCTGTTAAATCATTATATTCTCTATATTTTGTTTCACTATAAAAAATATCTTGGTTAGCAACAATTGGAATGATCATTCCTCCTGCTTTTTGAATGGTTCTTCTTAATCTTTCTTCTAAATATTGTATATTTCTTCCATCTGATAATGATGCATATCTTAATGGTATTCCAATTTTAACCATTTTTTTCCTTCTTTCTATTCTAGTACTTCTATTTCTATTTTTTTACTTTTATTATCTTTTCGGTTGCTTTTTTCTTCTTTTTTATTAATTGCTTTTTCTTCTACCTCATTTTTTATATTATTTTCTTCTTCCTTTAAATTTTTAATATAAACATAGTTTTCCTCATCATCACATATCATAAATGTACATTTATCATTTTCTTTTTTATAAAAAATTGTATTGTTATTTTTTCCTTGTATATCGACTAAATCCTCCATTTTTTTAAAATTAATGGTAATTTTATTATCAGTTGTTGGAAGATTTTTTGTTTTCTTAAGAATCTGTTTATATTTATTTAATATCTCATCTAATTCTATATAATAATCATTTATAGGATTTCCAGCTTTTTTTATAAAAACTATTCCAATTATAAAAATTATTACTGAAAACAGAAAGAGTGTAAAAGAATATTCTACATATCCACATGATAAAACATAAAAACTTAAAATTATTAATATCGTAGAACATACAATTATTGTCCATCCAATTTTATCCTTCATACTACTCACCTTGTTATCATTATAATTAAAATTTTGAAGTTTTTCAATAGAAAAAAAGAATTCTAAAATTGAATTCTTTCCGTAATATATGGAACGATTTCCTCTACTTTTAATGTTATTTGTTCCATTGTATCTCTATCTCTAATTGTGACTGTTCCATTTTTTATTGTTTCATCGTCTACTGTAATAGCCCATGGGGTTCCTATTGCGTCACTTCTTCTATATCTTTTACCAATTGATCCAGTCTCATCATATGTTGTCATAAAATGCTTTGATAATTCATTGTATAGTTCTATTGCTTTTTCACTATGATATTTTTTTGCTAAAGGTAATACACAAACTTTATATGGCGCTAAGTATGGAATAAATTTCATTACTTCCCTTGTATCTCCATTTTCTAGTTCTTCAACACAATAACTATTATCAAGAATAGCTAAAACTGTTCTGTCACATCCAACTGTTGATTCAATAATGTATGGAATATATTTTTCATTAGTTTCAGGATCTAGATATTCTTGTGATACAGAAGAATACTCTTGGTGACGAGATAGGTCATAATCTGTTCTATTATGTGTTCCATTTATCTCTCCCCATCCAAAATTAAAATTGTATTCAATATCACATGCTTCTTTTGCATAATGAGCTAATTTTTCATGATCATGATATCTTAGTTTTTCTTCTGGTAGTCCTAAATCCATAAAATATTTTTTAGCATATTCTTTAAAATAAGCATATAAATCGCTATCTGTTCCTTCTTTACAGAAAGTTTGATATTCCATTTGCTCAAACTCTATCGTTCTAAATGTAAAGTTTCCTGGAGTTATTTCATTTCTAAATGCTTTACCAATCTGACCTATACTGAAAGGTAGTTTTGTCCTCATTGTTCTTTGAACATTTAAGAAGTTAACATACTCTCCTTGGGCATTTTCTGGTCTTAAATAAACCTTGTTTTTTCCATCTTCTACCACACCCCTGTGAGTTTCAAACATTAAGTTAAATTGTCTTATATCAGTAAAATCACTTTTTCCACATCTTGGGCAAGGTACTTTATTCTCTCTTATATAATTCATCATCTCTTCCTGGCTCATACCATCCGCATGAGCTTCTGGATTATAATCATCAATTAAATTATCTACTCTGTGTCTTGCCTTACAATGTTTACAATCTATTAATGGATCAGAGAATGAGCCTACATGTCCTGATGCTTCCCAAACTCTTGGATGCATTAAAATAGCAGCATCTACTTCATAGGCATTTGGTCTTTCTTGTATAAATCTTTTTCTCCAAGTATCTTTAACGGCATTTTTTATTCTACTTCCTAGTGGTCCATAATCCCATGTATTAGCAAGACCTCCATATATTTCACTTCCCTGAAATATAAATCCATATTGTTTACAATAATTTACTAATTTTTCCATTGTTAATTTTTCCATAATTTATCTCCTTTTTATATATGATACTATTTCTTCTTTATTTTCTATGATATTAATATAGTCAAAAATATCTTCTGTATTAAATTTTTTTTCAATTGCATTTTTTATAAATTGAATTATTTCTTTATAATAATTATTTTTATTATAAAGAATTAATTTTTTTTCTGTTTTTATGGTTCTCATTTCTTCTAGAAATGAAAATATTTCAGCTATCGTCCCTGTCCCTCCAGGCATTAATAATAGAATATCACTTTCATTATATATTTTTTTTGTTCTTTCATATGTAGAATCGCAGTAATGAAAGTTTATATTAGGAAAATCGTTTGGGTTTTCATTATAGATTTTTAAAGTATATAAATCTATCTTTCTATTATTATCTGTAAATTCTTTAATAATTCTTCCTGACATTCCTTCTTTCATTGCCACACCTATTATCAAATCACTATTATTAGATGCTAATTCCTTGGCTAAAAATGAAGCATCTTCAAAATATTCTTTTTCTATGTCAGTATGAGATGATACTGAAAAAAATATATTCATTTTTCCCTCCTATAAAACAAAAACTTCTAGAATATGTAAGGACGAAATATATTATTCCGCGGTTCCACCTTACTTATTCTAGAAGAATCAGCTCTTTGTATACTGCTCTTGGCTTTCCACACCCATCATCGCACTTATGGTTTTAATATATCTTTTAAAGAAAAAAAAGTCAATATAAAATTCATTATATTGATATTTTTTTTAAATATTTAGCTTCAATCTTTGTATTTGAATTTTTTATAACTCTGCTTTTATTTTTTTTGGAAAAAGCCCAAAGTAACTCCATGATATTCTTCATTCTAACCATCCCCCATTTTTTATATGTATCTTCATCAATGTGTATTAATTATACCATATTTTTTAATATTATGCAATCTTTTTATTGCTTTTCTATTTCCATATCATATAATTCTTTATATTTTTGGCAATTGTTTAGTAAATCATCATGTTTTCCTTCTGCACATATTTTACCATCATCTAAAAATAAAATTCTATCACAATTAACAATTGTACTTAAACGGTGGGCTATTATTAAAATAGTAAAATCATTTTGCATATTTTCTATTGCTTTTTGTATTTTTAGTTGAGTAACATTATCAAGTGAACTTGTTGCTTCATCAAACAATATAATTTCTGTTTTTTGGATTAAGGCTCTCGCAATAGCAAGTCTTTGTCTTTCTCCACCGCTTAAATTTATTCCACCCTCTCCTACAATAGTATCATACTTATTTGGTAAACTATTGATAAAGTCATCTAAACAAGCTTTTTTACATGCATCAATCATTTCTTCTTCAGTTAAATCTTCTTTAACAATTTTTAAATTATCTTTTATACTTAAATTAAATATATAAGGATTTTGTGAAATAATTGTGATATTGTCTCGAATGGACTCTCTATCTAATTCTTTAATATCTATTCCGTCAATTAATATTTCACCATTATCAGATTCATATAATTTGCAAAGTAAATTAAAAATTGTACTTTTTCCAGAGCCGCTTTTTCCTACAAAAGCAACCATAGATTTTTCTTTTACTTTAAAACTTATATCTTTTAATACTTCATATCCAGATATATAACTGAAAGATACTTTTTTAAATTCAAAATTTCCTTTTACTTTATTAATATGTTTTTGGCCAAATTTTTCTTTTGGATATTTATCTGAGTTTATTATTTCAAATATACGATTACATGATAAATTAAAATCTTTTATACCATCTACTAAATTACTAAAACTTTTAACTATATAACTAATTCTTCCTACATAATTATGTATAACTAAGGCATATGCAATTGTTATTTCACCTTTTGATATAAAATATAACAATAAAGTAATGATTGCTAATGTTTGAAAATCTTTTAATGTATTTATTGAAACTCTGAACTTTCTTTGAATATTATACATATTATATCTTTTTTCATTTAAGTGTGTTATTTTTTTTTCTGTTTCTTTTAAAAAACTCTTTTCTGCACTGAGCATTTTGATATCTTTTGTTCCTCTAACTAGTTCTCCTATAAATCCTGTTACTAAATCATTATCTTTTCGAATTATCTTCTCATTGTTAATTCTATTTTGAATTCGTTTTCTTTCTAAAATTCCAATTATAAATACAAGTATAAATATAAATATAAATACTCTATAATCTATAATTATTATAGCAATAAAAATACCTATATCTGTAATAATAGATGTTGCTTCTAAACTTATTATGTTAAAGATATCCGCAATTTTTGTAGAATCACCAGTTATTCTCTGAATAAACAATCCTGATGATGCTTTATCTATACATGAATTTGTTAATTTTAGAATTGTTTTTCCTAAATCCATTTGCAGTTTTTTTAATATTTCTTTGTAACTATATTGGATAAAATATTCTGAATAGAAATCTATAATATTTCTTGTTGTTTGAATTAGAAATAAAGTTATTGCTAAAAATAGTACTTGTTTTAGTTCATTTGAAGTTAATCTAACAATTATTTTTGCACTGAGAATTGGTAAAACTATACTAATTATTATTTGCATAAAGTCAAATATAATAAACATAATAATTTTACTTTTTACATTATTTGCATATCGCCATGCAAACTTTAAATTTTTTCTTAAATCTTTCATTTAAACCTCTTATTCATTTTTTAATTCTTCAAACATTTTTCTCATAGTTTCAGAGTTTCTTGTCAATTTTTGAATTGTTAAATCTTCTGCTTTATTATTTGCTAATCTTAAATTATCATCTGTTTTTAATAGATTTTCTTTCGTTTTTTGCAAGTGATCTATTGTTTTGTCAATTTCTTCTATTGCTTTTTTAAATCTTTCGGAAGCAAGTCGATAATTTCTTGAGAATCCTTCTTTAAAATGATTCATGTTTTCTTCAAAATGAGATATATCAATGTTTTGATTTTTTATATATTCTAATTCTTTTTTATATTCAAGTGAATTCATAGCTAAATTTCTTATTAGTGTTATCATTGGTATAAAAAATTGAGGCCTTATTACATACATTTTTTCATATTTATGTGACATATCTACTATGCCATTATTATAATAATCATTATCTGATTCTAAAAGAGAAACTAAAACCGCATATTCGCATTTTTTTTCTCTTCTATCTTTATCAAGTTCTTTTAAGAAATCTTCATTTTTATGTTTAGTTGCTGTTTCATCCGCTTCATTTTTCATTTCAAACATAATTGATACAAATTCATTGTTATTTTCATCATAATCTCTAAATATAAAGTCTCCTTTTGACCCAGTTTTTGCATCATTATCTTTTTCAAAATAACAATTTTTAAATAGTGGTCTTAATGTATTAAACTCATTTTGACAATGTACTTCTAAAGACTCTCCTATCATTTTAGTGGATTGCTTTGCTTTAAAATCTTTATAATAAGCAATTTGCTCATCTTTCGTTTTTATTTTTTCTTCATAACTTTCTTTTAAATTTTTTTCTAATAATTCTGCTTCTTTTTTTTGAATTGTTAATTTTGAATTTAAATTATCCATCTCTTTTTCTTTTTCATAAAGAGCATTTTGAATAGCTAGTTTATTTTCACTTTCTGATATCTTTATTTTTGATTCTAAATCTTTTATTATTTTTTCTTTTTCATTTATTGATTTTATATATTCTTTTTCTAAAGAATTTTTTGTATTTTCTTCTTTTAATTTTAATTCATTTTTTAAGTTATTTATTTCTAAATCTTTTGATTGTAACTCATCTTTTAGTTTTTTTTCTAACTTAGCTTCTGCTAATTGAATAGAATTATTCTTATCCTTTTTAAATTCTTCTTCCAATCGTTTTATTTCTTTTTCTAGTTCATGATCTCTAATTTGCTTTACAATTGATTCATAGTCTGTCTCATTTATTTGGAAAACAGTACCACATTTTGGACATTTTATTTCATTCATTGTTATCTCCTTTTCTATTCTGTTTCGATTGCTATAACACCATATTTTTCTTGTTCTTCTTTTGGATAATATATTTCAAGTTCTTCTAATATATTATCTTCTTCATTATAGCCAAGAATTTCTTTATTATAATTTTTAATTAACTCTTCAAAATTTTTATAACTATAAAGATTTATGATTTTTTTTGATATAACTTCTTTTGTTTTTCTGTTTTCAAATTCTATTGTATCTCCAACTTTAATTTTACTTCTTTTTTCATCTTTTATTCTCATTTCTATTTTCTTTTTACCATTTTTAATTTTTTGAAATGGTTCATCATGTAAATGCATCTTTATTATCATAAATATCACTTTTTCCTATTTATTTTTTTTACCTTAACATTAGTTTTATCATTTGTCAAATTTAACTAATAATAAAAGAATAGGTTTTATCCACCCATTCATTATTTTATAGCTTCCATAATTTGTTTGGCAGCTTTTTTTCCAGCCTCCATTGCAAGAATAACTGTTGCTGCACCTGTTACGGCATCTCCTCCAGCATATACTTTATCTAGAGAGGTTTTTGCTTCTTCTACTATGATAAGCCCTTTTTCATTTAGCTTAATATTACTTTCTTTTAAGGCTGAATGATTTGGACTAGTTCCAAGAGCCATAACTACCATATCACAGTCTAATGTATGAGTTGAGCTTTCATCTGGAATAACATTTCTGCGACCATCTTCCCCTGCTTCTGTTAGAATCATATTTACAACTTCCATACCAGTTACATTATTGTTATCATCAGTTAATATTTTTGTTGGGTTTGTTAGTAAGTCAAACTGTATTTCCTCATCCATTGCGTGTTCTACTTCCATTTTTCTAGCAGGTAGTTCTTCTAAACTTCTACGATACAAAATATGAGCATCTACTCCAAGTCTTTTTAGAGAGCGAACAGCATCCATTGCAACATTTCCACCACCAATTACATATGCCTTTTTTGCTTTTTTTATTGGGGTTTTTGATTCTTCTTTATATGCTCCCATTAAATTAATTCTTGTTAAAATTTCGTTTGCAGAAAAGACTCCGTTTGCATCCTCTCCTGGTATTCCCATAAATTTTGGAAGTCCAGCTCCTGTTCCTAGAAAAACTGCATCATACTCTTTTTGTAGTTCTTCTAATAGAATTGTATTTCCAACCAAAACGTCTGTTATTATTTTTACTCCAAGTTTTTCTAAGGATTCCACTTCTTTTTTTACGATTCTTTTTGGTAGTCTAAATTCTGGAATTCCATATGTTAAAACTCCTCCTGCTTTTTGTAATATTTCATATATTGTAACATCATATCCTTCTTTAGCAAGGTCCCCTGCACAAGTAAGACCAGCTGGTCCACTTCCTACGATTGCTACTTTTTTACCGTTTTTTTCTTTCTTAATTGGTGTATTTAAATTATTTAATATTGCTTGATCAGCAACATATCTTTCTAATGATCCAATTGATATTGCGTCTCCCTTAAAGCCTTTTATACACATTGCTTCACATTGTTTTTCTTGAGGACAGACTCTTCCACATACTGCTGGAAGTGAAGATGATTTTGATATTATTTGATAAGCTTTTTCTATGTTTTCTTCTTTGATTGCTTGAATAAATTCTGGAATTTCAATAGAAACAGGGCAACCTTTCATACATCTTGGATTTTGACAATGTAGGCAACGAGAGGCTTCTTTTTGTGCTTCTTCTTTTGTGTATCCTAACTCTACTTCTTCAAAATTATGAATTCTATTTGAAGCATCTTGAATTTTTCCTCTTACTTTTTCATCATTCATTTTCTAATCCTCCTAAAGATTTTTTCATTTGAGCCCATTTTTCTTTTTCTTCTTCTTTATAAATATTCATTCTTTTTAAAGCTAGGTCAAAATTTATTTTATGCCCATCAAATTCAGGGCCATGGATACAGGCAAATTTTGGCTTTCCATCTACTTCACATCTACATGCTCCACACATTCCACTTCCATCTACCATTAATGGATTCATACTTACTATTGTTTTTTTATTATATTTTTTAGTTAATTCAGCAACATTTTTCATCATGATTACTGGACCTATTGCTACAACGATATCGTAATCATTTATATTTTTTTCTAAGATATCTGTAACAAAACCTTTTGTTCCAAAAGATCCATCATCTGTTGCATACCTTATCTTGTGAGCAACTTTTTCAATTTTATCTCTTATCAGTAATAAATTAGCACTTCTTGCTCCGTATATCACATCTATATTTAGCCCTTTTTCATTTAAATATTTTACTTGGGGATATACTGGAGCAATCCCTACTCCTCCAGCAACATAACATATTCTTTTATCTTTAAACTCTTCCGTATTTAAACATATTTCATTAGGATTTCCTAAAGGTCCTGCTACACTATATAATTCATCTTTTATAGTTTTTAATTCTTCAGTTGATGCTCCTACTACTTGATAAATAAGTGATAGTTCTCCTTTTTCTTTATCATAATCATATATTGTTAATGGAATTCTTTCACTATCTTCTTTTCCCATAACAATTACAAATTGTCCTGGTATACAGTTTTCAATTACTAGTGGAGCATTTATAATCATTTCATATGAATTTTCACTTATTTTCTTATTACTAATTATCTTATACACTATTATCACCTATTCCTTTATTTTTTTCTTTTTTATTAAATTTTCAATTTTTTGAAAATATTTTTGATCAACTGTAAATAGTAAATATATAATTCCCAATATTATAGATATTATATTAAAAGTAAATATCATAACTATACTTGTTGCAATAGCTAGATATTTTGCATATTTATTTTTTTGTTTATATAAATATATACATGTTCCTAATAATATTACTTGTAAGATAGATAAAAAAATATCAAATTTTGTTACAATAACTGCTCTTCCTATTTTTTGAAAAAATATAGAATTTAGTATACTTAGTATCATAATAATTATTGTAACAATGATTGCCTTTTTTAAAAATTTTTCATCATTATAATCATTTTTAATCTCTAGCATTGATTCGTTTCCAATATATCCATATTGGTTTTGAAAAGCTTTATCATTTATTATTTGTTCTTCTTTCTTTTCTTTTTGAAGCTCACTATCATTAATTTTTACAACTGGTTCCCATTTAGCTCCTTGTGAACTGATTGTAATTCCACAATATACTTCTAAATTTGGATTATTCATTGCTTGTTTTATTTTTTCAGAATACATAATTGCTGCATTCATTACTTGTTGGTCATAGTTAAAGTTAAGTCCCTTAAAGAAGACTATTTTATTACCCATTATAAACCCTCTTATTACTTGTTCAAAATCATTAGGATTTCCTCCTAGTGAAATAAACCACTCTCTATGATCCATTGTTGAGTTTTGTAAAAATTGTACATTTCCATTAATAATCATAAACTGAATTTTATTATCCACCCTATCACCTCTATTCTTTATTATTATACAAAAAATAATAATTCATTTCTACTTTTCTTTTTAAAAAAATAATCTTTCTTTTTGAACTGTAACAATTTTTTTATTTTTTTTTGAAAAACAATTGACACGATATATATGGTTTGATATAATTTATTTACTTGCTGATGAGGAAAAGTGAGTTATGGGGCATTAGCTCAGCTGGGAGAGCGCCACGTTTGCACCGTGGAGGTCAGCGGTTCGATCCCGCTATGCTCCACCATTAGAAAAGTAAAGGACTTGAGAAAAGTCTTTTTTATTTTGTTATGTATCTAGCAAGAAACCTTGCAAAAACTTAAAAAGGGAATACTCTACTTTCACATGTTGAGTACTCACGTGTATTGGTTAGCGCTTAATCAACGCTAGTAAGTTGAGTGCTGTTTCTTTTTATAATTCATTATCATTTAAATAAATGAAGAATAAGTAAAATGATGAAAATGATTAATGATAGAATTAATAAATCTTTCTTAGTCATTTTCATCCCCTCCTTTTGGAGGTAAGCATTCAACTATTAAATATTTCTAATTATATTAGGCTAAAAATATTTTCTATAATCAATGGGATATATAATTAGAAATAGTTCGATAAATATTCTAAATATCCACCATTTGGAAATTTAAAGAACTACTTAGTTTTTTTTATTTAAAAAATTATTGAAACTCGCTCTCCTATCATGTTATAATTAGTTTGTTATTTATATGCCGATGTAGTTTAGTGGTAAAACAGATCCTTGGTAAGGATCAGCGGTAAGTTCAATTCTTACCTTCGGCACCATTGGGAAATTTGTCCAAACTTTTTAAAGTTTTGGACTTAATATAGAAATATCAATTTCTAAAAGAAGTTGGTATTTTTTTGTTAATTAAAGAAAGGACAGGTTAAATGATTAATATTGTAAAGAAAAAAATAGAGTTTGATGATGAATTAAAAAAGAAAATAGAGTTTATATGTGGATTTTGTAATACTACACCAACAATAATAAATGGTAATATAAGAAAGATTGATAGAACTAATCTATCATATATTGAACCACATAGGATAATTATTAAAGGAATAACCATTTTAGCCTTTAATTATTCAAAACCTATATATTTAGGTAATTTATCAAACAAACTTTAAATAAACCTAGTGATATAGTAAAACAACCTTATGTATTTGAATTTTTAGCTGTAAAAGAACCCAAGCCACTTTTAGAAAAAGATTTAGAATATAAGTTAATAAGACACATTGAAGATTTTTTGCTTGAATTAGGTAAAGGATTCATGTTTGTTGGATTGCAGCAACGAATAACTCTTAAAACAGAAAATTTAGGTCAAATGAATTTATACTTAAATTATTATGAAAATGCCGTTAATAGTGAAGATGATGGCAAACCAATAGGTATAATATTATGTGCTGAAAAAGATAATGTAATGTTAGAGTATGCCTTAGGTGGTTTATCTAATAATATATTTGCATCAACTTATACTTACTACATTCCTAATAAAGAACAATTAATTAGTGAAATTGAAAAAGTACTATAAGGAAATGAAAAATAAGTTTAATACTATAATATTATTGTTTAAATCTATTTATATTCATTTTGGGTTAATCAACTAAATTATATACATGTAAATTTCATTAAAAGAGTATGAAAAAATAATTTTTTTTGATATAATGCTTATAATAAATAGGTTTATAAGGTTAATCTATAGATTTGGAGTGAAGTTATGAGTGTTGAAGAACTAGAAGTATTAAGAAAAAAAGCAAGAAATATTGTATTAATAGGAGTTTTAATAAGTATAGTAATTGCCATTATATTATTTATTACATTACAATCTCCTTATATTTCATTTTTTGCTTTTATTTTTGGTACAATTGTAACTACCAAAATTAATATAAAGCCTACAAAAAGGTTTACATTAGCATTTAAAGAAGCATTTGTTTTAAAATCCCTTAAATCTGTTTTTACCGATTTAGTTTACGAGCCAGAAAAGGGATTAGATGAATCTATAATAAGTAATACAGGAATGATGGATATGGGTGATAGATATTCATCTAATGATTATATTTCTGGTAAATATAAAAATATTAATGTTGTTCAATCTGATGTCCATATTGAAGAAGAACATGAAACAACTGATAGTGATGGTAATACTACAACGACCTGGGTTACAATTTTTAGAGGAAGATGGATGATATTTGATTTTAATAAGTGTTTCAAAGCAAATATCCAAGTATGTCAGAAAGGTTTTGGGAATTCTAGATTAAGTAATTGGGGTGCAAAAATAAAATATAAGAAAGTTATGATGGAAGATCAAGTATTTAACAACAGTTTTAGAACATATGCACAAGATGAGCATGATGCATTTTACATTTTAACTCCATCATTAATGGAAAAAATTAAGAAATTAGCAAGCAATATTTCTGGTAAACTGTTATTTTGTTTTATTGATAACAAACTACATATAGGAATACAAAATAATAAAGATTCATTTGAACATGGTATATTTACTAAAATAAATGAAGAAAAGGTTACTAACGAGATTTCACAAGATATAAAACTAATTACAAATTTTGTGGATGAATTGAGTTTAGATAACGATTTATTCAGAAGGGAGGTGTAGTATGAATCCATTATATATTTTAATTGCAGTAGTTGTAATTATACTTATTTTTGTAATATGGTATATATCAACTTCTAATAAATTAAATAGATCAGTTGTAAAAATTGATGAGGCACTTTCAGGAATAGATGTTGCTTTAACAAAAAGATATGATGTTTTAACAAAAATGATTGATGTTGTTAAATCGTATACAAAGCATGAAAAAGAAACTTTATTCGAAGTAATTAATCTTCGTAAAGATATGTCTATAAAGGAAAGAAATGATGCAAATCGTGCTATGGATGAAAATTTTAAAAAAATTAATGTTGTAGCTGAAAGTTATCCAGAATTAAAATCAAGCGAAAACTATAAGACATTACAACAATCTATAGCAGATGTAGAAGAACATTTACAAGCAGCAAGAAGACTTTATAATTCAAATATTTCATTATATAATCAATTATTAGTTTCATTTCCAACTAGTAGCATTGCCAAAAGTAAAGGAATGACTAAAAAAGAATTCTTTGAAGCAGATGAAGTAAAAAAAGAAGATGTAAAAATAGACTTATAAAGAATAAAAGATAATTTAGAAATAAACTAAATTATTTTTTTGTCATAAAATATTAATTAGGGAATAAATATTTTTCTTCAAATTATATATATGTTATTCCAAATATTTATTTACTAATTAATTAGTAATTTAAGTTATACATGTAAACTTAATGTAAAACATTATATATTTCTATAAATTAATCTTTATTATTAAAATGTGATGTTATAATGTATACAAGATTCTTGAGGTAATTTGTATGAGTAAAAATAAAAAAGAAAATGTAAATCGGAAAGGCCTTTATCAAAGTTTTATTATTATTCTTGCCATCTTTATTATATTGTTTACCATTTTTGATAATACTGGTGATAGAGTCTTAATTAAAGAAGAAAAAAACACTGCTTTAAAATACATTTATAAAAAATACAAAATTAAACCAAAAATTGTGTCTAGTAATGTTGATAAAGCCTGTGAACAATCCGGCTTCTTAAATTTCACTTGTGAAGATACCTACTATGGCGTAATTTATATCTTGAAATACAAAAATAAAAAATTTAGAGTTTATGTACCATATTCCTATTCGACTACTAGTTTTGATTATCCTAAAGACGATTATCAACTTGATGAGATAAGACAAGAATTTGTAAAACAAATTAGTAAAATAATTGGTGCAACTCCTTATGATTTTAATGTTAACTTCGTTAATGATAATGGGAATTTTGCTGATGATAGTAATTTGTTTAGAGATTATTATGATGGAAAAAATATTGAAAATTTAATAAAGAATTATGATGAAATAAGATTTACGTTTAAATATATTAATAATGTAGACTTGTTAAATGTTAGTGAATTTGGCTCATTTTCAAAAAAAATGCTTGGTACATTTGTTCAATTCAATTCATTAGAAGATTTTAAAGAAAATAAGAAATATCAGGATTCTTCTTTGTATGATTATGGTGATCCGTTATTCATAAAAGATGTACTTAAATTTAGTTATGGGAAAGTAGAAAGTTATTATAATTATGGCAATATAAAGAAATTATCGTTGCCTTATGTAATAGAAGGCACTCATGCGTATGAAGCATTTAGAAAATCAAATGGCTTTATATCAAAATCTAATAATAAAAGTATTATTAATATTAATGATAATCCTGCTTTGATTTCACCTATATATATAGTTGATTTTCCAGATGATAAATTACTACGAAATGATTATAATAATATTTATATTTATTTAAAGAAAGAGGAAATAGAAAATTTTAAAGAAAATGAATTATCACAATATAAGATAGCTAAGATTAGTTTTATTAATGATAATAAAAAAATATCATATTATCAAACATTTGAAGAAATAGGTGATTATTTAAGACTAAGATTTCATTATGATAGTAATATTGACAAACTACAAATTGTACTGATAAAACCATCTTCATCAGTTCAAGATTAGTTGGGAAAATGATGATGGACATCTTCTCGAGATTGTATAAAACTATTAATTTTTAAATGTATTATTGTGTTTTTCTTAATCATATCTATGAGTGATTAATAGAAATCTCATGTTGATTTAAAAACATTTATATTTTCTTCTTAAATAATCTTTTTCTAATTCATATTTATTATTTATATTTAGAATATGTTTTCTATTTCTATAGAAGTTGTTTTCATTTTTTATAATATTTGTTTTTTTAAATTTATAATTATTTAGATATCTTTCTAGTAAAAATTTATTATATATATAATAAATTTTATTTTTTTCTTTGGTTATTATTAATACTAATAAAATTATAAATATATAATTATTAATATATGTTTTATTACTCATAAAAAATATAGTAAATGTAATAAAATAACTTAATATAATTACTATTTTATAACTAATTTTATATGGGAATATTTTTTGTAGGAGAACATTTACTATTTTTCCTCCATCTAATGGATATATTGGTAATAGATTAAATAATAATATTCCACTATGATATACTTTTATTATTTTAATATAATATGGAAATAATACACTTAATAATAAATATGCTATTTGTTGAAATATAGGACCCATCATTAATATTATTAATTCTTTTATTGGATGTATATTTAAATTAGATTCTACTACGGATATTCCACCTAATGGATATAAGTAAATATGTTTTATTTTTAGTTTAAAAAGATAAGAAAAAAGTATATGTCCACATTCATGTATAATAATTAGAGAATATATTATAATAAATTCTTTAAATGATCCGGTTAAAAACATAATTACTATAAAGATATAAACTAGTGGATTTATTTTAAACATACTTTTTATAGTCTAAATATTTTCCATTTTTTTGAAAGGTTAAGAATAACTCATTATTTTTTACTTCTCCTATTAATTCTCCTTTTTCTACATAATCGTATAATTTTAAATTATTAATATTTATATTAGAATAAAATGTATCAATTCCATTTACTTGTTCAATAATAATTGTATTCCCTATTTTCTCTTTTTCTCCAATAAATACTACTATTCCACTTTCTATCGCTGGGACCATGTAATTATCTATTACTTTTAATTTGGCTCCATTTTGATATTTTTCTATTTTTTCATATGATAGTTTTTCATTAAATACTGTTTCTTGTTCTTTAATTTTTTTTTCAACTGATAAGATATTTCCAAAATACTTTTCATATTGTTTTTTTATTTTTTGAAATGGAAAGCTTTTTTCATATACATTTGTTTTTATTTTTTCTTTTAGAGTTGGATTATTCTTAGTAGCAATCATTCCTAATAAGAATATTATAATTGTATATAATAATTTATTTATTTTTTTTCTAATACTTTTTTTTAATACTAGTTTTTTTTCTACTCTTCTATTCATAATACCATCCTTTAATTCATTTTATGTAAAAAAAAAGAAAGTATGTTTAATTTATACTTATCTTTTTATACTTTTTTGGTATCTTATTTATAATAATATATAATATTTCCCCTACTATACAGTTTAATAATAAACTATGTATAATTTTATAAATTACTTTAGTTAAAGTAATTGGTACTAGTTGAAATAACCATAAAATTAATGCATAACTTGATTCATATATAGTGATTATTAGTATAATAAAAATGATTAATCTAATATGAGTTATTTCATAGTTTTTATTTATATATTTTGATATAAAACCTATTATAGTAAATAATATAGCATTTAAAAATAATAAGTTTGTATAAAACAAATCATAAATTATTCCAAATATAAATAATAAGATATAATACTTCTTATCTTTTTTTTGATATAGAGGAGTTATTATAAAAATAGTAGTTAATGTTAATAATGGAGTAAATATACTAAGCTGATTGGATAAATATGGGAGAAAGTTTGTTATAAGTCCATCTAATAAAAGCGATATTATCATTAATATAATTGTCATTTCTTTTCTCCTAATATTGTTACATAATGTATATCATTAAAGTTTTGATTTGTTTTTATTAGTACTGTTTTACTTAAATTATACTTATCACTTAGTACTTTTTCTACTGTTCCAATATATATTCCTCCTGGAAAAAATTCTCCTAGTCCACTTGTTAATACTGTATCTCCTTTTTTTATCTCCGTTGTTTTATCTATTCCAGATGCTTTTATATATCCTGTTTTTTTATCAAATCCATTCATTATAGCATAGTTATCTATTTCATTTGTTTTTATTGCAACACTTACTTTAAAATTAATATCGTCAGATGTAATTAATTTTATTTCACTTGAATGGGAATATAATTTTGATATTTTTCCAATTAATCCATTCTTTGTTACTACTGCCATATTCTTTTTAATATTATCTTTTCTTCCTTTATCTATCGTTATTGTATTAAACCAATAACTTTTATTTCTTGATAATATTGTTGCATTTATAGGAGTGTATTCTGTTAAGGTGTGGTTTAGTTCTAATGTTTCTTTTAATTCTTTAATTTCTTTTTCTAAAGAAGTATTAATATTTTTTTGAATTGTATAGCTTTTAGTTTTATCACTTATACAATCTTTTTTTAAACTTGATATAGGAAATAGTTCAGTTTTTTGTATAAAGGTACTTATATTATTTAAAAAGTTCTCAATTTTTCCTGTTTTTCTATTAGCATTTATTGAAATTGTAAGTAATATAATACATACTACTCCTATAATAATTCCTATAATATTTTTTTTATTCTTTTCTTTTTTTTTCATAAACATCATCTCTTCCTTATTATAGTATAAAAAAAACTTTCATTCAATTAAAGATTTAAGATATCTTGATTTTCATAAAAACTAAAGTATTTATTTTCCCCTACTATTATATGATCTATTACAGGGATTCCTTGTATTTCTCCTGTTTTCATCAAGGCTTTTGTAAATAGTATATCTGCTTTACTTGGTTCAACATCATTAGATGGATGATTATGAAGACATACAATAAAACTAGCACTTAATAAATAAGCTTCTTTAAAGACTTCTCTAGTATGTGTTGTTGCACTATTTATTGTACCAATGAATAGATTTTTCCTTTTAATTAATTCTTGTTTATTATTAAAATAATAGCAGTAAAAATATTCTTGTTTTAATCCAGTAAATAGATATTTGGAATCTTTCCATATTTTCTCAGCATTTTCTAATTTTTCTAACTTATTATTTTCTTTTAACCATATTCTTTTTCCTAATTCTATCGCTGCTAAAAGTTCCATTGCTTTTACTTCTCCAATTCCATTTATTGATACTAATTCTTGTAGTGTTATATTTTGTAAATCTTTTATATCTATTTTTTTTAATAATTCTAATGATAATTCATTTACATTTTTTCCTTTTCTTCCTGTTTTTAATATAATTGATAATAATTCTTTATCAGATAGATTTTTAATACCAACTTGTTTTAATCTCTCTCTTGGTCTTTCTTCTATTGGTAATTCTTTTATTTTATAACTCATATATCCTCTTATATATTATTCTCCATTTAAATAAAAATACTACTCTTTTTTTATCATTTCTTCATAATTTGCTAAAATAACTTTTTCTATTAAAAGTATTTGTTCATCATCCTTTGTATTTTTTATTAAATAATCTAACTGATTTAAATTTTCTGAAAAGGAATCTGAGCTAATGTTTTTTTGTATAATAATTGTATTTATTCCTGCTTTTTCATATATTTCTTTTATTTTTTTTAATATAGACAAATCCTTTGTAATTGCTATAAAGACATAATATTTATTATTATGTTTTTCTATTATTTTATCATTTAAGTATTTACAATTTTCTTTTAATAGTTTTTTATTATTATAAATTCCTTCTTGTAATAAATAATAAGTATCTTTATTAGCAAGTTGCTTTATTGTTTCTATTTTTTTTCCAAATACTATTTCTCCTAATAAAAAGCCTATTCCTATAAAAAATATTATTTTGAATAATACTTTTTTCATTATATCACCGATGTTATTGTAGCAAGTTTTCTTTATTATATATGTCGAAAAAATAGATCATGTGATCTATTTTTTATTTATTTGTTTATATGTTACAAATGTAATAATTGATAATCCTCCTACCAAAAGATATAACCAAAATGGAATTATTCCCCATACTTCTTTTAATTGAATAATAATATTTATAATTGTTATAACTATACCTGTTGTAAATAATTGTTTATATTCTTTTTTATAAAATCCTATTAATATAACTATTAATCCTAGTATTCCTATATATAAACCAATTATATAACTAGTAGTTGTTATTATAAATAATACTGATAATATAATACCAATTACTGC
Source organism: uncultured Caryophanales bacterium (assembly GCA_946628005.1). Lineage (GTDB taxonomy): Bacteria > Bacillota_I > Bacilli_A > RF39 > UBA660 > UBA3789. Next base: position 100,126 of record CAMOWA010000001.1, read on the forward strand.
AGTTAATTCTTTATCTTTTTGATTATTTATAAAGAAAGTGATGATTATAAAAGTTAAATATAGAATAATTATGCTTAACATTATATAGAAATAATCTTGATAATCAGATATTTCACTAGTTATATTTAATAATGGAACAACTATTGCTAGATAATTTAATCTATCTATATTTTTATCTTTTATAAAGATTATGAATATAATTAGTAACCATAAGAAAATACCAGAATTTATTATTATATCAGTTGAACATATTTTATATGAAAATAACAATGTATATAAATATACTAATAAATATATAAAACTAATAATTTTTTTTCTTTCAATATTATTTATAAATCCATCTCTTAATAGATAAATAATTGATAAAGCTATTAATACTATCGATGTAATGTCTTGTTGTATTATTAAGAAGAATAGATTTATTCCTACTGATAGTATTAAGTAAAACTCATATTTGCTTTTTTCTTTATTAAAGAAATGAATAATACAATATATAATTGATGTAATTGCTAATACTTGTTGAATTATTATGTTATAACTAGATAATTCTCTTATAACATTGGATAATGTTAATATAGATGAAAAAATACATAGGGGTTGAATATTCATACTATATTGCATATTATGTGTATCTTCGATAATTTGTGGTAATAAAAAGTGTTCTATTAATAACGTTATATTTATTAAAAAACATATAATTGGTTCTCTTTGATATGTTATTGCTATAGCAAAAAAACTTAATGCTAAATATAATATATAATTAATTTGACAATATTTATCATCTTCTATTATCACTTTATATTTTATTGTAATTGTTAATATAGAAAATAATATAAACATTATAAAATATAGGGAAGATACTGTTAACTGTAAATTTCTTATTGATATAATTCCTAATAAATATATTATAATTAGTCTTATAATTGGTTGGTCTTTTTCTTTTTTTGTTAATAATATTTGAGTTAGTATTATGATTCCAGATAATAATAAGTAAATTATTGATGTTGATTTTGGGATAATCATTGCTGTATATATTGATGTTAAGAATGAAATACTTATACAATAATTATATAATTTTTGGTTTGATTTTATTATTATAAAAGCTAATATAATAATTGATATAATTGTTGTTATAATAACTTGATCTGGTATCATAAAGTGCATTATACTTGATAAGCTTAGTAATGTAGTCGAAAAAAATGTATATAGTAAATAATCTTTTGAGTATTTTAAATAAGTTGCTAATGAAAGTCCACTTATAACAAAAAATGTTATAAAATATGCTAAGTCTTTTTTTATACCAAAATAGGATAAATCAATTGATATCATTTTAAAATAAAATATTGAAACAAATCCAAAAATAAGGAAACTCATTGAAACAATCCAATACATATATGATGATTTATATAACTTAAATTTTTTTTCAGTTATAATGGATATTAATATAAAGATAGCTGAAAAACATAATAAAGCAATTACTTTTCCACTAGAAGAAATAATATTCCAAGTTGTTGTTGCAAATAAAATTCCTGATAATAATATCATTGATACTCCTAGTTTTAATAAGATATCTATTTTTTTTATTTCTGGATCCATTACTTTTTTTATAATTACTGGAGGACCATTACTATTTTTTATGTTTAAACTACTTATAGAAGATATAATAATTACACTAGATATTAAATTTACTGGTAATAAAAGTAGTCCAATTATAAATATTATTGTTTTGGCATTTGCTAGTGTTTCATCTTTACTACAACTTAAATAAAATAAAATTACTCCTGTTACAATATAAAAAAGACTGAGATAATGAAAATATCGTGTTAGCAGTCCTAATACAATATTAATTATCGCAGCAGTCTTTAAATAATTTCTTTTCATAATACACCTTCTATTCTATATATTAATTATAAAATAGATTATGTGGTTTGTCTATACTGTAGAATTTTTTTCATATCTTCAAGGCCATACGTCTCTTCTAAGGAAGAATATTGAATTACATGGAAAGATGAATCATTTATAATTTCTCTATTAAGTTGAATTCTATCGCCATTTTTTAAAATGGTTCTAACATCTTTTACTACTTCTCCATTTATGATAATATTTGGGTATCTATTTTTTGTTATAAATTCGGGATAATATTCTAAAATATAATCAGATATTGTAGATCCTTTTTTTATTTGAATTGATTGATTATTCTCACTTGTAACTGATATATGATCAACTAATGCCTCTTCTTTTATTTTTTTCCATTGTTCTTCTATGTTAAGATTTAACCCTTCAATTTGAGATAATCTTTGAACAAATAAGGAGTTTTCTACTTTTGACTGAGCTTCTTCAAAAGAAATTGGATTTTTACTAAGAAAAAATCCTGGAATTCCATATTTACATACTAAATCCATCTCTTTTGTCCTAACTTTAATACGAACTAATCCGAAGTTTGGTACAACAACATTTGTATTTAATGTTTGATAAAAATTTGTATATTCTCTTATATGATCCTCTGTTGAATGTTGAACATATTTATAGTGAATCGGAACAAGAGCCCTATAACAGGAAATTGCTTTTTCTGAATCTATAATAGCTTTCAAATAATATAGATTAAAATTAGACTCTATGTTGGTTCCTTCAAGTATTTTTTTATAAATGCTACATATTGTTTGTTCTCTTATAATTACTTCATTTTTTAGATTTTCCTTTAATAAATCATTTGATATTATTTCTTTCATTGGCTGTAATTGTTCCATAAAGTAATCCTCTAATTCTTTTTTTCTATCTTGTATAATATTGTAATTTACAGGATCAATATATTTTAGTGATAAATCTTCTAATTGATTCTTAACTTGATAAGCTCCTATAGCCTTGGCTAATGGAACATATACTAGCATCGTTTCTATGGCTTTTTTTACTCTTTTTTCCGGATTTTTTTTATACTTTAGTGTCTTCATATTATGAAGTCTATCGGATAATTTTATGACAGCTATTCTGAAATCCTTTTTTGAACTTTTAATGATTCTAATAATGTTTCCTGCATCCATTCCATCTTCAGCAGCAAACTTTGGAATATTGGTAACTCCATCTACTAACATAGCAGCAGTTGGATTTATTAATCTAGCAATATCTTCCTTTTTAAATGGAACTGTTGCATCTTCAATAGTATCATGTAGTAAAGCTGCACTAATTGCATCAGGGTCATAAAGTTGCATATCTTTTATATTATTATATGCAACCCAAAGAGGATGAATAATATAAGGTTCTCCGCTTTCTCTCTTTTGATTTTTGTGTATCTCTCGTGCTATTTCATATGCTTTATATACTTCTTTTCTTTTTTCTAGACTAACATTGTGTTTTTCTAGTTCTTGCAAGATTGTCTCAATTGTTACTACTTCGTTATCCATTTCGACTACCTCCTAGAAAAGATATTAATTATTCTATTAATTTCAGTCGTATCCGTTTTTTATATAGAAATACTTATATCAAATATTTATTCTTTAGTCAATTATTTTTTCAAAAAAAAAGAAGAAATCATCTTCTATCCTTGAATAATGTCTTGTACTACATTTATACTATTTGCATCAGCTTCTTGATAATTTATAACAGAATTTTCTACGTTTTCACTAAATTCATTGGTTAAACTTTGAAGCATAGCAATGTCATTTTTCAATTTATATAATACTGGAGAGACTTCTTCTGCTGCACTTCCTCCCCATGCAGATGAACCACTTTCCCCTATTGTTTTTTCATTTTCTATAAAACGATCAATCGGCTCGTCTAGTTTTTTTGAATTATTATTTAAATCATTTGCTGCTTCTTTTAATGATTGATATACTACTTTTCCATCCATATTATCCCTCCTTACATCATTCCTATGTTTTCACTTTCAGCATTACTATAATTATTTGCTGCTACTTGTAGTGCCGGTCCTAAAGATTCTAGTTCTTGTAGATGACTTTCTAAAGTATGACGTATTCCATCAAATTTTTCTAAAAAGTGATTTCTAGCATCGCCTTTCCATGAATCATTTGCAGTGACTTGTTCAATTATATTAAGTATTTTTGTATATCTTTCTCTTACTTCGCTTGCAATTTGTTTATAATTATTTGCTGTAGATAACAATTTTTCCGAATTTACATTTAAATTATCCATATCCTACCTCCATATTTAATATATTATATTTATTTTTTTATTACAAGTATTTATTTTGCTCTTTCTTTAAATTCAATTGAAAAATTATTTTTAAATTCTATTGGTGTAGATACTACTTTTCCTGTAAAGTTTTTTAAATTATTCTCTGTTTCTTTTACACTTTTTAGATATTCTTCTAACCATGAAAATGCATTATTATAATCTTTTGCTAACCGACTTATTTGAACTGTTGTTGATTGATATATTGATGATATAGTAGAACTACTCTTTATTCCTTTCCACTCCTCTTCTAATGATTCAATATCTTTTTTTAAATTATTCAATTCATTTAATTTATCAGTCATATTTTTTATTTTTATTTTAAACACATCCATTATTTATACACCCCCTAAATTTGATATCTGATTAATACAGTTTTCCATTTCTTTTTCTTGATTATATAGGACTTGTTCTAATTCAGTTGTACTTAAATTGTTTTGTCTTGCTATAACAATTTTATTTTTATTTTCCTTTGCTGCTTTTTCATTTGATTTATATGTGGATATTAAACTGCATATTTTTTGTATTCTAACTAAATTATTTTTTATATCATTATATATAACACTATCTATATTTGTAAAAAAATTTATTATATTACTCTTAGAGTCTGCAGTCCAGATGTCATCTACTAAGCTTTCTTTAAATGATACTAGATTATTACTACTTTTTATAATTTTTTCTTCAATTGAATGTATAGATGAAGATACACTATTTTCATCTATATCTTGATATAAACCATATATACTCATATTTAGTCTCCTTATGCTTTTGTTTCTACACTACTTTTTGATTTGTCAACCATTTTGGAATAGTCTGGTATACCAAAGGCATAGACATTAGAATCTTTTATATTTCTTGTGCGAAGGTGAACACTATCAGTACCTCCATCTATTGTTGTAAATTTTCCACTTCCATCAGATTTTACAACAATACATGTATGGGTTGCACTACCTTTGCCAGTAAATAAAATATCTCCAACTTGTGGTATATAGTTCTTATTTCTGCTTTTTTTAATTAGTCTTCCTTTTCTTTTAAACCAATTTGCCCCAGATTCTGCTCCTGCAAACTTTTTTACAACATCTTGGGGAACCCCAGCAGCATTTAAAACCCAACTAGTAAACTCACTGCACCATAGTCCTGATTTTTCTCCAAAATATGCTAAATATTTTTTTCCATTTGTGTGATAAGAGCTAGAATGACCATTTAGTTCCTTTAAAGCAGTTGATACTACTTTTTGTCTTACTTCTTTTTCTGAAGCACTTAGAACATATGGTGGAGTATTTTGTTCTGTTTTGTTCTCCTCTTTTTTTGTAGTTAGAGTATTATCATTGTCTTTTTTTTGTTCTGATTTTGAATTATTTTTACTTACACTTTTTTCTGAACTTCTTGACGAGCTTTTAGAATCATTATTGCTATGATGATGAGATCCACTATGAGAGCTTGATTTTTCTTTGTGACTAGAATTAGTATTACTATTATTTGTATTATTTATAACATTGCTAGTCTCATTATTTTGTTGATTATCTGTACTATTATTAGTTATTTCAGGCTGATTTTCTTTAGTGTTTTGTGATGAGTCATTATCTGCATCTCCAATAATTGCTTTTAAATTTTTTATATTTTCTTGATCTAGTAAAAGATAATTATTTACACAACTTGCTAAAAAAAGAGCTGAATTTGCTAGTTGTTTATTTGCATCAGGCAATTTATTTAAAAGCGATTTTACTTTATTTTGATAACTAACTGCAGCACTTCCTTCCCAGGCAGAATTTGGAAGCTTACCTATAATTCTTTCTAAATTAGAGATTGTATTTTGAAATGATGTTGTAACTGAAGTCATTATATCAATGGGTTCTTTAACTTTATTATAATCTATTTTTTGTTCATCCATTATATTTCTAACTTCCTTTCTACAAATGAGTTATCCATACTTTCATACTCACCAAATACTTTTTCTAGATAATCAATATATGATTTTAAAGAGTCATTAAAATCTTCTAATGGCTTTTTATAGTTATCTTGCATTTTTTTTATATATTCTTCAGCATCTTTACCTTTCCATGTTAATTCTACTTTTTCTAGGCTATCATCTATTTTTTTAATATAACCATTTATGTTATTAAATTCTTCTGTTAATTCTTTAGAAATATTATTTACAGGTTCTTTCCTAATTAATATATCTTCCCCTACCATAATGACTATCACCTCTTTATATTTAGTATATCATTTTAGAGTTCATACATTTTTAATATACTTTTTTTTATTTTATTTTTTACATTTTTTTACATTATCTTCTAAAAAGAGGCCTTTCTAATAAGAGGCCTCTTTATTACTTAGTCTAAATTATATGATTTTGAATTATAATATGCAAATCCATTTTGTTTACAATAATTGGCAATTTCTTTTTCTTTGCTTGACTTAGCACCATACTCTAATAGATATACTTTCAATCCTTTATTTTTTACTTTCTGTAAGTAATCTTTATAGTATTTTGACTCACTCTTTGATTGAGTATGATAGGTATGATTATCAAAATTAATAACAGTGAATACTTCTTCTTGATTTACTCCATCAAATAGTCGAGAATAGCTTCCATCTTTTATTGCCTTTGAAACGAATTCATCTCCACCGTTAATTAGCATTGGTAAATTATGTGAATGGATTGAACCTAAAATAGTTTGTAATCCTTTATATATTTTATCCTTCTTGAAATTAGCATAAACATCACAATTATCAATAAAGTATCCATCTGCTCCTTTGGCTCTTAATGATGGTTCTAGTTCATTAATAATAAAGTTTTGGTAAGAGCTTTTACTTACATCTACCCATTTTTCATCTTCCCAGTTTTCATAGGTTCCCAAATAGTATTTTTTAAATCTCTTGTAGTATTTTCTATAATTTTCTACTGAACCAACATTCAAATATGAATAAACTTTTATTCCTTTATTATGGAGTTTTTGTATATCATTTTTAGTAAATTCTTGTAAGTCTATTACTACTAGTTTGTATTTATATAACTTACTTAGTCCACTATCATGATCTAGGCCTAAGAATACGCCATAACTAGATTCAACTGAACTATCCTTTGTTGATTGAGTAGCTACTTGTCCACTTTGTGATGGATTATTTTGTGTTGATGTATTTTTTTTCTTCCAATTTACATATAATATGACATTACAATCTTTTTTAGAGGAATCACAAAAATCAGTTGATTGATATACTTTTGTTTGGGAATAACTCTTTCCTGTTCCATCAGCTTTTGTATTCCATTCTGCTCCTTTTGGAACTTCATAGCCATCTCTTTTTATGTTAATTCCAAATGCGTTATTATAGTTCATTAAACCAGACTCAGTTAGTTTTTCTCCTTTAAATAGTCTAGTACAATTTCTTAGTTTTTCACAATATATTATATTTCCTGTTGCTGTAACTTTTTTACCATGTTTTGAGGAAAGTTTTCCTCCGTTTGCATTATATTGAATATTTACAAAATTCTTTCTTTCCCAATTTACGTATAATGTTACAGTACAGTCTTTTTTAGAGGAATCACAAAAATCAGTTGATTGATATACTTTTGTTTGGGAATAACTCTTTCCACTACCATCTTTCTTAGTATTCCATTCAGCATTCTTTTTGATTGTTTTTCCCCATTTTAATATATTAATAAAATCTTTATTATTTGCATCTCTTAAACCATATTCTGATGTACTAGTACCATATGCAATCTTTTGAACTTTTTTTGAACCATTATATGTTATATACTGATTTGAACTACTAATGTTTTTTGATCTTTTTTTTGATAAATAGCCACCATTTTCATGGAATTGTATAATTGTATAATGTGTTCCTTTTTTTATTATATTAAATTTCTTTGTAGCTTTTACTCCACTAGTAAGTGTTGCGGTTATAGTAACAGTTCCTTCTTTTATTCCTTTAATTGTTCCATTTGAATTAATTGTTGCTACTTTAGTATTAGAACTTTTCCAAGAAATTTTTTCTTTTCTTAAATCTGTATTATTATATTTTAAACTTATTTTTTGTGTTTTTCCTACTAAGATATTAGTAGATGAAGCTGATATAGATATTGGAGCACTATTATTACTCTGACTAGAATTTCCAGTTGAATACATATCTGTTCCACCTTCTAATGGATCATTTTTCCAATGAGCAAAAAGTGTAATTACTGGATATGTATCACCTTGCATTCCTAGTATTTGTAAAATATAATCTACACTATATGTTTTATTTTGATTAAAAAAATACAACTTATTATTATCATAATTGTATGTGTACCATTCTCTTCCTTTTACTAGTCCTGTTCCACTCTTAGAAAGTGAAAAAGAATAGGAATTAATGGTGTTAATTTTTTTTATGGTACCTGAGCTATCATATTTTGCACAATATGTACCATCTGTTTTTTGTACATAATCATCTACTATTTTAAAATTTGTATTATTGACATTTCCTCCTTCAGCACTGAAATAAACTTCAACATTTCTTGCGTAAACATTTGTGGAAATGAATGATATTATAAACAAAAAAGCAAGTTTTATTGTTTTCATTTATTTACCCTCCTATAATAATTATCCTATAATTTTTTAATCTGTCAATTATTTTTTATGAATTATCTACTAATCCTATTTTATTTGCTTTGTATCCTTTCACCCTTGCTATTAGAGGATACCATCATTATTTAAATGCTAATTCTATTTCCCATTTTATGTTCTTCTAATTTCTTTCCGTTACGAGAAAATATATATAGGACAATACTACTACTATGCTCTTTCCTTTCTAGGTTAAATTATAAGACTTTGCATTGTAATAAGAAAAATTGTTTTCCTCACAGTATTTTTTTATTTCATTTTCTTTATTCTTACTTGCTCCATATTCTAATAAGTATACTTTTAGATTTTTACTTTTTACTTTTGATAAATAGTCTTTATAATACTTTGTATCATCACTATCTTGATTGTGATACGTATGATTGTCAAAATTTATAACGGTAAATACTTCTTCTTGATTTACTCCATCAAATAAATTATTATAACTTCCATCTTTAATAGCTTTTGTAACAAATACATCTCCACCATTTATTAACATTGGTAAATTGTGAGAATGAACTGCTTTTAATATGGTTTGTAATCCTTTATATATTTTATCTTTTTTAAAATTAGCATAAACATCACAATTATCTATAAAATATCCATCTGCTCCTTTTTGTCTTAATGATGGTTCTAATTCATTAATTATAAAATTTTGATAAGATTTTTGACTTACATCTACCCATTTTTCATCTTCCCAATTTTCGTAAGTTCCTAAATAATAACTTTTAAATTTGTTATAGTAACTTCTATAGTTTTCAACGGATCCTACATTTAAATAGGAGTAAACTTTAATTCCTTTACTGTGTAGTTTTTCTATATCACTTTTTGTAAATTCTTGTAGGTCTATTACTACTAATTTGTATTTATATAGCTTGCTTAATCCGCTATCATGATCTAATCCTAAGAAAACTCCATAACTTGTTTCTACTGAGCTATCTTTTTCATTATTATTACCACTACTACTTTTATTACTCGTTCCTTTTTCGTATTCGTCTCCGTTATTAATTATATTTTTTTTCTTTTCTTCAGTTGGACTAAGATACTTCGGGCTTGATGAAAAACCAGTCATTTTAGCGTTTTTCCAACATACTAGAAAATTAAATTCTTCACTATCTGTTGTATTAGAACTAGAAAGATTTATTACTACATTTATAATAATAGGAATAAAAAATATAATTATAGCTGCTAGAACACTATTTAATATATTTTTAGGTACTTTCTTTTCATCTGGATTATTTACTAACTGTATTAATTTAATTGTTAGACTAAGGATTAATAATATAGGAACTATTATACATATTAAATTAATTATTCCTTTAGCAATTGCTATAAAATTAGACATAATACTGGATTGACAACCGGAGTAAGATAATATATTGATAAAAAAACTATTCATAATAATCCTCCTAGAAGGTAATTATTCTATTTCTTGATATTATTATATAATTTTTTTTTATTTTATACAAATAAAAAGAAAATCATTGTGATTGTTCTTCATCTTGATTTTCTTTTAATTTTTTCTCAAGATAATCAATTATTGGATTTAGATTATCTGGAATACCATATTCATTGATAGCTTCTTCAAGAAATATATTTAAAACATTTGTTGTTTCTTCTTTATCTTGTGGTCTTAGAACCATTAATTTTTCATTTTCATTTTTATATTTATAAATGTCATATATTTTTTCTTCTTCAAAAAATACACATATATAATTATTTTTATTATAATTAGTATGAAAACATACTATTGCTTGTTTTCCTCTAATTTCAATTATATCTCCAATATTTAACATTATAGACTTTTTCCTCCTTGGTCTCCATAAGTTTGTTCGTATTTTTCTTTGTAACTTGTTGCAGCGTCTATTATTTCTTGTTTTGTTTTATTTTCAAAAAAACTATCATCCAATATACTTTTATTTATTCTTAATCGGGTTAATGTAGCCATCAATACTGGAATATTTAGTGTCAAAGCTACTGATAGCATACATGGCATAGCAATTGGTTGTCCTTGCATTGCCCCTATTGCACCTATAGAAAGAGGTATAGCTGTAGCTAGTCCAGCTCTTAGCATTTCAGCTTTTGCCCGCGCCTGATCTGCTTTATCTCCCACTGTATTTTTCATTATTATTTTTGCCTCTTCATATGTTATGTTATTTTTTTGATTTTCGTTCATTTATATACTCCTTCTCTTAAAATTTATTCTAGACTTGCGATATATTCATTTAAATCAAAACCTTTTAGTTTTAGTTTTTTATATACTTCTATTTTAGAATCTGTGAAAGAATTATCTGGATCTATTTCTGCAGCATTTTCTAAGTTATCAAATGATTCTACTATTTTTTCTCTTTCTTCTTTTGTTTTTGCATTTTTTATTTTATCAAGATATTGATTAAATGCGTCTCTATCTTGTTGTGATGTGTTCTTTTTTACATCTTCGCAAACATCTTCCCAGTCCTTATAAAGTCTCTTCTTATAATATTCTTCTGTACATGGTTCTCCTTTAACTTCGTAGTGTCTATTTGTTTTGTAATTATCTATATAAACATCATATGTTCCATCTTTACCACTTCCATTTCTTGGAACAGCAATTTCAATTTTTTGGTCATTTGGGTTTTCTAGTTTATCAGCATAGTAATATGTACCATTTTTTCTTTGATATGCAGTGAAGTTATCTATTATATTATCTCCAGTTATATAGTCCCCCAAAGTATCTACAGCTTTTGATACTGCCATCGATCCTACTGCAGCAATTCCAACTGCTACTATTTCTGGGGTGGCGGCTACACTTAGTCCTGCTGCACTTAATATCATCAATGCTCCACCATCGCATAGTGCTTGCCAAGTCGCGTAACTAGTTGCTCCTGATATGATTTCTTTTGTCAATCTAATCCAATCTTCATCACTCCAATCCCCTTTATCCTCAACAGCATATTTTAATCCTTCATAAACTGCAACAAGAATAGTTCCAGTTGCCGTATTTATCCATGGCATAACTGCTTTAGGATCATTTTTTATTCCTAATTCTTCTGCAATTTTTCTTGTTGAATCACCAACAACATAATCACCATCTTCATATTTTTGATCTGTTCCATAAGCTAATAAAAAAGCCAATCCTTTAAAGGCTGAGAATCTCTCAAAACTATTTACAAAACCTTGGGCTAACCAAAACATATTGTAATCTGTGGTTCCTTGCAATAATGAGTTTAAAAAATTTGTTTTTTCTTCATCGGACATTACAAAATCTGTGATACTTGCTGTTGCAAAAGCTAAGCCTGCAATTATTTTAGTAACTTTACTTTGATATATATCCACTAACGCATTTGTATTAGCTAATTCATTACTATAGTCATCGTCAATTTTTGTTACTTTATTTTTTTTTAATGAATCAAGTTGATTTAAAACTGGGATAATTTGATTTGAAATATATTGTGAATTTGTTAAAATATCATTTAATTCAGTTGCACTTTTTTCAAGAAGATCTATTATTTCATCATTGTTTTTTGCTAAGTCTGCTAGACTTTTTGCATATATTTCACTATTTGGTGCTGGATCTGCCATATTATTATCTCCTATCTAATAACTATTATATTCTCTTAATGCATTTATTCTATCTATAATTCCATTTAGTTCGTTGTTTAATCTTTCTATTTCTTTTGCATCGGTTTCTTTTATTTCATCAATTTCTATTAACATATTATTTAGTTTGATCATAAAATCATTATTCTCTTTTTGCAATGGCTCTTTTTTTAAATTTACTTCATCTTTAAAGTCAAAAAGTGCATCAAGTCCAGGATACTTTTGTTCATCCTTATACTTCGCAGTAGAATTAATACTTGCTGAAAAGCACTCTAACGTATAGTCGCTATTTTCAGCAATGGAATAGATTCTTGCTAATTCATCTTCACAAGTTGTTAATGTTAAATAATCATTTCTGTATATATCCAACTCTGATTCAATTCTAACTTTTTCTTTATTCAATTTTTCTATTTCTTCAGCAATTGAATTATTCATATCTTATCTTTTCCTCCTAATTAATGTTTCCTAGATGCCAAAGCAATATTACTGATTCATCATTTGCATATACAAAGTCTTGTTCTTTTATAAAACCATATGGATATACTGTACACATATAATCATAAATCTTATTATCTTTTTTGATATCTTTTCCAATAATCATAAATTTATCTTTATTTCCTTTAAACTCTATAATTGATCCAATTGGTAATTTTTTAGTCATTTTCCTTCTCCAATGTATTTTTAAATTCTACAAATTGGTTATCCTGAAAACCAATAAATTTTACTCTTTCTATTTTATCTTTTTTAATAAGTATGGCATTTTCACTTAATCCTTCTGGATACTTACAACAAGCATAATCATAATGTTCATTATTAAGAATAGAATCTTTTTTCATATAAGCACATATCATTAAATCGATTCCGTCTACTCGAATAATACTTCCTATTGGTAATAAATCAATCATTTTTACTTTGTCCTTTCTTATATTTTTCTATTATTTCGTTAAATATATTATTTAATTCATTATTATCATTTTTATCTTTTCTTTGTTTTATTTTATTTAGTATTTCATTATGTATTTTTTCAAATAAGTCAAAATTTCTATCACTAAAACCAATATAAAATATATTTATAATATCATCTTTTTTTATATAAAAATAATCTTCATTGCATACTAATTTTTCCTTTGTCTTATTTAGACCATTCGGTGAACACCCTATATAATCATATTGTTCTGTATCATTAGGTAGACTAGGATTATATCCAATAATCATAGTTTTTTTATTACCTTTTAACTCTACAATACTACCTATTGGAATTAAATCGATCATAATCTCACCTCTATTATCTATAAGTAAACATAACAATATTGACTTAATTTGTCAATTTTCTTATTAAGATTTTACACTTTTTTTATTATTTTTTTTATTATTTTTTTATTTTTGTTGGGTGTTTTTTTTATTAATGATAAAATAAATTTAAGATACATTTTTAGATGGAGGTTTATTTATGGATGATTATAATGTTGGAGATTATCAAATATTTGATGAAGCTGGTAGTACAATTAATAAATTAAATACTGAATTGGATACTAGTAAAGCTTCTATTTCAGATTGTAAAACTAGACTTACTGATAGTAGTGTATTTATGGGACCTATTGCTGATGAATGTTCAGATACTTTTCTAAAAATAGATAAGTCTATTTCTGACTTAATGACTAATTTTAAAACAATTGAAAACTATTTAGCAGAAGTATCTTCAAATTATAAAGCTGGAGATGTTAATGCAGCAAAGTTTTTACTTATGGGTGCTGATGGAATGCTTAAGGTTGGTAGTACTCAAACGTATGCTTCAGAAAAAGACATCCCTAAAGTATCTGTTGAACAGATTACATCATGTAATAGTGTTCAAGAATATTTAGATTTAGTAATGCCTATATATACTTTTTATTGCCAAAAATATGGTATTAAATATCCTGGTGCTCTAGCCCTACAACCTGTTCATGAATGTCATGCTCCTAAAGGATTAACTCAGCCTGTTGCTCTTAAAGATAATAACTTAGGAGGATTAAAATATTTTTCTTCCTTACCTAATGCAACCCCAGGAACTTATCCATCTGATGGAACTGGAGGACAATATTCTCATTTTAATAATATAACAGAATATATAAAAGCACATTGTTGGAATATTGGTCATGAAGGTAGCTTATATCAAGAGGCTTTATCAAAGGACAATGTAAATGATTTTACTCATGCTATGGTTAAAAAGTGGGTTGGTCCTTGGGGAGATTATGATTCAGATATTGTTAAAGAATATGCTGAGTATGGATTAGACAAATATGAATTAGCTTAAGAGTCATTTTAAATGACTTTTTTTTATGAAAAAAGAAGGGTTATTTTTCTAACTCTTCTAATTTTTTTAATTCTTCTTCTAGTTTTTTTCTATCCATTTCAACTATATTTTTTGGAGCTTTATTTACATAGTTTTCATTTGATAATAGTTTTTTTCTTCTTTCGATAGAAGATTTTAATATTTTAATTTGTGTTTCTTTAATTGCTTTATCCGCATCTGATTCTAATTTTTCGAAGAAGATAGTTGCTTTTATTTTATTAGAAAACACTTTATATGCTTTCTTTCCTAATGGTTCTTTAACAATACTATCGTCTAATTTAAGCATCTTAACTATTAGTTCATTATCATCTTCTGTATCAAACATTACTTTTAATTCTTTAGTCATATTATTTTCTGCTCTAATATTTCTAAAGTTTTTAATAAAATCAACAGCATCATCTACCGCATATTCTTCTTGTTCAAATATAAACTTTTTATTATATTTTGGATAATCTGATATCATAATACTTTCAGCATCTTTTACTGGTAACATTTGATATATTTCTTCAGTAACAAATGGCATAAATGGATGTAGCATTTTTAATATACCAGTTAATACATGACATAATACGGATTTAGTCGCGCTACTATCTAATGAGTATTTTGCCATTTCTATATAATAATCGCAAAAATAATTCCATGTAAACTCATATATTTCTGCTCCTGCAAGATTAAATTCATATTTATCCATGTGCTTTGTAACGTTTTTAACTGTTTTTTCATATTTAGATAAAATCCATTTATCTTCATTTTTTAAATTTTCTAATTTTATTTTAGCTAAATCATCTATATTCATTAATACAAAACGTGATGCATTCCATATTTTATTTATGAAATTCCAAGTAGAAGATAGTTTTACTTCATCAAATCTTAAATCCATTCCCATAGAGCCATCTGTTGTTAAATAGAATCGTAGAGAATCTGCTCCGTACTTTTCTACCATATCAAATGGATCTACTCCATTTCCTAATGACTTAGACATTTTTCTTCCTTGTTTATCTCTAATTAAACCGTGTATTACGCAGTCTTTAAAAGGTCTTTTCCCTGTAATATATTCTGTTTGAAATGCCATTCTTGCTACCCAAAAGAAAATAATATCGTATCCTGTTACTAAACAGTCTGTTGGGAAGTATCTTTCAAAGTCTTTTGTTTTTTCTGGCCAACCCAAAGTTGAGAAAGGCCAAAGTGCGCTGCTAAACCATGTATCGAGAACATCTTCATCTTGAATCCATCCTTCTTCTTTAGGGGATTCCATACCAACATATACTTCTCCGTCTTTATACCATGCCGGAATTCTATGTCCCCACCATAGTTGACGAGAAATACACCAATCATATGAGATATCCATCCAATGTCTTAATACTTTTTCAAATCTTTTTGGGAAAAAATTAATTTTATTTTCTTTGTCATCTTGAAATTCTAATACTTTTTTTGCTAAGGGTGCCATCTTAACAAACCATTGTTCTTTTATCATAGGTTCGACCATAACACCCGTTCTTTCACTATGCCCGACTTCATGTGTTAATGGTTCTATTTCAAGTAATAGTCCCTGTTCTTTTAAATCTTCTAAACAAGCTTCTCGACACTCTTCTCTAGTCATTCCTTGATATTTTTTTGGAACATTCTCATTCATTGTAGCATCATCGTTCATAATAACTATTCTTTCAAGATTATGTCTATTTCCAACTTCAAAGTCGTTAGGATCATGTGCAGGAGTTATTTTAACTACACCTGTTCCTTTTTCCATATCTGCATGTTCATCAGTTATTATAGGAATTGCTTTATTCATAAGTGGTATTATTACATTTTTTCCTACAAACTCTTTATATCTTTCATCGTTTTCATTAACTGCTACTGCTGTATCTCCAAATAGTGTTTCTGGTCGGGTTGTTGCAACATCTAGATATTTATCAGTTCCTTCAATTACATATTTTAAATGATAAAAAGCACTTTTTTCTGATTTATAGATAACTTCTTCATTTGAAAGTGCTGTTCTTGCTGCTGGATCCCAATTAATTATTTTTTCTCCTCTATAAATTAACCCTTTATTATAGTAATCAACAAAAACTTTTCTAACTGCTTTATTTAAATCATCATCTAGAGTAAATCTTTCTCTTGTGTAGTCTACTGATAATCCTAAACCTGCCCATTGGTCTCTTATACTACCACCATATTCATGAGTCCAGTCCCAACAGGCTTTTAGGAAATTTTCTCTTCCATATTCGTATTTATCTATGCCTTCATCTTTTAGTTTTTTAACAACTTTAGCTTCTGTTGCAATAGCAGCATGATCCATTCCTGGAAGCCATAATGTATCAAAGCCCTTCATTCTCTTATATCTTACTATTGCATCTTGAATTGCAGTATCATAAGCGTGTCCTATATGTAGTTTTCCTGTTACATTAGGAGGTGGAATGACAATACAAAAAGGAGTTTTATCTGATGTATTATCAGCTTTAAAATAACCCTTTTCTTTCCATATTTCATATTTTCCTTTTTCTGTCTTTTTATGATCATATTTCTTTTCTAACATGTATATACCTCTTTTTCTTAATTGTAATTTTCTATTTCTCTTAAAACGTCATTCCAGTTATAGACTCGTACAATCCCTTTTTCTTTTAATTCATCATTACTTATACTTCTATTATGCCAAGCATTAAATAATAATTTTAATTTTCCATTTGATAGGTTATTTATTCTGTCATCTATTACTATATCAGAATCTATTAAATGTTTATTACTTGTAAAAATAAAATTTTGTGGAGAAATAAATGGTAGTTTTTCAGTTAAATAATTATATTTATCTTTAATATTGTTTGATATTGCTTCATTTGAACCACCCCAGAAATATGCTGTTACTATGTAGACTTCATATTTTTTATTTAATTCTTCTAATGCTTTATAGCAACCTTCTATTAACGGGGCATCTTGATAGACATTTTTATTTCCAAACTCTTTCCAAAATTCATCTACTCTATCTCCTACAAGATTTTGTAAATAATATTCTGTTTGATTTTCTAATTTATAATCTGTATTTAAGAATTCATTAATATAATCTAGATATCTCCCATCAGTAATTACATTATCCATATCAACCATTAACTTTTTCATTTATCCTCCTTTCGTAAAAAAGAGACCTCATCCAAAGGACGAAATCTCGTGGTACCACCTTATTTTATACTTAATAGTATCTTCATATCTTTAACGGAATTATCCGGAATAGCTTACTTATTTTCAGTAATTCTGCTCCTCTGCTACCTTCATTATATTTTTTTACTCATTTTCAGCAACCATGAGCTCTCTATAAAAAAACTATAATTACTCCTCAGATTCAATGCATCTAGGCTTATTATAGCTTAAAGATTATTATAATACAAGTATTTTATTTTTATTTTTTTGATGAAAAAGAAATCCCTATTGGATGTATATCATTAGTTTGTAACATTTCATCTATTTTTTCTTGGGTTATTCTTCTTTGTATATCTTCATATTTATTATCTTTTTTTATTCTTTTATAATATGCTTTTTTTGTTATTTCTTCTACTTTTTGTACTATATATTTTTCTATTCTTAATATATCTATTTCTTTATCTATATCTTTTTTTATCATAGCTTTTTTTAAATCTTGTTCTATTTTATTTATGTCAATAACTTGCTCACTTATACCAAAGTGAATCAGAACTTCTTTTATAGAAAATAAATATGTTATCAAATCATATGATTCATAGTCATCTTTTTTCATATTAAAGGCAGTTTTTATATAATCTTCTATGTTAGCTTCTTCAATATATTCTTCTATTTCTTTAATACTTCCAAATTGTTCATTATAACTATTCTCATTACCTATCATATATTTATTATAATTTAAATAATTTAAAATATAATCATATATCATTTCTTTAATATTTCTAATTTGACTATAAATATATTGATGTTCTTTTGGAATAGATACTTCTTCATTATCATCATTATATCTTTTTTTACTCTTTATATTATCCAAATAGTAAGATGCTAATTGAATAATACTAGTTAGTCTTCCTACACCATCAAATGTTTTACTATTCCAATTAGTAATATTATTATCATTTCTATTAAATTCATCTAAGGCAGTTATTAATTCATGAGGAGAAATACTTTTTAAAAAAGAAATTATACTTTTAATAATTTCTTTTTTATTAGCATTTGAATAATCAAAATTGGATGGAGATGGTAAGATCATTTCTAAATCATTCATTATTTCAATATAACTTTTTTTGTTGTTCATAATGCACTCCTATGTTAGTTATCTTCATCCTCATAATATTCTACATTTTCTCCATAAAACTTATCTATATTATTATTTGATCTTGTTGCTTGATAAGCTGGAGTTTTTAAATCTTGGTTATTTTCATTATTTAAAATATCCATATCTGATTCATCGACATCATTTTCTATTTCAATTGATGAATCTTCTACGGGTTCAAATTTATCTAATACTATATTGTTTTTATTTTTTCTTTTATATTCATCATATATAACTGCTCCTGCAGAAGCAACAATTCCTGTTGTAGCAATACCAAGTCCTATTGGAACTGTATTAATCTCTGTAGATGTATTAGAATTAGAGTTTTCTGATATTGTTGTATTATTTTGTTCAGGTAATGGTACTTTTGTTACTTCTTTTAATTCTGCTTTTGTATTCAAAAAAATATTATCTTTATTGTCTTTCTCACTATAATGAGATAGTATTTTTGAAAGAGTTGAATTTAATCTAGTTATTTCTTCTATCATCTTATTATAATTATTTAATAAAATACTTAAACTATCTTTATAATTTATAATACAATTCGTATGAATAAAGTTAATATTTTTTATATACTCTTCTATTTCATAAAATGAGTTAATTAAATTTTTATTATGAATTGTATTTTCTATATTATTTAAAATTTTAGTAGTATTTAGTATTTTTTCAAAATCAATATTTTGAGAATCCTTCATAATTCTTTCCTCCTTATAATGATTTTGCATTTTCGAGTCTTTCTTTTAGTTTATTAATTCTATCATTAATATTATTTTCAATTTCTGATACTTCATCTATTGTTATTCCAGAATGATTATTGTTTAATCTATTTTTTAGCGATATAGTATTTTCTAGTATTTTTTCCTCTTCTTGTATTTTAGTTTCTATAGCTTCTATTAATTGTTTTTTTTCTATTTCTTTTTGATTTGAAGTATCATTTTTAATACTATTTATCAGTCTATTCATTTCAGACTGTATCTCTTCTATGTTATTTATAATTTTCATAGTACTTTCATAGGCCGGTGATGATCCATTCACAAAAAGTGCATTTTCATTTAAACCACCATTTGATATTTCATCTAGGAGTTTACTTTTTACTTCTTTATCTATGTTACTTTTAAATTCATTATAAATAGTTGATACTTCTTCAAATGTTTTTTCTGGATTGATAATTTCGTCTGTCTCAGTTTTCCAGGAAATCCAATCTACTTTAGCCATTTTAAACCTCCTATTATTTTCTTTCTATATATAAAAAAAGAAGAAGTTCTATTCTGTTGGTGGAACTTCTTCATCGTTATTTTGTACTTCTGTATTATTCTTTTCAAGTTCAGCTAAACCACCATTTAAAATGGTTGATATTTCTTTTTGTTTATCTGTTTTGTATCCAGTAAAGCATACCCTTGCTATTTGGTTATGATTAAAAGCAAATAATTGATCACTTGTTACCATTCCTTCTGGATAGAAGCATGCTCCATAATCAAACATTTTTCCTTTAGCATCTACTTTTCCATTTTTGTCGTACACATCTCCAGTTGGCATAATACAATAACTTGTAATCATTAATTCTCTTTTTCCACCTTTTAATAACACAACTGTTCCAATTGGTAAAAATCTTTCTTCTATTTCCATTTTATTTCCTCCCTTTTTACTGTAAGTCTGCTAATTCATCATTACTTCTAGCACCATACTTTTCAGTTTCTTCTTGATGGGTATACTCATCTTCTTCAGAAAGTTCTTCACTTTCGTTTTCATTATTTTCATCAATTTCTAGTAAGCTATCATCTTCTGACCATTCTTCTGTATCTATGTCATCATAACTACTATTATTTTTATGATCAATATATGCTTTAGCACCAATTCCTGCTGCTGCTGCTGCACTTAGTCCTGCGGCAATTGGAATTACACCATTACCGGTACTTTTTACAGTTGGCTGAATTGGCACTGATGATGTTGGTATCTTTGTAGTTCTGCCTCTTTGAATTATGTCTTCAATAGAGTCCCCTGCATCATCAATTAATGGTGAATCATCTGGAGTTTCTAAATCTATATTAGTCATCTCTTCTAGGCCATTTTCTTCATTAGATGATATATATCCTGTATCTTCGCTATAACTTCCACCTGTGTAATTTGTTGAAGATGGTGCACTAAATGTTTCAGCACTTGCAGTAGTTGCTGACTGTTCAGTTGGAGTTGTAGTAGTTTGTGATGAAGAAGCTTGCTCTGATGTAGTATTTGGTGTAATATTTGAACTATTATCTGTTTGAGTAGTATTTGTTGATGTATTAGTTGTTCCGTTAGAATTATCGTTAGTTGTAGGATTTAAAACTTCATCTTTGGCTATTTCTTCATTAGATGGTTCAACGCTACTAATTGGATCTGCAGTAGAGTTTGTTGTATCTGGATTAGTTGTTGGTGTCGTTGTAGTTGGAGTTGTTTCAGAAGGTGTTATATTGCTAGGAGTGGTATCTGTATATGATGGAGATCCTCCAGAGCTTCCTCCTCCAGAGTATCCTCCTCCAGAGCTTCCGTCATCTCCTCCGCCATGATATCCTCCACCACTTCCTGTTGAAGTAGACGTATTACCTGTATCATTCTGATTTCCCCCAGTTGATGAAGTTATTTCAACATTTGGATTAGATGTAATACTAATATTGCCATCTGGTGTTGCTTGGGATATGTTTAGATTTGGTTGTGCGTTATTTGGATTCACTCCATTTGTAACACTATATGCAGCTTCTGCAACAGCAGCTCTTCCACCGTGTGTTGCAACTGTTTTGGCTACTGTTGATGGAATTGAAGTTACTGCTCCTTTTGCAGCAGATGGAATAGATTTGACAGCATTAGCAGCAGCTTGAGGTAAAGAATTCTTAGAGCTTTTTGCAGCTTCTTCTGCAACTTTTAAGGCTTTTTCTGCTTCAGTATATTTTGTTTGAGCTGCTTGATACTTATTGTGAGCATCCATATATTCAAAAGAGTCTGACTGATTTTTTGCTAAATCTTCTGAAGCTTTATCTAAATCTTGTTTTGCTTTATTAAAGGCATCTTGTTTTGCTTTTAAGTCTCCGTTTGAATCAGGTGTTACATCTGTTTTGGTTGCTTCTTTTGCTCCAAAAACCGTTGCAGCTGTATTTTTAAAAGTATTTCTTGCTGTTTCTCCAGCTCGAACTCCAGCATTTGAAATTGGGTCTGAATATCCTTGAACTCCACGTCCTCCTACTCTAGTACCATTTGAATAATTACCTAATCCAGAATTTCCTAATATATCATCATAGCTTTTATTTAGGGCTTCTTTTGCGGTTTTTTCAGCAGCCTTTCGAGCAGCTTTATCAGTTATTCCTTTTGCTTCTTCCATGGCTTTGGAATATGTCTCCTCAGCGGTTTTTATATCTTTATCTAATCCTGATTTATTAAGCGATTTATAAGCTGCATGTTCTCCAAGTTTTCCACCAGCAAAAGCTAATCCTGCTTGAATTCCAGCATCTTTTAATCCAGTTGTGACAAGCGCTTCATCAACAGATTTTCCACTTCTTATTCCTCTTTCTGTACCAGAGCCAAGTCCCATTGTTCCGGCAAACATTGTAGAAGCCCAAGTTGTTCCAGATGTATGTAAAAGTCCTGTTCCAGCAGAAACACCTGAAAGTCCAGTTGCTCCAGCAAAAGCTCCTGCACCATATAAAATTCCTGCAGTTTTTCCGGCAATCTTAAATGCTCCAGCCAATCCACTGTCTTCTGTAAAGAATGATTTTTTTGCTAAATCACTGTTATAATAAAAATTAAATTTATCATGAGACCATTCTGATTTAATAAAATTTTCACATGCTTTTGCCCATTCGCTATGATTTGTTATTGAAGAGAAACCTCCAACAACTGCAGCTCCCGCATCCGTTATATCTTCAACAACTGATAGTAAACCTTCTCCTGTTTTAGCAGCGGCCATACCTACGGTTGCTACGAATTTTTCTCCAATGGAAGCTTCGGCGAATGCCTTTGCAGCATCTACATCTGATTGTAAAGTTGTTCCTATACTTCTTACATATTCTTTTAAATCTTCTAAAGCGTCTTCATAGTCTCCAGCTGGTAAAGTTGTAGGAAAATAATCTGCAACTCCTTTCATTTGATTTATTTCATTAATAATTGAAACAAATTTTCCTTTTGTATTTTCTATTTCGTTTACAACATTATCGATTCCCTGTATTGTTGCCGCTACTTGAGAATCATTTGTAGCTAATTCACTTGATCTACCGGTTAAAAATTCTTTTGCACTTTTTAAAATATCCATATTATCCCCTTCCTATCATGATTCTCTTACATCTACAACACCGCTAGTTGAATCAACAGCATTATATGCTTTTTCATTAAGCTGTCGTTGTATTTCATTATGAACTGAAATAGTTTCTTTATAAAAGTTTTCTAATTGTTCTTTAACTTTACCTGGGATACCACTTATATATTCTATTCTAGCTTCAATGGCTGGTGCCATACTTGCCCCATTTACAATCATTGCCGTTGATGCATCATGTTCTACTGAATCTAGGTCTTTGCAAACCTGATTTAAACCTGTTTTAAGTTCTGTATTTGCTTCTTCTATTTTTTTCGCTATTTCGCCTGGATTTATATAATTATTGGCATCTTCTGCTTTACAGTAACATTTTTTTTCATTATTGCTATCATATCCATAGTATGTTTTTGGTGAATCCATTTTGCTCCTCCTTTTATATGTAATGCATAGGAAAAAGAGAACATGTTCTCACTTTCCTATACATTGCATATAGCAATGTTTTATTCTTGTGCAAGTTTTTATTTTTGTGCAAATTTTTCAATTTCTGGAAGTGCTGTTTCTAATTTTACAGCTTGATTATCCATTTCTTTCATGTTTTCAGTCATATCTGCATCATAATAAGCTTCTAATTTTTGAAGTATTTCTCTTCCAAAATCTGCTTGAATACCACTATTAACACATTTTTGTGCAACTTCTTTTAAATTGATTGCATCTTCATCTAACTTTTTCGTCAAACTACGAATTGTATCAATTGTGTTTTTTACTTCGCCTGAATCAAATTTTAAATTACTATCTGCCATTTTTTTGTTCTCCTTTCTCAGTTTAATTTATGAGTTCATTGTGTCTTCTAAATCTCTTGATAATTTATCAAAGCCTTCTGTTTTATAAGCCATATAATCTTCTGCTTTTTTTGTTTCGTTTACTATTTGATCTAAATTAGGTTTTAATTTAGATGTAAAATGATTCTTTAAAGCGTCTGCTGCTTCTCCCATGAATGGTGCTGAAGTTAATCTATTCATTTCGTTTTCTAAGTCATCAAAACACTTATTAAATTTTTTTAATGATTCACCTAATTCATCTGTAAATCCTCCTAAATCCTTTGAATGTAATTCAATATCTGACATATTCTATTTCACCTCCTATTATATTTTTTTAGAATATTGGTCATTTCTTTCTTCCGAACCCATATCCTATGTATTAATTGTAATAATTTTTTTTTGATTAATCAAGTTTTTTTTTTATTATAATTGCTTTTTTACAGCTATTAACATTTTTCTTTTTATTTACACATTTTTTTAAAATATACATATATTTATATTAGAAATAGTTTATTTATTATTAAATTCTTATTTTATTATTTTACGAATTTATTAATTCTAGATTAACTTCTATTTCTATTTTTTCATTATTTTTCTTATATTACACTATTTGTGATATATGAAGGGAGGGATATTATGGATTGTTCTGATAATAGTCAATGTTCGTCTTGTTTATATGATATTTTAAAAAAAATTGTTCTTCTTCAGAAACAAGACTTTGATTTTGATAGTTTTACTGGCTGTGATAAACCTTTTTTAGGACCTGCAATTACAAATAATTTTTATAATACTAGGCCTATTCAACTATATGTTGGTGCAACTGGAATTCCTTGGAGTTTTAATTATACTTTAGCAGATGGTACTGAAGGAACAAGTAATATACTGCGAGTTGAATCTTTAGATGATTGTTGTTGTACATGTAGAATTTTATATACTAATTTAGAAAACAATCAATTATTAAGCACTGATCAGTTTGTTACAATTGACTTGCATTATTGTGGAGCTATACGTTGTTTTTCTGATACTTTTGTTGAATTATAAAAATAGACTTTCGTCTATTTTTTACTTATTTTTTCAATTTTTATAATATTATCTATTGGTATTTTTTCTTTATCTATAGTAATAATAAATTCACTATTCTTTGCTAATAAAGATGTTTCTTTTGAAAAGTCTTTTGTTTGTATATATACTCTAATATTATAAGGATGTCCAATTCCGTTAAATATTTCATTAATTTTTTCTCTAATATTACTATTGCTTTTAATAGTATCTTTTCTTTCTACATAGCAAATATTTTTATTATTACTTTTAATGTTTATCTTTTCGTTCTTATATAATTTTGGTAATTTTTTTATAGATGTCACCTCTATAAAATTTATGTGTTTTTTTCATAAAAATACACAATTTTTGGTATAATAGTAGAAGAAATGGAGGTTTCTTATGAAATATAAAATAAACTATAAAATATTAATACCTATTCTTTTTTTATCTATAATTAGTATTTTCACTATATATAGTTCTTTAACTTATACCTCTCCTTCTCTTGGAAATTTAGCTTTGAAGCAGGCAATTTGGTATCTTATTGGTTGGGGGCTAGTCCTTATCTTAATTCATTTAAAAAATGATTATTTATATCAACATACTTGGTATTTATATATTATAGGTAATATTCTTTTGCTATTTCTCCTTTTTTTTGGAACACCTATTAATAATAGTAAATGTTGGTTTACTATTCCAGGAATCGGTAGTATACAGCCAAGTGAATTTATGAAAATTTTTATAATGTTATCTCTTGCAACCATGATACATAATTTTAGAAATGATTATGATAATCCTACTATGTTAAATGAATTTTTCTTTATTCTGAAAACTTTTATTATTGTTTTGATTCCATCTGTATTAACTTTTTTGCAACCTGATACTGGTGCTGTTTTAATTTATTTTATTATTTATTTTTCTATGATGTTTATTAGTGGAATTCGTCTTCGATGGTTTGTTTCAGCCTTTTTAATTATCATTGGCCTCTTTGGTGGGATTTTATATTTGTATTATATGAAAGAGGAATTATTTATTAAATTATTTGGTAGTTCTATATATTATCGATTAGAAAGAATTTTTAATTGGAGCAAAGGTTCTGGCTTACAGTTAGAAAATGCCATTGCAGCAATTGGTTCTGCTGGATTATTTGGACATGGTTATAATCAAACTCCAATTTATTTTCCTGAATCATCAACTGATTTCATATTTGCTGTATTTGCTAGTAACTTTGGATTAATTGGAGTTGTTCTTTTATTACTTCTTATTTTTTATTTAGATGTAGAAATTCTATCTTTATCACAGAAAAAGATAGAAGATTCTGATAAATATATTATTGCTGGAATTTTAGGAATGCTTATTTTTCAACAAGTTCAAAATATAGGAATGACTGTTGGGCTTTTACCAATAACTGGAATTACTCTTCCTTTTATTTCTTATGGTGGAAGTAGCTTATTATCATATATGTTATTGGTTGGTATATTATTAAATATATCAATTAAGAAAAATCGTATTTATAAATATAAATAAAAAAAAACAGGATTAACGAATTCCTGTATTTTTTTAATATAATACTTTATATTATAGCGTGATTTAATTCCTGATAAAAATTATTTCACCGGTTTTTTAATAGCTCTTGTATTCGTTAGGTACTTGAGTTCTTATCAATCAGGGGTGTCCTTCCCCTTATAATCTTTTATTGTAGTATATGATAAGATTTTAAAAAACACTCTAAATCATTAACCTCAATTTCTCCGATTAATCTGAGCAAAAATACTACTTACTTTTTAAGACAACCAATATGTCCGAGTTTTTCATATATATAATTATTATCAGTCTTATATATAACTTATCAGGAGTTTTCTTTCTCCAAAAAGATTATACTAAACTAGCCTTGATAAATTTTAATTTATAGAAAACAATTCTAATTATTACTTGTAATATTTTATTATTTATATACTAATTATTTTCATAATTAGTTATATTTAATAATTAAATATTTTTTACTAAATATTAATCATAATCTATAAATTCTCTCTAGCTTATACATTAATTATAACTTGTTATTTTTATATGTCAATCTATCTTTACTTATTTTTAAGTATTTTTTTTTGTTTTACATTTTCTTTACACTAATAAACTATTATAAATATCTTTTAATTTTTTTCCAATTGTTTTTATGTCTCTTTCTTGTGCTATTTTATATGCCTCGTTTCCTAAATATGGTAATTCGTCATTCAATATTTTTTTAATTTTATCTTCAAACTCTTCTATATCTTTAGCCTTGTATACATTTTTTCCATCCTCTAGCCATTCTGAAAAGACCGGGATATCTCTTATTAAGGCTTTGGTTTTACAGGCACAAGCTTCTATTATTGGAATTCCTTCTGTTTCTTCTAAAGTTGGGAATAAGTATAAATCACATCCATTCATAGCTTCAACTATTCTTTTTTGGTCAACATATCCTGCAAAAGTTAAATTATCTAACTTTGTTCGAACTGCCTTTCTTACATCTTTTGTAGCGATAGAAAGAGGACTTGATCCAAACCAAATAAATTTATAATCTGGTAAACGTTTTGCTAAATTAACAAAATCAACAATTCCTTTTCTTCTACTATATAAACCAATTCCTATTATTACTTTATCTTTTTCTGTATAGTTATACCTTTTTCTGAAATTTTCTCTATCATTTTCATTTCGTTTAAATAAATTCAATTCTATTCCATTTGAAAGGGCAACTATCTTTTTATTTTCTAATCCTTTATATCCTTCTAGAAGTTTTTTTGAATATGGAGTTGGAGTTATTATAATATCTCCTAGAGAATAACATTTTATTAGTATTTGTTTAAATATTTTTGATGTTTGTCTTCCAAAAATAAACCCATCTTTATAGTCTTCTTCTGTTGAATGAGCATGATAAACAATTTTTTTTCCTTGTTTTTTTGCTTTTTTTGCAAGTAGATATGATTTTAAAAAATATGTATTAATATGCAAGATATCATAATCATCATTTGGATTAGTTGTATATTCTATTCCTACTTCATCAAGTGCTTTCATTTGATGTTTTATAGCTTTACCAAATCCACTTTTTCCAATTGTTTTTTCTCCTTCTGTATAAAGTAAAATTTTCATATATACCTCTTTCTTATACTTTCGTTAAATCTACTCCGTTTTGCCATCCCCAACCAATATATCCTTTATGTCCGTTGCAGTTTGCATATTGTTTTGATGACCATTCTTCTAAATCTTGTACTCCTCCTTGGTCGGCTACTTTACCATTTCCTAAATAGACTGCTACGTGTCCATATGGGTTGTTGTTTCCACCTTCTGTTGGCCAACCAGATCCATATACCATTGCTCCAACAGGTATATTATCTTTATCAGTTGAAACGCCAAAATTTTTCCATGCTGTATAAGCGTCTGGCTGTAATTCTCTTTTTATTCCAGTAGCTTTTTCCCATGCTTTTTCAGCCCACTCTTCGCATAAGTTGTTGTAGCCTCCACCGGATCTTTTAGCTGCTATATCAGCAACATTTTGCATTTTTTCATTTGTTTGAGTTGAACCATATGAAGGATTTGGTGCATAAGTTGAAGAAACGTTTTCTGAAAATGATGTAGTTTCAATGCTTCCGTTACTTGCTATTTCTAATTCATTATTAATTTCATTCTTTAATCGTTCTATTTCTTTTTTATAGTTTGAAATACTATTACTATATTCATTTTTTTCATGATCAGTAGTAGCATTATTATAATAGTGTTCTGCTTTTTTTAAATTTTCT
Source organism: uncultured Caryophanales bacterium (assembly GCA_946628005.1). GTDB lineage: Bacteria > Bacillota_I > Bacilli_A > RF39 > UBA660 > UBA3789. The sequence goes on from CAMOWA010000001.1 coordinate 129,010, forward strand.
TTAGCCATCTCATATTGTTCATATAAGGTACAGGCAGCTGCATATGCAGTCATTTCTTTCGAAATAATGCTCTCACCTTCGCTAACAAAACTTTCTCCTATATTTGTTAAATTTTCATATGATGGTCCTTGCCAAACAGATGATAAATTTTGTATTTCTTTTTGATAATTTTCCATTGCCTTTTTTAAGTTATCCAAGTCAGAGCTTACTTTACCAGCTGTTTCTATAATAGCACCTTCTTTCCTATATTTTTACTTTATTCTAGCATTTTATTTATAAAAAATAAAGAAAAGTTTTGTTTTTCTACTTATATTGTAGATTAAAAGTATATAAAAATAATGAAAAATAAAAAAAGCACTTGAAATAAAAGCTTAAATCTTGTATAATTAGACATGTCAGTTGAATTTGTCTGCGTAGCTCAGCTGGATAGAGCAATCGCCTTCTAAGCGATCGGTCAGGCGTTCGAGTCGCCTCGCGGACACCATTTTATTAATAAAACTATTGTTGGTCAATAGTTTTTTTGTTTTTATAAATATACTGATACTTTTTATCTTCTATTTCAAATACTACCATATTAACATTATAGTTATCAAAAACGGAATAAGAAATTGTATTAAGTATTTTTTCACTTGAATCTTTACAACTATCTTTTAAATATTCATTAAAATTCAAAAACAAAATATTTTCTTCTTCTCTATAATTTATTAATTTTACTTTTTCTGGTATATAACTTATTAACCCCTTCTTTGTTCTTTTTAATTCATCTACTATTATTTCTATTTTTTCTCTTTTATCATTTAAATATTTTGTTACAGGAACATAATAAGTATTTGTATTATCTAAATAATATATTACTACTTTATTAGTATCTTTTATACTATTTAATAAATATTCATTATTAATACCAATATTTTTAGAGAGTTTTGTATAATTCTTCCAGGGAATTTTTTCTATTAAAAAAGAAACATAATTAATATTATCTAGTTCTAAAAGAGAGTATGTTATTCCTGTTATTAATTGTTTTTCATTTGATACATTTTTTATATCTTTTGAAAAATTTAATATTAAGTGATCATCTTCTAATTTATAACTTAGTAATTTTGTTGTATTTGGTATATATCCTTTTAATTCATTATTATTTGTTTTTATTTTTAAATTATCAATTATTATTTCTATTTTATCTTTTAATTGATTACTATCTATGAATATATCTTTTTTTACCAGGAAGTTTTTATTATTTACTAAATAAATTGTATCTGTATTTATATTAGATATGTCATTTATCTCAAGAGTAGTCTGAATTACATTTTTTTTATTTGTTATTTTAGGAATAGTATAAATAGTTAATAATGTATAAATTAAAATAGAAGTTATTAATATTTTTCTTATTGCTTTTTTTCTTAACATAAATTCACCTATTTTATTATATGAAAAAGCGTACTATTATAGTACGCTATATGAATAATTCTTTTAGTTTAATTAGTTCTACTACAGCGCTAGCTCTTCCATTTACACCTAGTTTTTGCATAACATTTGAAATATGATTACGTACTGTTTTTTCACTTATTTTTAGTTTTGTAGCAATTTCTTTTGTAGTGTAATTTTCAATTAATAAACTAAAGATTTCTTTTTCTCTTGGAGTTAAAATATTATTCATTATCTATCACCTAAAATATTGTATGATAGAAAAAATCTTTGTTGTAGGATTTTACCTACTATTTTTTTTGGAATTTTACTGTAATATCCATTTTATTATTATATTCTTTTTGTATTAATCTCATTATATTGTTTGCTATTGTAGAATCATGTTTATCTGAGACACAAACTGCATTAACATTATTATTTTCTATTTTAATAAAACAATCAAGTTTATATTCTTTTTTTATTTCCTTTTCTATTTTTTCTTCTGTTCCTTGCACTTCGTTTAAATATTTTAATTCTTCATATACGTTATTTTTTTCTTCGTTAGAAAGAGTATCTTTTGTTAATTTTTCTTGTAATCCGTCCATTTTTTCTTGACGTTCTTCTTGTAAATTTACTCTCATTGCAACAAGTGGGCTTTCTTCTTTAACTTCATTTATCACTTTTTGTTTACTTGTTTTTATTTTATTTGTTTCTTCTGCTACTTTTTCTAATAGACTATTTGGCATCGTAATATAGTATACTCCTAGGATTAATATTAGGCTAAAAAGGGTCAAAAACCATAGATTTTGTTTGTTCATTTTATGTCTCCTCCATTCAGTAAAATATATGAAAAAAACAAATAGATTATTCCATCTACTTGTTTATTATTTTTTCTACTGCTTTCATTAAACCAATTTTACCATAGGGATAAGTAAGTGATCCTTGCATGTAAGCAATATATGGTTCACGAATTGGTCCATCGCAAGATAATTCAATAGAAGAGCCTTGAGTAAAAGATCCACTAGCCATAACTACTTTATCAGAATATCCTGGCATATCCCATGCTTCAACAACTGCATTTGCATCAATTGCTGATCCTTCTTGTATTCCTCTTGTAAATTCAATTAATTTATTTGAGTCATTAAAAATAATGTTTTGTACAATATCTACTCTTTCTTCATCATATCTTGGTTCAACTTCATATCCTAACTCTTCTAGTACTTTGCTTGCTAAAACCGCTGTTTTTAAGGCAGATGCGACTACTGATGGAGCCATATATATGCCTTGAAGAAATTGTTTATTTATTCCTAAAGTCGGCCCTACTTCTCTTCCTTCTCCAGGAAGGGTTAATCTTTCTGCACATAGTTCTACTAAATCATGTCTTCCTGCAATATAGGCACCATTAGGAGCAATTCCTCCTCCTAGATTTTTTATTAGAGATCCTACAATAACATCTGCACCTACACTGGTTGGTTCACTACTTGATACAAATTCACAATAACAATTATCAACCATTATTATGATATCATTATCAATTTCTTTTATTATTTTTATTACTTTTCCAAGTTTTTCTAATGATAAGCTTTTTCTTTCTGAATATCCTTTACTTCTTTGTATTTCAATTACTTTGACTTTATTATTATTTAAAAAATCTTTTATCTTGTCATAATCAAAGTCATCATTTACTAAATCTATTTGTTCATACTTTATTCCAAAACTTTTTAATGAGCTTTTATTTTCTTTAATTCCAATTACTTCATCTAGAGTATCATATGGTTTTCCACTAATACTAAGCAAGATATCGTTTGGTCTTAAAAGAGCAAATAGACAAACTGTTAGAGCATGAGAGCCTGATATAAATTGACTTCTTACGATAGCATCTTCTGCTCCTAATATATCTTTAAAAATATTTTCAATTGTCTCTCTTCCTAAATCATTATAACCATATCCTGTAGTAGAATTAAAACAAGACTCTGTCACTTTGTTTTTATGAAAACTTGATAATACTTTTAAACTATTGTATTCACATGCTTCATCAATTTTTTCAAATTCTTCCTTGCATTTTTTTTCACATTTATCTATTAAATCAACTGTTTTTTGACTAATTCCTAACGTATTATACATATTATCATCCTCTCTTTAATCATTATACTTTCCACCATCTACTCGAATGATAGCATCATTTATGTAACTTGCTTTATTGCTTGCTAAAAAAAGAACTATTTTTGCTATTTCATCTGGCGTTGCAAATCTTCCAAGTAATATTTTTTTTCTTTCTTTTTCTATTTGATCTATACTTAAATCTTTATTCATATCTGTTTTCGTCCATCCTGGACAGATACAATTAACATTTATAAATGGAGCCAAACTTCTAGCAAAATTATGTGTTAAGGATATTACTCCTGCTTTTGATGCATCATAATCACAACTTTCTGGATAGTATGTATCTATAGCATTTGTAGATGAAATATTTATAATTTTACCTTTTTTATTTTCTAACATAATTTTGCCTGCATATTTTGAACATAAATAAGTTCCAATTAAATTTACATCTAATATTCTTTTAAATTCTTTTATATTTTTATCTAAAATTAAACTATCTCTAGATATTCCTGCATTGTTTACTAAAATATCTATTGTTCCAAAAGTATCTACTACTGTATTCATCATTTCTTCTACTTCTTCTTCTTTTGAAACATCACATTTTATACATAGAGTCTCTACATTGTATTTTTCTTTTATATATTTTTCTAAGTCTTTTGCTTCTTCTTCATGATGACAATAATTAATTACAACATTTATTCCATTTTTAGCAAATTCTTCAATACAACTTGCACCTATTCCTCTATTACTTCCTGTTACTAATACAACCATTTTTATTCTCCTTCCAAACTTCCAAAATAATTATCAAGAAATAAATATAGTTCTTCATTATTAGGATTTACTAATGATACTTTTAATTCTTTTTCAGATACTATTAATAAGCTTGGTATTTCTATATCCTTTTCTTCTATTATTAGTTTATCTTTTACTTTTTTTATTTCATTATTATTAGATATTTTTATATAATCGATATTATTTTCATCTAATATATTTTTTATTTCTATACAATTTGAACATTTATTATCTGTTATTAGAATAAGAAAAGTATCATTATTATTAATTTTTTTTATGATATTGGATTCTTTTAATTGAAATTTATTTCGATACATTATAATCATTAATATAATACCTATTATTAGTAATAATAGTGTGAACCCTATCTTTTTACTAAGACTTATTAATTCCGTATCTCTCACTATAAAACCACCTTTTCTTTTTTTTATTTTACTATAAATTATAAAAATAGAAAAGAATATCTATTTGATATTCTTAAAGTCTTTCTACTTTTATAAATACTTCTTCATCATTAAGTAAGTTTTTTTCTGTAAGATTTTCGTCTTTTATTAGTTTTTCTCCTAGTACTTCATTCATTATATATTTTTTATACTTTTCAAACATTTTCTCTATTTGATTTGAGCCATTATAGTAAACGTTAATATGATCAGTAATAATAAAATCAGCATCTTTTCTTAAAGATTGTACTTTTCTTACAAATTCACGGGCTAGTCCTTCTAGTATAAGATCTTCTGTCAATTCTGTTTCTAAAACTACAATTGTTTTACTATTACTTGTTGATGCATATCCTTCTTTTTGTTTAATTGAAATTAAGGTGTTTTCTTCCGTTAATTCAAAGTCTTCTCCAGCTAGTTTTATTTTTAGACCTTTTTCTTTTATTTTACTTATTTCATTTGATGTTAATTTTGATAAAATTTCTTGTAACTCTTTTATTTTAGGACCTAGAGTTTTTCCTAATACTTGGAAATTTGGTTTTACTATGTATTCTAAGTACTCTGTCATATTCTTTTTAAATTGTACTTCTTTTACATTTAATTCTTCTTTAATTACAGGTAATAAATCTCCTATAATCATTTCATCACTTTTTGGTAATATTAAGCTTTGAATTGGCTGACGTACTTTAATATTAACTTCTTCTCTTGCAAATCTACCTAGTGAGCAAACATCTCTTACTAAATCCATTCTTTCTTCTACTACTTCATCTATTAAGTCTTCATTTTCTACTGGGAAATCTTCTAGATGAACTGATTTATTATTTGTTAGTTTTTGATAGATTTCTTCTGTTAAAAATGGAGTAATTGGAGCACATAATTTTGATAGTGTAACAAGAGATTCATACATAGTTAAGTAAACTGCTTTTTTACTTTCAGTTAATTCTGAATCCCAAAATCTTCTTCTATTACTTCTAATGTACCAGTTTGATAAGTCATCATTTAAAAATGGAACAATAAGTTTACAAACTTTATTTAAATCATATTCTGCAAAAGCTTCTCTGACACTTTTAATTAATTTATTTAATTTAGATATTAACCATCTATCTATTAATTCCCTATCCTTTACAGGTATATCATATTCTCTTGGATCAATATGATCAGCATTAGCATACATTTCGAAGAAAGAATATGCATTTTTAAAAGTAGAAATATATTTTGAATAGATTTCTTTTAATCCTTCTACATCAAATTTTAATGGAGTCCATACAGGGGATGTATGTAACATATAAAACCTTACAGTATCTGCTCCATATTCTTCCATAATTTCAAATGGAGAAATAGCATTTCCTCTTGATTTATGCATTTTTTGTCCATATTTGTCTAATAGTAAGTCATTTACTAAAACATTTTTATATGATGACTTTCCTGTTACAAACATAGAAACTACTAATAACGAATAGAACCAGCCTCTCGTTTGATCGATACCTTCAGCTATGAAATCTGCAGGAAATTGTTCTTCAAATAATTTTTTATTTTCAAATGGATAATGATATTGAGCAAATGGCATCGAACCTGAATCAAACCAACAGTCCATTACATCTTTTACTCTTGTCATTTCTTTTCCACATTTTGGACATTTTATATGAACATCATCTACAAAAGGACGATGTAGTTCAATATTTTCATCTATTTTTTCTATTGATTTTTCTACTAGCTCTTTTCTCGATCCAATCATGATATCTTCTCCACATTCACATCTCCATAAAGGAATTGGAGTTCCCCAATATCTATTTCTTGAAATTGCCCAATCATTCATATTTTCTAGCCAGTTTCCAAATCGTTTTTCTCCTACATAGTCTGGATACCAATGAATTTTTTTATTCTCTTCTATTATTTCTTTTTGTTTAGCAGTAGTTTTAATATATAGAGATGGTTTTGAGTAATATACAAGTGGAGTATTACATCTCCAGCAATGTGGATAATCATGATTCATTTTTTGTTTTTTGAATAATTTATCATTTTCTGCTAAATATTTGATTATTTCAACTTCAAGTTCTGAATCTACTACAAGTCTTCCTTTCCAAGGCCCTTCTGTATAGCAACCATCCTCTCCTACTGGGTTAAGCATAGCTAAATCATATTTCATTCCTACTTCATAGTCATCTTGCCCAAATGCTGGTGCGATATGTACAATTCCTGTACCGTCATCCATAGTAACATAGTCAGCACATGTAACAATAAATTTCTTTTTATTTTCTGGGACATTTAGAATTGGCATTAGTTGTTCATATTCACGATATTCTAAATCTTTTCCTTTGTATTCTTCTACTACTTCATAGTCGTCTCCTAATATTTTGTTTGCTAGAGCTTTAGCTACTATAAATTTATATCCTTTTGATAAGCATTTTACATATGTTTCTTTAGGATTTACGCATAAAGCTATATTTGACATTAATGTCCACGGAGTTGTAGTCCAAACTAAATAGTACGTATTTTCTTCATCTTTTGCTTTAAATGGTACATAGACAGTATTTACAGATATTTCTTTATATCCTTGAGCAACTTCGTGAGATGCTAGTCCTGTTCCACATCTTGGACACCATGGTACAATTTTTAGACCATCATATATATATCCATCATCAAATATCTTTTTTAGAATCCACCATTCTGTTTCTATATAATTATTATCATATGTTACATAAGGATGCTCTAAATCTATAAATTGTCCCATTTCTTTTGTAAATTTTGTAAAGTATTCTTCATTTTTCCAAACGCTTTCTCGACATTTTTGGTTAAATTCTTTTATTCCATATTTTTCAATATCACCTTTACCATTGAATCCCAACTCTTTTTCTACTTGAACTTCTACTGGTAAACCATGAGTATCCCAACCTACTTTTCTTAATACTCTGTATCCTTGCATTGTTTTATATTTACAAATAGAATCTTTTATAAGTTTTGCCATCATATGATGAATTCCTGGCATTCCATTTGCTGTAGCTGGACCATCATAGAATACATAATTATCATTTTCTTTTCTATTATTGATACTCTTTTCAAATATTTTGTTTTTTTCCCAATATTCACTATATTTTTTCTCTATTTCATTTATTTTTCCTTGTTCTATTTTTTTAAATTTCATACTACCACTCCTAACTTAATAAAACATAACTATAATATATGAAAAAAAGTATTAAAAAAATTATTCCCTCTTTTCTACTAATTCTATAGTCATTAAATGAAAACATAAATAGAATAATTGCAGACGTTATCATTACTAATAAATCGATATAGCTAAAATTAATAGTGCCTATTCCACCTAATAAAGCAACTGGAATTCCTATTACTATACCTATATTAAAGATATTACTTCCTACTACATTTCCTATTGCTATATCATATTCTCCTTTTTTAGTTGCTGTTATACTAGTTACTAATTCTGGAAGAGATGTTCCTAAGGCAATAATTGTTAATGATATTAATCTTTCACTTATTCCCATTATTTTAGCAAGAATTACTGCTGAATCAACTACTAAATTGCTTCCTAGTATAATTCCTAACAAACCAATAATTGTAAAAGCTACTGACTTTTTCATTGATAAAATTTCTGTACTTTCATCTTGTATTTTTTTTCTTGACATAGATATTAAATAATAAATAAATACTCCAAAGAACAATATTAGAATAATTCCATCTGATCTTGTAAAAGTGTTTTTTATTTTAATATCAAACAAATTATCAGATAGTAATACTGCAAATAATGTTGTGATTAGCATTGTAATTGGTAATTCTTTTTTTACAGTATTATTTTTTACAGTTAAAGTATGAACTAAAGAACTTATTCCTAGGATTAATAATATATTTAATATATTACTCCCAATAACATTTCCTAGTACAATATCCCCACTTTTTGAAAGTAGAGACTTTAAACTTACTGCAAATTCTGGAGCACTTGTTCCAAATGCTACAATTGTTAAACCAATTAACATTTTAGATACTTTAAAATTTCCTGCTATACCACTTGTGCCATCTACAAAGAAATCAGCTCCTTTAATTAGAATAATAAATCCTAATACTAATAGTAATAAATTAATTAGCATAAAATCGCCCTTTTAATTATATGATAAAAATAAATAAAAAAGAACTTCATCCCTAAGGACGAAATTCTCGTGGTACCACCTTATTTTATAAGAAATATCTTATCTCTAAACTATAACGCGTTACCGTATTTATCTTATCCATAAATCGCAACTTGAAAGTGATCTGAATAGTTCTTTCTAACTTGCTTTCACCATACACAAGCTCTCTATATAGTCCAAAATATTCCGTCTTTCGCACATGCTTTCGACTCATAATATAACATATTTTATTATTGTTTACAACAAATTTCAAAAAAAATAATGGTTTTTCCATTATTCTAGTTCTAATATTTCTATTTCTTCTACAACTGCTAATTGTTGTTCAACAATAGATTTTAGTTTTCTTTTAAAAATTCTCATATTTCTTTCTAACATATCAGAATTATTTTCTATTTTTTCTGCTCTTATTAAAGCTTCATTTACTATTCTTGAGGCATTTGATTTAGCATCGTTTATAATTATTTCTCGTTCATCTCGAGCCATCTTTTTAATATTATCACTAGTCTCTTCTGCTTTTAAAAGAGAGTTTTTTAAAGATTCTTCCATGGTCTTATATTTTTCTAGTTCTTTTTTTAAATCTTCTATTTCTTTATTTTGCTTTTTTACTCTCGTGACAATCGCTTCTGTTTCTCTTATGACTTCTCCGATGAACTGGTTTACTTCTTTTTTATTATAACCGTTTTCTTCATAACTAAATTTTTCCATTCTATCACCTCAAGAATAGGCAGTTTATTTTTTAAAAAAAGTCATCTTCTTCATCTTCTTTAGAATCTTTTTTTCCTCTGGTATTATTTTGTTTATTATTTATAGTGTCTTCGCTAATTGTTCCTTCAACATTTACATTATTTGGTGTACATAAGAAAATTCCTCCACCAAGTTTTTGTAAATCTCCTCCGATAGCATATATTGTTCCATATAAGAAATCTACAATTCTTTTTGCTTGGTCAGGGGTAACTCTTTTTAAGTTTACAACAACTGCACTTCTATTTTTTAAATAATCTGCAATTTGTTGACTTTCTGAGTATGCGCGTGGCTCTAACAACATCATTTTAGATCCTGCTATTCCATTTTGGGCATGATACTCTTCTTTTGAAGTACTATAATAATTTTCATCTGTATTAGTATCTTGTTGAGTTGTATCTTCTCCTCCAAAAAATCCTTTCAATTTATCTTTCATAACTATTCCTCCGTTTATTCTATACATTTTTTATCTTACTGTAAATATTTTAGCATACTTTTTTTGAAAGAAAAAGACTAAATTATAAAATGCGAAAAAAAAAAAGGATATTCTCCTTTCTTTTAATCAGCAATATATGTATAGCATCCTTCAAATCTATCTTGAATTTCTTCATCAAAACTTGTTATCTTTTGAGATGTGTAACTGCCACAATTATTGTCACATTGTTTGTGAGTTGGGAAACCAATATAATTAATAGCAAATTTTTTGTCTGAATAATTTATAGGAAGATGCTCATTGGTATCATATAGATGTACTTGGAATTCTGTATTTTGTTCACTATTTAGATATTCACGCCAAGTTGTTCCTTTTTCAAATGAGAAGTATTGAGCTTTTAAACCTTCTGAATCATCTTTTATATTATAATAGCAAAATTCTGGAATAGGATCAACAATAACCTTACCACTCATATTGAATGAGATGTTAGATAAAGCAAAAGTAGATACTGTAAAAATCATAGATAAGATAATAAATAGTAATACATTATTTACACTCTTATTTTTTCTGAATGCAATTAAGATTACTGTAACAGCTATAATACTAACTACTACTACTAATAATAATAGTAAATAATTATTATTTGTTCCTGGATTATTCTTTGTAGAACTAACTTCTGTTGAATTATCGCTAGAAACTAAAGCAAAGTTTACGTCAAAATTTTCTTCATATTTTCCATCAGTTAAGGATTCTTTTTCAATTCGATTACTATAAGCAATAGTCAAGATACAAGTGTTTGTCTGATTGGCTTTAACTGTATATAAAGATTCATTTTCACATAAAAGTCCAAAACTGATTATATCATTTTTTCCTTTTACAGAAATACCTGGACTCATATTTTCTTCTTTTTGTTTTTCTAACCATTTTTCAAACGTATAGTCAACATTTGTATTATTCTTAAATGTTATATCGTATTGAACAAAACTTGAAGGAGTTGTAAACTTTCCTTCCCCAAAATTTATAGTCAATCCATTAATCTTCGGATTTTCAAAGCCTTCTACAGTTTCACTTTTTTGTTTTAGTTTTATGTCAGAAACAATAACCTCATCACTTGCATTTACATAAAATGGTAATAACATCAAGCAAAATATAATACTGATAATAATTTTTTTCATATTTAATACCTCCGTTGTAATGATATCATATTTCGGACTAGAAAAAAAGCAAATTACATATAATAATCGTTTGTTTACATTGTATTTTACAAAAAATAGCATTATTTTATATAACTATTTCTATATGACTTTTAATAACTTTATTAAAAAAAACATAGATTTTTCAATCTATGTTTCTTAAAGATTAAAGCTCATGACTTCTTTAATCTGGTTTGTCGAAGAAAAATATCTAACTAGCTATATTAAATATCTCCTTCCTAAGTTTCCTTCTTAGGCTACAATATTGTAATTATCAATAGTATTTAAAGCTCACTATGTTCTTTCTTATTTATTAGTAATTCTTAATTTTCCAATAAATGGCTAGATATTACTTAAAAAAGATACATAATCTTTTATAATGTTGACCCCTTATTTTGGAAAAGATTTTTCTTTTTCAAACATTAAACTCTTATTTTAAGAATTATTTTTTTCTTAAACATTTAGCTTTATAAGCTATTATCTTAGTAAATCTTATTTTTCTAAGCATTGAGTTTTTACTTTTATTATATTATTAATATAATAAAATATTAGGGTTTTATTTTTATAGATACATAATCTATAAAACATTTATCTATCTGCCCTGAAAGATTATCTTCGATATTACTTTAATAAGATACATAATCTTATTAAATATTGGCTAATAATTTTAATACTATACTATATTATATTATATTAACTTATAGATTTAATCTAATACTTAGTAATTCTTAATTTTCTAAGTAATCATTAATAATTATATAATATTATAAAATTAAAAGCTTTATTTTTATAGATACGTAATCTATAAAACATTTATCTATTTTCAACAGTGAATGTATCATTATTGGATTATCCAACAATACTTCTCTTTACTATTGATAGATTAATTATAATTTATTATTTTTGTATTGTCTAGGTGTTTTTGTTATTTTTTTTGTACTTTACATTTGTTTACATATCATTTCCGGGAACAATGTATTTTTGTGTAGGTTGATTAGTTATATTATTTTGTTGAGCAACTCCTGCAGAAACCATTGGAGTTACTTGAAAATTTTGTGGTTCAGTATTTTGACTAGGTATTTGAGAAACTAAGTTTTGTTGAGGATTCATTATGTTCTGATTAGAACCTAAAACCTGTACATTTTGACTGCCAACTGGTTGCATTGGTCTTACTTCTTGATATATATTTTGTGGACTTACATTATTTTGAGGTTGTTGGTAGCTTGTATTGTTCATTTCTTTTTTTGGCTCTTGATACCACACTTTTTCTAAATCAACATTATTTGATAATGGTCTTGGATCTGGTAAGTCTACATACATGATTGTTGGAACTTTAAAAGCAGATCCAAACGCTATACAATTTCCTGGCTTTAAATTTTTTAACTGTAAAACTACTTCTGAAGATATATTAGGTACCATTTCTTTTATATAGGCTAGATCGACTGGGTGGATTGTTCTTAATATTAAAAAGTTGGCACATTGTGAAATGCAGGTATCAGATAGTTCACTTGGTCTTTGTGTAATTAATGCTAAAAATACTCCATATTTTCTTCCTTCTTTTGAAATTCGCTCAAATATGTTGTAACCTAGTAATTCAATATCTTTATCATGTTGTACATAACGATGGGCTTCTTCTATTATTATGTGAAATGCCCTACTTCCTCTTGGCTTGGTTGTACTTGCTTTAGTAAATAACATTCTAGATAAAATTTTTGTTATTACTTTAGCAATTCTATCATCTATGTAATTAATATTAAAATTTACTATTTGAACTTTATTATTATTTTGGTCAACTAGTAATGATTCAATAAATTCATCTTTTGTTATATATTTTGGATAAGAAAAATAATGTCTATTATCTCCTGTTGCTAAGGTATGAAGTCTTACGCTCATAACATTTGCCGTATCAAATACTCTATCACTTTTTAGGATTCCTTCACTAATTAAGGCAAATTCCATGGCTGATTCTAAATCATTTAGTGAATAGAATCTATTTAATTCTTCTTCCGGGATATCTATTGTATCTTCAATTATATAACCTCTAACAAATTCTACAACTAATTCCATTTCTTGCATTTTCTTTGTTTTATCTACATATAGGCATTGTTTAAATGTTCTGGTATATCCTGGTTGTACAATTAAGCTATCTAAATTTAGTGTAGGAGTGTTAAATTTTGTTAAAACTCCTATTACTTGGTCTCTTATTTTTGTAGATTCATTTCCACTTAGTAAGATATCTTGTAGAGCTCTTGCTATTATATCATTTTTTCTTTTAATTACGTTTTCACTATTTCCAGTTAATATTGGAACTAATTTTAATGTTTTTTCGATGATAGGTAATTGTGTTGGAGAAGTAGCATCTAATAATAATGCTAAATCATCTACATCTAATAACCATATTGGGATTCTTAGTATTTCAGTATCTGGATCAATTATATTTGTTGTATAGGTTTTATAATTTAGAGCTTGATTTTTGTCATGAAGTTTTTCAAAGGCATGGGTATATTCTCCGTAAGCATCAAAAAAGAATAATGCTGAATTATATGGTGGAGTTGGTCCACTAGTAAATAGTTTTTGAAGAATGGATGCAGTAGTACAACTTTTCCCTGCACCTGAATTTCCTAAAATTGAAAAATGGCTATTAAAAAATTCATTAATATCTACATTAATTTTGTATCCTTCATACACATTGCTAGTCCCAAAATTAGTAAATCCTAATTTTATTTCTTGTTTTCCATATAATAATTCTAACTCTTCCTCTTTTATCAGACGTACTATTGATTTAAATGCTGGTTTTACACTAGATCCTGGAGTAAAGGAATTGTTATTTATCTCTCCAACAATATTGGCTACCATTTTCTGTTGATTTACATTTGCAATTTCCGCAACTACTTTTCTTGATGTCCCATCTTCAAAAATGAGATGTAAATTTACTAAATTTGGTTGTTCATTAATATTAATATTTAATTTAATTGTTACACTATTATCAATTATTTCTTCAATTGTTCCTAGCATCATTTCACCCTCTATTCTTTTTAAGTATAACATAACCATTTTTATTTTAAAAGAAGAATTCATTTTAATTTCCTTTTAAATTTTTTCATGATATAATTGTATAAGATAATATATATTAAAGATGGGTTGGTAATATAATGAAGTTGTTTTTAGTAGATGATTATAAAATATATACATATTCTTTGCCAAATAAAATTGAAGATGCATTTATCATTAATTATGTACATTATACTGGTAAAGAAGAAACTCTTACTTTTATTGCAAAAAATAATAAATGGCTTATCAAAAGTTCTTCAGAAATTCAATATAAAAATGGTGTTAAAAATATTGATGAGGATTATCTGCAAGATAATTCTATTTATACTATTCAATTTAGTGATTTAACAGATTCTGTTACTCTATATTGTTTTAATTCTCATCAAGAGTATTATGATTTTGAAATTAATGGGAATAAGAGTGAAATATTAATTGGGAAAAATGGTCCGTATGATATTTTATATGATAATCCTGTTTTATCTGCTTTAGAGTTTAAAATCTTTCGTCATAATAATACATGGTTTTTAGAAGATAATGGTCTTGAACAAACAAAATTATATTTAAATAGTCAAAGAATTCGTAAATCTATTTTACATTTAGGAGATATTATTTTTAGTAATGGATTGAAAATTATTTGGATGGAGTCTTTTATTAAATTTAATAATCCAGCAGGAAAGGTTAAAACGTCCCTTTCTCCATATGTGATTTATAAAGATAAAAATACTAGTGGTGAAAATATATTTACTCCTGTTAAAGATACAGAAAGATCTATTGTTTTATTTAATGATAACCAAGTTTTCTTTCATACACCAAGAATGAAAGAAGTAATCGAGGAAAAGAAGGTTGATATAGAGCGCCCTCCACAAGTAATAGAAGGTGAAAAAATGCCTGCTATATTAAGTGTAGGTACTACTGCCGTAATGGGTTTTTCATCCTTGTTTACAGGATTTTCTGCAGTTATAAAAGTCAGTTCTGGTGAAGCTCCTCTTGTACAAGTTCTTCCTGAAATTGTACTTTGTATAACAATGGTTCTTGGATCTATTGTTCTTCCAATACTAGTTGATAGATATATGAAATCTTTTAGTAAAAAGAAAGAAGAAAATAGAAAAAAAACCTATAGAGAATATTTAAATTCAATTGTTGAAGACTTAAAACAAGAAGTTATAAATGAAGAAAAAATTCTTCGTAATACTTATTTTGATTCTGAACAAATAAAAAATTTTATTATTGATAAGTCAAATAAAATATGGAGTCGTGAGATTACAGATAGTGATTTTTTAAGTATTCGTTTAGGGATTGGTAATAAAAAATCTGCTATTGACTTAAGTATTTCTAAAATGGCTTATGATATTGAAAAAGATATTTTAAATGTGGAAGCTCAAAAATTATCTCAACAACAATGGATACTTAATCAAGTACCAATTTCAGTATCTTTAATTGAAAATGATGTATTGCCAATCATTATCTCTTATGATTATCCATATCGAAGACAATTTATTAATTTTCTTTTGTTACAGTTAATGACTTACTATAGTGGAAATGATCTAAAAATTGTTGTCTTTACAACAAAAAACAATCGTTCTCAGTGGGATTTTTTAAAATATCTTCCTCATTGTGCAAATGAAACTAGAAAATTTAGATTCTATGCAGAAACTGAAGAAGAAGCAAAACAATTATCTAATTATTTAGAGAAAGTTTATAAAAAAAGATTGAGTTTATTAAAACAAAATGGTAATAATAGTGATTATAATGAAATATATGATTCAGAAATTGATATTTCAAATTTAAATGAAGCATATAAAAGTTTTTCACCATATTATTTAATTATTACTGATAATTATGTTTCAGCGAAGAGATATGGAATACTGCAAAATATAATCAAGCATCCCACAAACATTGGTTTTTCTATGATGATGATTGAACCAACTATGCAAAATGTTCCTAGTAAATGCGATAATATTATCCAAATAACAAGTAATGCTGCTGGTATATTTAATAAAAATTTAAATGAGAATAATTCTCAAAATTCTTTTATTCCAGATTTATTTTATGATGATATTTTTACTTTTTCTAATATAATTGGAAATATTCCTCTTGCTACTGAATCAACTATAGGAAAGCTTCCAAAAAGTCTTACTTTTTTGGAAATGTACAAAGTAGGAAAAATTGAACAACTTAATATCTTAAATCGTTGGACTAAAAATGATCCAACTATAAGCCTTTCTGCTCCAATTGGAGTTCATGAAGATGGAAAAATATTTGAGTTAGATTTACATGAAAAATTCCATGGACCTCATGGTCTTATCGCTGGATCTACTGGTTCTGGAAAATCAGAATTAATTATTACATTTATTCTTTCTATGGCAATCAATTACCATCCTTATGAAGTTCAATTTGTCTTAATTGATTATAAAGGTGGAGGTCTTGCAGGAGCATTTGAAAATAAAGAGACTGGGATTTGTCTTCCACATTTAGCAGGTACTATTACAAACTTAGATGCCAGTGAAATGAATCGTACTTTAGTTTCTATAAATTCGGAACTTAGGAGACGTCAAAGAATGTTTAACGAAGCAAGAGATTCTTTAAATGAAAGTACTATTGATATATATAAGTATCAAAAATACTATCGAGAAGGAAAAGTAAAAAAACCTATGTCTCACCTATTTATTATTTCCGATGAATTTGCTGAGTTAAAGTCTCAGCAGCCAGATTTTATGGATGCCCTTGTGTCTACTGCTCGTATTGGTCGTAGTTTAGGTGTTCACTTAATTCTTGCTACGCAAAAACCTGCTGGCGTAGTTGATGATCAAATTTGGTCAAATTCTCGCTTTAAAATATGCTTAAAGGTTGCTACTTCTGAAGATTCTCGTGAGTTATTAAGAAGACCTGAAGCTGCTGAAATTAAAGAAACTGGTCGTTTCTACTTGCAAGTTGGTTTTAATGAATTATTTGAATTGGGGCAATCTGCTTGGGCTGGTGCTAAGTATAACCCAACCGACTATGTTGTTAAAAATATTGATGACGATATTGAGTTTATTGATAATAATGGTAATGTTATTAAATCTATAAATGATGAAAAAAAGGAAAATACAAAAAATTATGGTGAACAGCTAACGAATATAGTTCAAGCTCTATATAATCTTGCAAAAAGAGAAAATATAAAATTTCAATCCATGTGGTTACCTTCTCTTCCCTCTGAATTGTATATTGCTAATTTATTAAAAAAATATGATTATAAAGCTGAACCATATTATATTAAACCATTAGTTGGAGAATATGATGATCCTGAAAAACAATTCCAAGGAGAATTCTCTATCGATTTCTCACAAAATGGTAATTTATTAATATATGGTTTAGCTGGTTCCGGAAAAGAAAACTTAATAATGACTATTTTGTATTCAATTTTTATGTTTCATTCTTCTGATGATGTAAATACATATATTATAGATTTTGGTGCAGAAGTGTTAAAGTCTTTCAAGGAGATGCCTCAAGTTGGAGATGTTGCCTTATCTGATGATAAAGATAAAGTAAAAAGTCTTTTAGTTATGCTTGATCGAGAACAAGTAAGAAGGAAGGAACTATTTTCTGAATATGGTGGTTCTTACAATGATTATATTAAAAATAGTGGAAAAAAACTACCAACTATCATTGTAGTATTAAATGGTTGGGAAGTTTTCGCTGAATCTTGTCCGACTTATGTTGATATAGTTGGGCATATTGTTCGAGAATCTGCAAAATATGGGATTATATTTATTTCATCTATGGTTACGACAAATGGTATGATTGGTACTATGCAGCAAAGCTTTGCTAATAAAATTGCACTTCAATTAGCAGAGTCATTTGATTATAAATTTTTATTAAATGCTAAAGATGGGTTAATTCCAAAAAAAGAGTTTTCTAGAGGTTTAAGTATCATAGGTGATGATGTTTTTGAATTTCAAGGTGCATATATCTATATTAAGGAAAAAATCAATGATATTATAAAAGTAACTGCGGATTCTTTATCTAAAGTTCAGAAAAAGGCTCCACCTATTCCAATTATCCCAAATATTGTAACTGCTGATACTATGACTCCATATATCTCAGAATTGTCATCTGTGCCTATAGGTATTAATATAAGAGATGCTAAAGTGTTCACCATGAATTTTATTAAATATAAAATAACTCAAGTGGTTGGTAACTATATTATTACTGAAAAATGGTTTTTAAATGAGTTGATTCGTGTTCTTAGCCTTCTACAAGATACAAAATTAAAAGTAATTGATTTTGCTGGTGCAATAGATGATCCTAGTGAAATTGATGATTATATGGGAGACGAATTTACTAATTCCATTAATAAAATTATTGAAAATGAAAAGATAGAGTCTAAGCATATGATTTATGTTATTATTGGTATTGGTAGAATCTATGATAAAGTTTTAGATGAAGGTATTGAAATGCTATTTAAAATATTTCGTTCAGTTGAATCTTTTAAAAAATCTAGTTTTATTATTATAGATAACTATTCAGCCTTTAGAAAAACTATTGAAGAATCTTGGTATAAAGAAAAAGTTAATAAAAACTGTGGTATTTGGGTTGGTTCTGATATTGATAAACAACTTGCAGTTACATGTAATGGGTTTTCAAAGGGTGAAATAAATGAAGATTTTAATGGCATTGTATATGCTACATGTGATGATAAGAGTGTTGTCTTAAAAGGAATAGGTACTCTTCCAGAGGAGGAATTTTAAATGAAAAATAAGGTATTAGTTAATTTATTAGTTCCAGAAATTGATTTGCAGTATGATATCTATTTACCTATCAATAAAAAAATTGGCAATATTATCTGTTTATTAAATAAATCAATTAATGAGTTAACAGATGGGGAATTAGTTCTTTCAAATTGCAATAAATTATATAATGCTTTTACAAAAGAATTGTATCCCTCTGATATATTGCTTGCTAATACAAGTATTCGTAATGGTACAAAATTAATATTATTATCAAGGTGATTATTAATGGCTCTCAGATGAGAGTCTTTTTGTTATCTTGTAATAGCTCTCAATATTCTAAAAAAGAAGATATTTCTTATTAAAAGATATATCTTCTTTTTTAGTAATAATTAAATTTAAAAATTAGCTTTTTAATTTTTTGATACTTGATGTAATATCTGATATAGCTGTTGAATTTAAGTCATTCTTTTCATAGGCCATCTTTACTTGATCTAGACGATTTTTAAATGCACGTAATTTAGAAGTAAGTGAATTAGCATAACTATCACATGCTTGACATAATTTTTTTAATTCTGCACATTGATTTGTTCCTTTAATAGCAAGAGTTATGTTTTTTGCCGATACTGTTATTTTTGCAGCTTCTATTGCGTTTGCCCATTCATCAATTACTTCTTTCATGGCTGGTATTTTGTTTGTATTAATACCTCTTGCATCAACTACAGGACCTGATGTTGACATTTTTTTCACCTTCCTTTATTGAATATTTTTTGCTTGGAATGCATCAAATTGACGAGAATCATTTGACATAGCTTCGCTAAATTTAACTTTTAAATCATTTATCTTTGCTTCTAGTTGTTTTCTTGTTTTTTCTATATCATTTAAAAAATCTATAGAGTCTGGACCATACCAATTAGCATTTATTGTTGCTTTAAAATTGCCGTACTTATCACCATTTAATGTTTTTGTTAATTTGTTTAGTGAATCTGTAAAATCACTTACTAGTTTTGTGTGACCCGCATGACTTCGTGCATAAGTTGCTTTTTCAAAAAAATCACCACTGGTTGACAATTAAGCTCACCTCCTATATTGTATTCTCATACTAAGAGTTTTATTCTCTTATAATTTTATTTTATCATACGCAAAAATATCAGTCCATATTTTTTTACTTTTTTGCGATTAAATTGTGTAAAATTTAAGAAGAAAAGCCATGTATTTTTTTTAAATCTTCTTTTGATAAATTTAACATTTTCCACATATTATTATCTTTTTTTAAATGTAAAGTAATATTGTACTTTTTTCTTTTCTTGGTCTTTTTTAATTTCAATAACTTATAATTTTTATATTTTTTATTTTCTTCTATATTTTCATTTGCTTTTATATTAAATAGTTTTAAATTACTTAAAAAATATTTCTTAGAATAATAGTTTTCTTTTTCATAATCATATACTTCTATTTCTACATCTACATAAGCATCTTTATTTTTTACTTCTTCATTTTTTATTTTATATTCAATATTTTGATATTGTTTTATTAAAAGTTGTTTATATATTTCTTTTTCAAAATTAGATTTATTCTTATCTTTTTTTATAGCTAGATTTAATTCATCTATTATACTTTTATTTAAAGTTTGATAATTTTTAAAAAAATTGGATACTTTTGAAGATGGGGTATTATAAGTTATATTTTTACATCCCGTTGTTAGTATTAATAATAAGATTATTATGATTGTTTTTTTCATAAAAAAACCTCCTATAGTTATTATGGAAGTTTTTTTCTGTTTTTATGCTTCTTTTATGTATATTACACCACTTGCATTGTCTCTTCCTTTAAATGGAAGAATATATTTATTTTTATATCTTAATTTTAAAGATAATGGGATATGAAAATGTTGATCAACATATACTGCTTCGTTGATAATATTTCCTAATAAGTACTCTTTAGGGGTCTTTTTTATAATTTTTTTTATTTTTTTATCTGTTATATTATCTGTTACACCATCTGTGAATAATAATAACATCTCATAGTCATTTTCTATAGTTAAGGTTGTTATTTTACATAATTCACTGCATATTCCAATACACGCAGTAATGATACTATTATTTGGAAAAAAACGTAGATAATCTTTTTTTACATTCCCATATTTATAATAATCCCATACATCAGAATCATCTTCTGTTATTTGTTGTAATTTTTTATTTTTGTATATATAAGCTCTAGAATCTCCTATATTTATTATTAAAGTGTTATTTTTATTAATTATTCCAAGCGTTAATGTAGTACCGAGAGTATCTTCACCATACTTTCTAATTAAATTAGTATTTAATTTTTTGATATATGTTTTAAGGAGTTGCTCTACTCTTTTTGTATTGTTTAGAGTTCTAATATCTTTATTATAAAACCATCTTGTTAATGATTTTGCAATATAGGAAGATGCTACTTCACCAAATTCTCTTCCTCCCATACCATCTGCAGCAAGAAGTAGTTTTATATTTTTATTTCTTGGATGTTTTATGGCTACAACAGTATCTTCATTTTGACTTCTTATTAACCCTATATCTGTTTTTGTCTCTAGTATTTCCATATAAAAACTCCTTCCAACCTATTATAGCAATTCTTTTTTAAAAATAAAAGAAAAGTGTAAAATTACAGGAAAATAATTTCCTTTTTTACACTTTTAGAATTCACAATTTCCGGGAGTTCTTGGATAAGGAATAACATCGCGAATATTTTCTATTCCTGTTAGATACATGATTAAACGTTCAAATCCCATTCCAAATCCAGAATGAACGCATCCACCATATTGTCTTAATTTCAAGTACCAATCAAGTTCTTCTTTGCCCATATGAAGTTCATCCATACGATTGTTTAAAACATCAAATCTTTCTTCTCTTTGGCTTCCACCCATTAGTTCTCCACTGCCTGGTACTAATAAGTCTACAGCTGCTACTGTTTCTTTATCATCATTTAATCTCATATAGAATGCTTTAATATCTTTTGGCCAGTTATATACAAATACTGGGGCATTAAACTTTTCTTCTGTTAAATACTTTTCATGTTCTCTTGCTAAGTCTTCTCCATACTGTGGAGTAAACTCAAATTTTTTGCCTGAATCAATTAAATATTTAATAGCATCATGATGTGTAATTCTTACTGCTTTCGATTTTACAAGTTTTTCAAGTTTTTCAATCAATCCTTTTTCTACAAAATTATCTAAAAATTTTAATTCTTCTTGGCAATTATCTAAAACATATTTTACAACATATTTTAGCATATCTTCCATAATATCCATATCTTCTTCTAAATCACAGAAAGCAATTTCAGGCTCTATCATCCAAAATTCATTTGCATGTGTTTTAGTATTTGAATTTTCTGCTCGAAATGTTGGTCCAAATGTATATGTTTTTTTATAAGCAAGAGCAAATGTTTCAGCTTGTAATTGACCTGATACTGTTAAAGATGATTGTTTTCCAAAAAAATCTTTTGAATAATCAACTTTATTGTCTTCTGTTTTTGGTAAGTTTTCTAAATCTAGAGTTGTTACTTTAAACATCTCCCCTGCCCCTTCTGCATCTGCAGCAGTAATTAATGGAGCATGAAAGTATACGTAATCTCTATCTTGAAAATATTCATGAATCGCAAATGATGCTTTACTTCTTATTCTGAATACTGCTTGGAATAAATTTGTTCTAGGTCTTAGATAAGCTTGTTCTCTTAAAAATTCTCTTGAATGCTTTTTTGGTTGAATTGGATAATCTTCTAAACAATCTCCTAATAATAGTATTTCTTTTGCATGTATTTCAAATGCTTGATCTTCTTTTGGCGATTCTACAACTTTACCAGTTACTTTTATAGAGCTACCTACTCTCATTTTTTGAATATCATCAAAATTATTTAATTCTTTTTCATATACTATTTGAATTTGCGTAAAGTATGTTCCATCTGAAAATGAAATAAACCCAAATTCTTTTTGTTTTCTATGATTTCTTATCCAACCTTCTAATGTAATTTCTTTATTCATATACTTTTTTATATTTTTAAATAATTCTTTATCTGTCATATATTATCCTTCTTTCTTTAATCTATATAATAATACGTTCCATTCATAATTGCAATTAAATGGTCTTCTTCATCATAAATATTTGCTTTTAATACTGCTGTTGTTTTTCCAGCTTTTATTATCTCAGGTTTTGCTACGAGACACTTCCCTTTTCCAGGATATAAATAGTTAATCGTTGAACTTAAAGTTACACCTTTTTTCTTAGTTTTTGCAAGTAACAAGCCCATTGCGTTATCTCCCAGTCCAAATATTAATCCTCCATGGGCAATTCCATATACATTTAGTGAATCATTTGATATTTCTGTCTTTAATATTGCCTTTTCTAAATCTACTATTTGCATATTGTTATGTTTAAAAAATCCTGCTTTATTTTTCAGATTTTCTAGTATTTCTTCTTTATTCATATGTCCTCCTATAAAAGTTTTGTATAGTATTTCCAAGCTAAGATTCTTCTTACTGCTTGATTTATTATTTCTTCATTTATAGTTTTATTATTAACTGAATTTAATAATTCTTTATACATCTTTACAAAATCACTGGTAATTATCATGTCATTTCCTGCTTCTATAGCTAGTGTTGCTGCCTGATTATTTTCTACATACTCTTCTACAGCGTCCATAGCTAGGTCATCAGTTATAATGATACCAGTAAAATTTAATTTTTCTCGTAGTTCGGAGATTACTTTTTTACTTAATGAAGCTGGTTTAGTACTATCTAAGCAATTAATAATATTATGTGAAATTAATATACTTGGAACTTTAGCCTTTATTCCAGCAATGAATGGTAAATAGTCTATTTCTAAAAAGTTTTTGTATTCTCTATTATCAATTGCTATTCCTGTATGGGTATCTTTGTTATTTCCATAGCCTGGAAAATGTTTTAAGCAAGAATTAATTTCATTTTCATTTGCATATGTTACCATATTTTTTATAAATTCACTAGTTTTTATTGCGTCATATCCAAAAGATCTATTATATATAAAATCATTCTCATCTGTTGAAATATCTGCAACTGGAGCAAGATTTAAATTTATTCCAATACTTTTTAATAAAGTAGCTTTTTCTTTTTCCGTTTCTTTTAATAATTCATAACCACCTTTTTCATAGTAGAACTTTGGGGATAAGAATTTTTCTTCTCGAAAGTTTTTATATCTGCTAACTCTTGTTACAAATCCACCTTCTTCATCTACTCCTATTATTAGTTTATATTTATTCATTTTTTGAAGAGCATCTAACTCTTCTTTTATACTTTCTTTTGTATGATTCTCAAAATCCTTAGCAAAAAGAATATATCCCCCAGGATAAAAATTTGATAAATAAGTTGTATCGTTTTTATTATATCTCACTAGAAATAATTGTCCTATTTTTTCTTCTATAGACATTTTATCTAGTATTTTATCAGCTTTAGAGTAATACTTATAAAAAATATCATTCTTATTATATATTTTTTTGTACTCTTTCTTTTCAGTTTCATTATTCACTCTTTTTTCTATATTATTAATAGAATCATTTGAAATGAAATAAATGCTAAACAATCCTATAAATATTATAAGTAAAAATATTTTTAGAATAGTTTTCTTCATTTTTCTTTTTCTATGCATTTTTCCACCTTAATTCATAATCTTTTTGAATTCTGTAGGAGTTGCTGTTTCAAATAAAATATCTTTTTTTAATTCAGGATAAAAAATTTTCAATCTATTAGCGTGAAGATATAATCTTAAGTTTTTGTCTTTTTTGTCTCCATATTTTTTATCTCCTACGATTGGATGATTAATTGAAGCGAAAGCAACTCTTATCTGATTTTTTCTTCCAGTTTCTATTTCAATTTGCAACATACTATAATTATCATTTTCTTTTAAAACTTTATAATTTGTAATTGCCTCTTTTCCTTCATTATCGTGAGAAACATATACTAGATTTGTCTTTGTCTCTTTTAGTTTCTGAATTATTTGACCTTCTTTTTTATTAATATTTCCATATACAATTCCAACATATTCTCTTAATTTTACATAATCATTCCAATTTTCTTGAAGTTTATTTTTTGTTTTTTCGTCTTTGGCAAAAATAACTATTCCACTAGTATCTTTATCAAGTCGATGAACAATAAATATTTTTTTATTTTTATCTTTTTGAATAACATAATCTCTAACAATATGATACAATGTTTTTTCTTTTTCTTTGGATGTTGCTATTGTAAGTAATCCACTCGGTTTATTTACTACAATTATGTGGTTATCTTCAAATAAAACATCAAATGGAAGCTTTTTATTGTTTTTATTATCCGTATTAATAACTATATTCATTCCTTTAATTATTTTATAATTATATTGAGTTACTTTATTGTTATTAACATATATTGAGCCGTGAGTCAAGTATTGTTTTATTCTTTTTTTTGGCATATCTAAATTACTATATAAATATTCAAGAAGTTCACCATCATTTTTTACAACTAATTTCACCCTATCACTCCTTCCTAAATATTATATAACAAATTTTTTTTAATTAAAAGCTTAAGAATAATTTCTTAAGCTTTTAAATATAACCTATTGTTCACTATTTGCTAGTTCATCATAATGTTTTTTAATGTCATCCGCTGATTTATTTATTAAATCATTAAATTTCTTTTGGTCATCATTTATCAATCCTAAATGAATAATTTTTTCCTACTACTTTTCTTCTTTTCCTATAATTAGTAAATACGTATTTGGTGGATTATAATGACATACTTGTAAAACAATTATTCTATCTTCAGATGTTATTTCAAGATTACTTTCTTTGTATAGTGTGTTTTGTAATAACTTTCTTATGTGTTGTATATAATCTTCATCACTTCTAAAAATAACTTTCATGTGTTCATTATTTGTACCATCTATAATTTTTACAGCTACTACTTTATAATGTAGTTTTGCTTCATCAATACTCAAATAAATATCTTTGTAATGTTGGAATATATTTTTATCTGTATAAGCTTCTAAATTAATAAAAGGGAGTCTATCAAAAAACTTTTCATTTCTTGTATTATGACCATAAATATTAATTTGTTTATTTGTCATTAAAGCGGTATCTCTATAATCAAAAAAAGGTACTCCTAAACCATCATATTGATTATATAAATTATTATTTAAATAAAAAGAATTATTCTGCGATCTAGTAACCAAGGAGCTTATATTTAAATTAGGTATTTCTAGTTTTCCCATAATCATTTCATTATTATATTGTTGTCTATATGTAGGTAATTCGTTAATATATGGTTCAACTTGTTTTTTTTCCTCTCCTTTTGAATCTTTATAATCTATATCTTTCTTTTCTTTAATAATCTTTTCTACACTTGGTATTTTTGTACTCTTTATTTCTTTTTGATAATTAAAATAATCTATTAATATAGATATGGATGAAAATATTACTAATAATAAACAAATTCTATATACAGTTTTTTTTCGCATTTTTTACTCCTTTTTAATCTATATTTTTATTTTTTCTAATTTTTCTTGTTTTTTTATATATTTATTTAACTTACTTTTAGTCTGATATATTAATAATAAATTATCATTTGTAATTTTATTTATTAAACATATTTTATTAATAGATTTTATTTCATCTATGTCTTCTTTAAATATAATTAATTTATTATATTCTTTTTTTCTTTTTAAATTGATATTATCTATAATACTTTTGTCATTAATGATTATTTGAAAAATATTATCATTTTCTCCAATAAAAATAGCATTATTATCAATTTTTTTAATCTTGGAAATATCTTTTTTTGATATTTTATAGTTTCCTATTTTTTTATTTTTATTTACATCATATATTAAATAACCATGACATGTAATTATGTAATCTATAAATGGAAAATCTTTATTATAATCTAATATTTCTTCTACTTTTTTATTCGTAATAATTGTTAATAAAAAGTTATTATTTTTTAATTTTTCTATTTTTAACATTGTTGATATTGGGATTGCATCTTCTTTATCTAATAGGTCATTAAAATTACAAATTGCCATTTTTTTCATTGAAACTTCCCCTGTGTTCTTGGTAAAAATAGATTACCATTTTTAAAATATAAATAGATAAACAATAACCTCCAATTATATCAGTTGGGTAATGTACTCCTACATATATTCTACTACAACCTATCGTTAGTATTAATATCGTTAATAATAATGATAATAATACCTTTTTCTTTTTATTTTTACAATTAATTTGAATGTAATATAATAAAAATCCATATAGTGCTATTGAAATCATTGCATGTCCAGATGGGAAAGAATACCCTCCCTGTTTTATAAGCCTTATATGATTCGGTCTTGGTCTTTTAATTATATATTTAATAATTTGATTGGATAGAACTGTTATTATTACTGTAAAAGATAAAATTTCTTGATTTTTACGATTTAATTTTAATAATAAAACTATAATTATTAATAAAACAATTGTTATATTCCCCATTTTAGTAATGTTGATAAATATAAAATCCCATATATTGTTTCTTAATCCATAAATTATTTTATATATATAATTATCTAAAAAAGATACTTTATCTAAGAGTAACATAATCATTATAATTAAATATAGAATAAGAAATATACTATTTTTTATTATTTTTTTCATATTTCTCCTAAAGAATATCTTACTTCTTCTTTATATACTTCTACTCCAGGTTGATCAAATGGATTAATATCAAACAATAAACCACTAAAGGCAGCACTTAGTTGAAAGAAATATAATAGTGATGCAAAATCTTCCTTATTTAATTCATCAATTTCTATTTCAATAATTGGTGTATCGCCTTTAAAATGTGCTCTTTCAACGGAATCTATTACTATATCATTAATTGTATTTAGTGTCTTATTGTTATAAGAAATATAACTATCTTTTTCTTTTATTTTGATAAATGTCTCAAATAGAATTTTATTTCCTTGTTGAATAAACTGTCCTAAAGAATGTAAATCTCTTGTATATAAACATGAAGTTGGAAATATACCTACTCCTTTTTTTCCTTCAGATTCACCAAATAGTTGTTTTAACCATTCAAGAAACATCATTTGATTTTCTTCACTAACACAAAAATTTTCAACTACTTTACCTTTTTCAAATAAAAGTTTTCTAATTACGGCATATTGGTAAGCAGCATCTATATATCTTTTTCCATCATAATAACCATCTATTATTTCTTTAAGATTAAAGTTGCAGGCAAGAGGTAGAAGATGGGCTGGAGACATAAAGGAATATCTTCCACCAATATCATCTGGTATTTCAAATGTTTTATATCCTTCTTTTAAAGCTTCTTCTCTTAATAATCCTTTTTCTTTATCGGTAGTTATGATTATACGTTTTTGTATTTCTTCATCACTAAATTTTCTTTTTAAAGAATCTTTCAAAATTTTATAGGTAATTCTTGTTTCCATGGTTTTTCCACTTTTGCTTATTACATTTATACAAAAATTTTTATTTTCTAAATATGCTAGTAATTCATCTAGATATTTGCTCGATAAAGTTGTACCAGCATATATTATTTCTAAATGATTTTTATTAAAATATGGTTCAAATACTTTTAAAAAACTATAGCTTCCTAGAAATGATCCGCCTATTCCAATTACTACTAAAGTTTCATAATTTTCTTTTATATTCTTTGCTGTTTTCTCTATTTCTTCTACTGTCTCTTTGTCTATTTTCCTCATCCATCCAGTCATGTCACTTTTATATAATTTATCTATATATTCTTTTTTTTGATTTATTAATAAATTATATTTATCCATATTAATAAATCTATTTGTATACGTATTAAAATCAAATTTTATCATATTATTCTCCTTTTCTATTATTTGTTTCATATATGATTGATTCATATATTAAGTCTACTAGATGATTTGATGGTAATAAGTTATATTTTTTTATTAGTCGTTCAAATATATCTAAACTATAATCCATATCTAAGTATGGATATACTAATTCTTTTGAATTACTTATTTCTTTTAGGTAGTCTGATGTATAGTCATTTTCTATAAGTAATAGTGGATAGTTTTCTACCCAATGTTTAAATTTCTCAATTATAAAGTACTGATTATCACAATATGTAAATTTTTCTTTGTCATAGGAAATTATCTTTTTTATGTCTTCATTTTCTATTAAGTTTGATTTAACTCTATAGTCAAATCTATCTATTAAATTTAATCCATTTAGTTTTAATGCGCTTATTTGGGCAATAAAACCTTTTTCTGAACTACTATGTGTTGGAATTATTTCAACAATAATGTAATTATCTTTTTTTAAATTCATTTTATCACTCTATTCTTCTTATATTTATTGTATCACTTATTTATTTTTATATAAATAGTTTTTATTTTTTGTATCAAATAAAAGTAATAAGATGGTCTTATTACTTTTATTTATTAATTGCTACAAAAATGTCATGTTTCTTTTTATCATCAACTAAGTGTATTGTTGATGATATTAATTCTTTACCATCTAGCTTTGTATATTTTGTATCTTGTTTTTCAACACAAATATTATACTCTGTTTCTCCATAATAATATTTTGCTTTAAATCCATCCCATGCAATAGGAATTTTCGGATTGATTTTAAGCGTGTTTCCTTGTTTTTTTAGACCAAGTATATCTATTATACCAACTCTGTAAAACCAACCTGCTGAACCAGTATACCAAGTCCATCCACCTCTTCCTTTAAAATTTTCTGCGGAATAGATATCAGCTGCAATAACATATGGTTCTACACGATATTTTCCTACATCATTTGGTTTTTTAGTACGATTTATCGGATTAATCATCTGATAATAACGATATGCTCTATCATAATATCCTGTTTTTATTAATGCCATTAAATACCAAGAAACTGAATGTGTATACTGTCCACCATTTTCCCGAATTCCTCTAGGATAATTCATAATATATCCAGGATTATTTAATGAATTTGCAAATGCTGGAGTTAAAAGCTTTATAATTTTAGTTTTATTATCCACTAATTGTTCTTCTACAGAAGTTATTACTTTTTCTACTCTGTCCTTTGGCGCAACTCCACTAATAATAGAAAAACTTTGTGATATTAAATCAATCTTACATTCACTGTTTTCATGACTTCCTAGGGTATCACCATTATCAAAGTATGCTCTTAAATAATAAGTTCCATCCCAAGCTTTTTTATTTAGGTTATCTTTTAATTTTTGATTGAATGACTCATATTTTTGGGTATCAAAGTTTTTATCTATTTTGTTCATCATATTTGTAAATAGATCTATTATGTGATATAGGAAGAAACCTAACCATACACTTTCTCCTTTTCCTTTAATACCAACTCGATTCATTCCATCGTTCCAGTCTCCGCCTCCCATTAGGGGTAATTTATGTGGACCTAATGAGGACATTGATAGCTCTAATGATTTTATGCAATGTTCTAATAGAGAAGTCTTTTCTTCAGAATAATTAAATACTAGTCCTTTTTCGTTTTCATAATCACTTAATTCTTCTCCTAATACATATGGAACTTGTTCATATAAAATACTTGTATCATTTGTTGATTCTATATACGTTGTTGTTGCATATACTAACCATAAGTAATCATCTTTATATCTACTTCTAAGTCCAAAATGATTTTTTTCGTGCCACCAGTGCAGAACATCTCCTTTTTCAAACTGATGTGCTGCATTAATTAGAATTTGCTTTTTGGTATATTCTGGCCAAACTGTAACGATATTCATAGAGTCTTGTAATTGATCTCTATATCCAAATGCACCACTAACTTGATAAAATCCTGCTTTAGCAAATAATCTTGATGATATTGTTTGATATAGATACCAACCATTAATCATATAATCAAAGCTCTTATCTGGTGTTGATACTTGAATTGTGCCCAGTAAGTTTTGCCAATAATCTTTTACGCTTTTTAATTCTTTCTTACAATTTGTGATATTTGTATATTTCTTTATAAGTTCTAAATTTTCTTTATCACTTTTACTACAACCAAGTACAAATGCTATCTGTTCTTCCTTATCTTTTTCTAATGTTAACTCTATATTTATATTTTTTACTAACATTTTATTGCATTCTGCTGTTTTTATTTGTTCGGATGATGACATAAAGACATTTACATCACTAAAGTTAATGCTATAGACGTTTCGCATTTTCAAATAATTATCATTTCCCATAAACTCTGTTAATATGTGTCTTGATGTTTTTTCTTCAAAATTTCCAAAAGTTGGGTTTATCCAGAATTCGATATTTACTGGATTATTTTCTGCTGATTTATTTTTTATTTTCATCAAGTATATTTTAATATTGTCTTCTAAAGCTACAAATTCTGTAATTTCGTGATAAAGGTTTTCTGTTTCACTTTCTAAAACACTATATCCAAAACCATGGGTACATTTTTCTGGATCAAAAATTTTTCCATTAAACTTAAATCCTTCACTTCTATCATTTAATAACATTTCATTTGTCCATGATGATATCTTAAATTCTCCAGAATTATATGCATAAGTATATCCGCAACCATTATTTGTAACAATTGTACCAAAATTTTTATTAGCAATTATGTTACTCCATGGAGCTGGAGTTTCTTTATTATAGATTACATATTCTTTTCCATTATTCTTAAATCCACCATATCCGTTATTAAATGCCAAATTTTCAGAATTATCAAAAGAAATGTTCTCTTCTTTTTGGCTTATTGGATAATCACTAATTTTATTATGTC
This sequence comes from uncultured Caryophanales bacterium, assembly GCA_946628005.1. GTDB lineage: Bacteria > Bacillota_I > Bacilli_A > RF39 > UBA660 > UBA3789. Next base: position 160,783 of record CAMOWA010000001.1, read on the forward strand.
TTTGTATGTCTTCAACTGCTTCTTTAAGTGTTTTATAATCTGATGTTTTAAAATGTAACCTAGGAACTAAGTCTAATAATCTACTATCTTCGTCTGTAATATCTTCTCTATTTATTACGGTTACGCTTCCAGGGATATGGTAAAAGCTATTAAGAGTATTCATTCTATACATAACATCATCAATTTCTTTTTTAATATTTTTTGAGTACTCTTCATTTTCACTATTAATTATAATTATATCAACAAATATAGATTTATTCTTATAATACTCATAAACTTTAAGAATTTCATAAATAAAACTCATATCACTAATATCAGATATTTCTACTAAAATGATTGGTCTATCTCCGCTTACGCCAAATTTCCATAATCCTGTTTGTCCAAGGGCATTTTTTCTTAATATGTCCATTCGTTCTTCAGTAACAGATAGTTTGGTTGTTTGATATAAGTAATTTAACATGATATTATATGTTCTCATATTTTCGCCAGATATATTCATGTTTTTTGTATCAATTACATTCATTAACGTAGATAAATCAAATTCTTTTTCAATTGTTTTTTTATTAGCATAATTATTAGCAAAATCAATTACTTGTTCTCTGCTTCTTCCAAATCCAACTAAATAATAAACTGTAGTTGAAGCGTTTGCTGGTACTATTATTTTATTTCTTATTGATAAAATTGGATCTAAATTATCTCCAGTATAATTAGATAAATCTACTTTTAATCCTTTTGGATTATTTAATTCACTGTTTCTTCCAATGAAATTTTCCCTTTCTGTTTCATATGTAAATTTTTCTAGAGGATTTTCTATTAGTAATTTCATAATCATGTAACTATTAATATTGCTATCTCCTCTTGTTTTTCTTTTAGCTATCAAGCTATTTGTTACTTGATCATATTCTGTGCTTATAAACATATTATTAAAGACTTTATGTGATACATCATCCATATTTTCTGATAAGATTGGTTCTGTATAACTTGTAATCTCTAATGTTTTATCTTCTTCATCTTCATTTTTAAAAGTTATTTTTCTTATTTCTCCATGAAATGTTTTACAGACAACAATCTCAGTTTTTGTTGAGATTTTTCCGTCTCTTCTTAAATATTTTATCTTATCTGCAGCAAATACAACTTCATATTTATCTGGTTTAATATTTGTAGGGGCATAGGTATTGCTCCAAATATAGTCTGTTTTAGTATCTTTGGCATATAAGAACATTCCATAGTCTTGTTCTGTAACTTTTCTATATCTATTAAGTTGTAAAGTACGATATCTTGAAAAACTATCTCCTCTATCATTCATAATTAATGAATATTTTTTATTTGATAATACTGACATTTCTGGCATATATGAAATATAGTCAAAGAATCTAATGTCATTTTCAATTACTTCTTTAGCATAATCATATTTTTTATATTTTTCCATTTTGATATCAATATTTGTTTTTACTTGTACTTTTTCTTTTAATAATAGTTCAAATGTTTTTATATTGACGTTTGAATGAAAGTAATTTTTCATTATATCTTTTTTTATGTAATTAGTTAATCCTAAGAGAATCATTCCCTCGTGATGAGCGAAATAACTACGAACAATTCCTTCATTATCGTAATCATATGACTCATATAATCCATAATCAGAATACATTCCTAAATCTTTAAATTTACGAATATTGTCTGTCACATCCTCTGGAAATAATTCTAAACACATTATTGATGAATATGGTGAAAGTACAATTCTATTTTCTTTGTCTTCTTTAGCTTTTAAGTATGGTACTCCAAATGCTTTATATTTATAATTTAAAGCATTGTCTAATTCATCATAAGCTGACTCAGATATTCCCCATGGTAATTTGCGAGATACTTTTCTTATATAATCCTTCTGGCATAAATAAGCAAATTGATAGGTTTCATCCATTAAAGTATTTGGATAATTCTTTAAAAATAATAATGGCATGAAATACTCAAAAGCTGTTCCAGACCAAGAAATTAACCCTTTTCTTCCTTTATGTACTGTTAATGATTTATCTAAGGCAAACCAATGTTTACTGGATACTTGTCCTAAACAAATAGACAAATAACTAGTAAGTCTTGATTCGCTAGCAAATTTATTGTAATTATATGTGGATAATTTTCCTTCATCTTCATCATAACCTATACTGAAAACATTCTTTTTTGTATATAATTTTTTGAAATTAGTATTTTTAATAAGTTTATCACATAATGTAACCCATTTATCTTCCATATATTTTTTAAAAAACTCCCTTGTAATTATTAAGCAGGATACAAAGTTTCCGGAATCAACGGTTGATACAAAGTTTGGATGTATTACTTTTTTACTCTTTATATCGTACCAATTGTATAGATGTCCATGCCATTTATCAAGAGAATCTATAGTTTTCAAAATATTTGATAAGAGTTGTTTTGCTTCATCTATGCTAATAAATTCTAATTCAAATGCAGCAATTACTGCTGTTAAAGAATATCCTATAGCGGTTGGAGAGGTTCTAGAATCTAATTTTTCTTCTCTATTTTCTTGATAATTATCTGGGATCAAATAATTATTTTCTGCTGTAAGATTATCTCCAAAATAGTTCCATGTTTTCTCTGCTAAGTCGTATAATTCTCCTAATTCATTGTTGCGTAGTTCAATCTGATTATGATCTATATCTTTACTAACAAAATATTCAACAAAAGGAGAACTAATAAAAATAGTTGCTAAAACAAAAGCTAAATAATTATTTGTAATAACCCCAATAATTATAAAGACAATTGAAATAATAATATTGAAAGAAAAGTTTTTAATATAAGTCCATAAATTTCCATTTAGTGTTTTCGCAACTTCATCTGCAGTAATCCAATTTAATAGGTTTTTATGACTAATAAACAATCTATAAAGTGTTCTAAAAAAAGCATCTAAATACATTTTTGAATAATATGGTATTGTGGTAAACACAATATAAGATCGAAGTAATATACTTTTTCCTCCAAAGTATAAATTTTTATAATATATTTTTTTGCCTTTCTCTCTTCTTGACATTTGACTCTTTATAAAAAATATAATAGAAATTGCAATTTCTAATACAACAAGCAATATCCAGAATAGTGTTTTTTTAAATGGTAAAGTAAATGATAATAATAGAATTAATAATAGCATCGGATTTAAAAATATACGTATAATGTTATCAAGTATCTTATATTTTCCTAAAAGATTTAGTGGATTTTTTATTTTATTATTATTTTTATCTGGAACTTTATTGGTTATCCATTGAATTATTTGTGTATCTCCTCTAGCCCAGCGATGTTGTCTTCTTGTGTCTACAAGAAATTTTGATGGAAAATCTTCAATTATTTCTATATCTGATATATATCCACATCTAAGGTAATTTCCTTCTAATAAATCGTGAGACAGTATTAAATTTTCTGGAAAAGCTTCACCAGTTAAATCATTAAAAACTTTTAAATCATATATTCCTTTTCCACAAAAACTTCCTTCTCCAAATAAATCTTGATAAAAGTCTGGAACTAGTGAGGAGTATGTATCAAAGCCTCCTATTCCAGCAAAAATTTGGCTATATAAACTCTTATTTGTTGCTTCAATATCTACACTTATTCTTGGTTGCATTATTCCATAACCTCGAATAACTCTTGTTTTATTTTTATTAAGTACTGGCCTGTTTAGTGGATGAGCCATGGCTCCAACTAAGTTTAGCGCTGAATTCAATACTAAGTTTGTATCTGTATCAAGGGTAATAACATATTTAATATCTAATTTTTTTCCACTTAACGTATTAACGTGAAAATATTTTTTTTCATCAATTGATTCTCCAAGTAGAATTTTATTAAAATGACAAATTGCTCCTCTTTTTCGTTCATATCCTAAATAAGAATTTTCTTTAGGATTCCAAACTCTCTTTCGATATATATAATAAAAAAGTTCTTCTCCATACTTCTCATTCAATTTTTTTGCATATTCTATTCCATATTCACTTATTTCTTTATCATAGTCCATTATCTCTTCATTTGATGCTTTAGCATCTCCTAACAAGGTAAAATAAAGATTATTACTTTTATTAATAATATAAAATGTTTCTAATTTATCAAACATTTCTTTTATTTTATCTTTATCCGAAACAATGGTTGGAATAACTACCATTGTCCTAGATTCTTTTGGTATTCCTTTTGAATAATCCAATTTTTGAATATAATTAACTTGGAAAAATTGATTGCATAATTCTTTTATTATTTGATTCACTAGTTGTGAAATTGGAATTAACAAAATAATAAAAGAAAGTACTCTTGGTTTTATAAAATAGTTAGATAGAAAAAAAGAAATAATAGCTGTTACCATTAATAATGTAATTAAATAGACTAATACTCTCATTGTATTGTTTTTTTGTTTAAATAATTTAAATCCAACGTGTTCATCATAATTAAATATGCTTTCTAGATAATTATACTCATTCATATGCTTTTTCTTAGCAAGTTTAACTAATCTTTTTCTATAACTATTTTTTGAACTTAACGTTAAATTTTTATAAACTGAATCAGTTAACAATAGTTTTTCACATTTTGATACTTTTTCATATATTTTTTCAATTGAAAAATCAAAAAACTCTTTAAAATCGTTAAAAATATTTGCAATTAAAATATTATTATCAATCTTTTTCTGATACTCTTCATTAATTAATTCCTTAATACTTACATTATTATTTTTTAAATATTCGTTTAACTCTTTAAAAAGAGTATTACTATTATATTCCGTTTTATAAAGCTGATTATTTACTTCAAATATATAATGAGTATTATTTTGAATATCAAAATTTTTGGGAATAAATGTTTCAAGGGAATAATCCAAATTATTTTTTATAATATTAGAAACGTCATCTTGATCAATTAGTTTATTATATTCTTCTTTGCATAATAGATTTAAGCGTTCAGTGTAGATAAAGATAAGTAAAAATAATATATTTTTTAATTCCCTATAGGTAAAATTTTTTTTGTTATCTTTTTGATACTTTCTTAACTCTTCTATTAAATTTTTAAAAGAAATATTATAATTATTCTTGTTTACTATTGATTTTACAAAATAATAATTTTCATTAAAGTCTTTTTTTTCTTTTTTTATTTTTCCTAGATTATTAATAACATTATTTTTATGCTCAACTAATAAATAATAGTTATCAATAATCCATTCGTTTGTTATTTCGACATATTCATGATTTTTTGTTTTAGAAACTAAAAATTTATAATACTTGGTAATATCATCAAAATCATGAAAAAATTTTTTTATTATATTCGCCATAACATACACTCCTCTTACTTAAAGTATATCAAAACTATAGATTTCTATCAAGATTAAAAAGTTATTCTATAGTATTAATATTATATACAAATAAACAAAAAAAAGTGATTATACTATCACTTTTTATATTATCCCTTTTTTAATATTTTGTAATTATTTGTTTTTTGTTTTTTGGGAATCTATTTTATGCATTTCGTTAAATTCTTCTATTGAAATCGGTTTTCCGTTTTCGTCATGATAAAACTTTTCAATATACTCTTCTAAGGAAATTATGTTTCCATTTTCATCGTAGCAAACTCCATCTCTCATTTGAGCTCTATAGGGTTCGCTTTGATATTCAGATTGTTTCGTATGACATCCAGTTAATGTTGTTCCTGCAATGATAAGGGCTAATATACTAGAATAAATTCTTATATTTTTGATTTTTTTATTCTTTTTTTCTTTCTATAAAATAAATGAAAGAGCCAGAAAGCTCTTTCATTAGGCATTTTTTCTTTTTCTATAGTGAGATAAAACTCCACCTACAGCTCCAAGCATTCCTGATCCCATAATGATTGATACAAAGTCTGATCCTACTGCTGTATTTGGAACTGGAACTACTTGTGCTTCACATTGTTCTTTAAATGTTTCTGCAGTTACAATATCACCATTTAATCCATAATATTGATTATTGAAAATTTCACATTTATGAATACATTGTGCTTGGTATTCTGCTTCAGTTACAATTTTACCTTCATTTCCAAAGTAAGAGTCTCCTACTTTTTCACAGTTATGTGGTACACATTGAATATCATATTGTTCCTTTGTTATTTCTTTACCATCGTTGTCATAATATTTTCCATCTTTCACATCACAGCTTGGAAGGCATTGTTTACGATATTCTTCTTCTGATACCTTTGTTCCACTTATTCCGAAGAATACATTACCTACAGGTTCACATTTATGTGGTACACATTGAATATTATATTGATCTTTTGTTATTTCTTTTCCATCGTTATCATAATATTTTCCATCTTTTTCTGCACAACTTGGAAGGCATTGTTTACGATATTCAGACTCAGTAACTTCATTTCCATCGTTGTCGTAATATTTACCATCTTTAGTTCCACAACTTGGGAAACATTGTTTACGATACTCAGATTCGCTTACTTCTGTTCTGTTTGGTCCATAGTATTTTCCATTTTTTGTTCCACAACTTGGGAAACATTGTTTGATGTATTCACTTTGAGATACTTCTTTTCCATTATTTCCGAAGTAAGTGTCTCCTACTATTTCACATGTATGAGTTTTACATTGTTTTTCAAATTCGATTTTTGTTACTTCTAGATGATTTTTTCCATAATATTTTCCATCTTTTGTTCCACAACTTGGGAAACATTGTGTAAGGTATCCTTCTTTTGTTGTTTCCATATGGTTTGATCCATAGTATTTTCCATCTTTAATTCCGCAACTTGGGAAACATTGTGTATAATATCCTTCTTTTGTTGTTTCTTGATGATTTTTTCCATAATATTTTCCATCTTTTGTTCCACAGCTTGGGAAACATTGTGTATAATAATTTTCTTTTGTTGTTTCTTTATGATCTTTTCCATAGTATTTTCCATTTTTTGTTCCGCAACTTGGGAAACATTGATTATAGAAATTTGCTTCAGTTACTTGTGCTCCATTGATTCCAAAGTAAACTGTTCCTACTTTTTCACATTTATGTGTTTCACATTGAATTGAATAAGTAGTTTTGTCTACCTGTTTTCCATTTTTATCATAATATTTTCCATTTGCTACTTTACATGAAATATTTACTGGAGATACTGATAATGCTTTTGATGTAACAGCAACTTTATCTTCTTTTTCTAAAACTGCTAAATCTTGGTTTTTACCAGTTCCAGTTGAATAATAATTTACAACTGATGCTTTTCCTTTAGTTGATGCTGTAACTTTGAAACTTGCGTTTTTTGCTACTGATGTTCTAGGTATTAAAACATAGAAAGTTCCTTTGTTTGCTACAGATGAAATAGTTGTATTAGATGCATTAACTATTCTTGCTCCTGAAGGTGCATTTTCTAATTTTAATGTTGCATTAGTTGTTGCATTAGCCATTGTGACTGTTAATGCTCCACTTCTATAGTAATTATAATCACTTGTAAGTGTTAAACCACTATTTCCAGAGATAGATATAGTTGGTTGAATACCTGTATAATTTTTCTTACCACTTGCATTCGAAATTAATGTTCTGGATTTTTTCCAAATTTCATGAGATTTTGACATAGTTGTAACTTCTTTACTATTATAATAGTGCCATACTGCTATTTGAGTTGCATAATAATTATTATATGTACTAGTGTTAGCATTCTCAAGTAAATAAATTACATACCCATTTGTAATCTTTCCTTTGTATTTTAATACTGTTCCTTTATCTGGTCCTTCTCTTTTTGGTGTTACACAATAAGCATAACCTTTATTTGTTTTAAATACAGTATTTCTTCTATTTCCAGCAGTAAAATGTATTTTTTCATTTACTTTCATATCACTTTGAGCAAATACATTAACAACTGGTATGATTCCCACTACTGCAATTATGAAAATCATAATTTTTTTCATCATATTTTTCATTTCTTTTCCCCCTAACTGTCGCTTATTATATCATAGTTTTGTAAATAATGCAAGAGTTTTTGATCATTTTACGTTTAAGATTATAATTACCATATGACTAATATATAATATCATTTCTATTTTTTCATATACCATCACCTAAACGTTGCTTATTTTATCACATTTTTATTTTTAATTCAAGCTTTTTTTAATTAAAATAAAAACGTTGATTCCTCAACGTAATTACTATAATGGCGGAGTAGGAGAGATTTGAACTCTCGCGCCAGTTGCCCGACCTACACCCTTAGCAGGGGCGCCTCTTCAGCCTCTTGAGTACTACTCCAGCTTACATGTTTCTTTTTTTGTCTGCAAAAATATTATTGCATAAATATAGTATTTTTGTCAACACATTTCATATGTTCTTTTTTTGTTTTTCATTCAAGGTTTGCTTTTTCCAGACTAGAAATTGTTTTTTTTAAAATTTCTTTTTGTTCTAAAAAAATATTTTGAACTGATGATGGTAAACCTTCCATTTTCTTATTCCACTCTTCTTTGTACTCAGATGCATCTTCACCATCCCATATTCCTCTTCCAGTATTTACAAGATCATTTATTATATTATTCATTTCGTTTAAACTAGATATTGCTTGTTCTTGAAGATGATCAATATTATTTGTTTTTTCTTTTAATTTTTCCAAATCAATAGAATCTTTCATAACAATCCCCTTAATCAAAGTAACTATTTATTTCTTTAGTTGAATCCTCTAGTAGAATTTTTTTTTCATTTATTTTATCAATTAATCTATCTATAATAATTAAATCATTTAATAGTGACTGATATTTTTTTTCAAACACTATTTTATAATTTTCATATGTGTTTGTATCATCACTCTTCCAATATAGACTCAAGCTATCAATTAATTCTCGAAGGCTATCAATGCTTTCTCTAAATAAACTATATTTTTGTCTTAAATCATTTTCTATTTTTTCTATTTCACTTAAAGAAAAGTTCATTTTAGCTCCTCCTTATATTAAAATAAAAACACCTTTCTATGGTGCTTACTCTTCAATTTGGTGACGAGTACGGAATTCGAATCCGTGAATGCTGCCGTGAAAGGGCAGTGTGTTAAGCCACTTCACCAACTCGCCATATGGCGCCCCAACTAGGACTTGAACCTAGGACCCCTTGATTAACAGTCAAGTGCTCTAACCGACTGAGCTATTGAGGCATATAATGGTGGACCTGACAGGACTTGAACCTGTGACCCCACGCTTATCAAGCGTGTGCTCTAACCAACTGAGCTACAGGTCCATCTGCTTAGTACTAATACAATGTATCATATTTTTTTTATTTTTGCAAGTTGTTTTTTCTTTTTTTCAACTGCATTTATAGAATACTATACTTTTAATCATAAAGTCAACCCCTTTTTTTATTTTTTTATATTTCGATATTTTTTCAAAAAAATACTTGTCAACTATCCTAAATTGCGATAAAATATATTTGCAATTTGTAAATGGGCTGTTAGCTCAGTTGGTAGAGCAACTGACTCTTAATCAGTGGGTCTAGGGTTCGAATCCCTAACAGCCCACCATTTATATTTATTTTACTAGCTATTTGCTAGTTTTTTTGTTAAAAAAAGAAATCAATTTTTTATATTGATTTCTTTTTTACTATCTTAGTTTTCCTTTTACTCCTTTAGTTCCCTTTAATCCATTTGTAAAGCCTTTTAATATATTTGTTTCAAATGAATGAGTTTTGCTTGTTCTTTTTTTATAATCTTTTATTCCAATATTAATCATATCATCTAATACCTGACTAAAATTGGTGTTTTTAGCATCCCATAAATAAAATGCTAAGCTTCCTGGGATAGAATTTATTTCATTAATATACACTTTATTATTTTCTTCATCAATCAAAAAATCTATTCTTGAATTACCCGAGCTGCCCAAAACTTTAAAGGCTTTCATTGCAATATCTTCTATTTCTTTTCGCATTTTCTCATCTATTTCTGCTGGTATTTTTCTATTTGCTGATGCCATTCCTTTGGAAGTAGATTTTGTTGCTGCTTTTGTTGCTCCTTTAATTTTTCCATTTTTTCCATTTCCTATATATTTATCAGTATATGTTAAAAATTTATTTGCGGATAATACTTCTTCTATTTCACTAACTTTCTGGTTTTCATAATTACCTATTACTGCAATGTTTACTTCTTTTAATTTTTCAACTACTTCTTCAATTATTATTTTACTATCATACTGAATTGCTTCATCAATTCCATCTTTAAGTTGTTGCTCATTTTGGCATACACTTATTCCTACACTCGATCCAGTGGTTGCTGGCTTAACGATTAACGGAAATTTCATTTTCTTTGCTTTTTCTAATATTTCTTCTTCATTCTGTTTATAATCTATATCATAAAACCAAATGTAATTCGTAATTGGTAGATTAGCACTTTTCCATACATCTTTCATAAATGCTTTATCCTGACCAACTACACCTGCATAAACGTTAGGTCCAACATATGGAATTCCAATTGTTTGTAAATACCCTTGTAAAACTCCATCTTCTACATTTGTTCCATGAGTAATTGGAAAAGCAATATCAATTTCTTTTACAATATTTTTGAATAAACCTTTCTTCTTTTGTAAAACATAACTTCCATTTTTGTAATAAAGAACTACATTATCACTGTATTTTTTTATTAAGTCGAAGTCTTGATATACTTCTATGTCTTTTAACATATCTCCAGTATACCACTCTCTATCTTTTGTTATATAGATTGGAATAATATCATATTTTTCTTCATCCATTTTATTCATTGCTTGTATAGCGGAAATTATGCTTACTTCATGCTCAACTGTTTCTCCACCAAAAATAACCCCTACTCTAATTTTCATATATATTCACTCTCCTATTTTTCGTTATATGTGTCTGGTAAATCATTTTCAAATAATGCAAATACATCACTGTTATTTGCTAAATTCCCAATAAAAGGATATGCTTCTCTTACGTCATTAAATACTATTATTTTTTCCTTATCAAATCCCTTTACTAATAACCCCTCTTTTATTGGTTTTGTTTTTTGTTCGCCTATTAAAATTGCATAGTCGGCTACTTCGGCTATTTGTTCTCCGAAAGTTTTATTATATTCATCTTCTTTGCTCCCTAATTCAATCATTCCTGGGGTAACGACTATTTTCATCCCTGGCATCATTCCAAGCACTTGAACGGCGTTCTTTGCCCCTACTGGATTAGAATTATATGCATCATCTATCATATAAAAATTGTTTAATTTTTTTAATTCTAGTCGATGTTCTACCGGTCTAACATTTTTAACCGCTTGTATTAAATCTTCTATTTCAATACCAAATTCTCTTCCACAAGCTATTCCACTTAAAATATTATATACATTGTGATTTCCTAATAGTTTTGTTTCAAAAGAATACTTATTTTTGTCATTTTTAAAAGTTATGTCAAATGTTGTTCCTTTGTTTGAACATTTAATATTTGTCGCTCGTACATCCACATTTTCAGAATTTATACCAATCCAAATTACTCTAACTTTATTTTTTAATTTATAGCTTACTTGTTTTGGATCATCAGCATTCAATATAGCAAATCCATCATGTGGCAATGATTCAATCAATTCAAATTTTCCTTGTACTATATTTTCTTCACTTCCAAAACTTTCTAAATGAGCAGTTCCAATTGTGGTTAATATTCCATACTTTGGTTTAACAAGTTTACATAGTCCTGCAATTTCTCCTTTTACATAAGCTCCCATTTCAGCTATAAAAATATCAGTGAATTTGTCCATATTATTATTAATTGTCATTATTAATCCATTATATGTATTTAAATTTCTAGGTGTTGGAAGAGCATTATATTTTATATTTAATATATCTCCTAATATATTTTTACTACTAGTTTTGCCATAACTACCGGTAATACCTATTATTTTTAAATTTGGCATACTCTTAAGTTTATTTTGGGCCTTGGTTTTATAATAGATATATACACCTTTTTCAATCGGAGTATTAATAATTTTAGCAATGAATACAACTATACTATTTAAATAAGTCATAATACTTATTATACATAATATAATCCATATTTCTTTGTCAGAATTAATATGTAATCCTAGAAAAATAAAAGGTATAATAAATAAAATGGATATTGTTGTAATCAATCTTTTTATTCTTGCTGTAATGACTAGTTTCTTTTTATTCTGATCATTTTTAATATTATTTTTCCATTTTATACCTAATATTATATTTATTATTGATATAATAATAACTCCAATTATTGAAATTATTTTTAAATCATAAATTACAAATATCCCAATTAAAGATATGGCTATTGATATTAATTCATAATCTAAAAATGTTTTTATGTTCTTTTTTAACCACTTTAAGTAACGATTATTTTCGTTATATAGATTTTGTTGTAACATATGAAGATATCTTTTTGTTTTATATTTATTTACAAATATAAAAGATATTATAAAAATAAATAATGCAAGTATCATTTTATTCCTCCTTTAAAAAACTATTTAAAATTGCTATTATTTGTGATAAATTTTCAAGATATGCATAATGTGTTCCAGGTAATACAATAAGAGCTGCATCTATCATGATTTTTTCTAATTCTTGGGCATCTTTTAGAGGAGCTTCTGTATCATTATTTCCCCATATTAATAAGGTTGGTTCTTCAATTTCTCTAGCATATTTTGACAAGTCTTCATTTACTACTTCTACTAATGTTTGTCTCATGATAGGACTAGCCGCTTTATAATCTCTAGATCCGATATACTTTTTCATGTATTCTCCAAAAGAATTCAGTCCAGGAAGTCTTTTTAAAAATTTCAAAATTTTAACACTTAATGATAAATTTTCTTTTATTCTTATACATGGACTACCAAATAAAACTAGTTTTTCGATAGGATTTTTAGATGAGTAATGAATTCCTACTCTACCACCAAATGAATGTCCCATTACTATAGGTTTTTTTATATTTAATTTCTTAATAAACTTTTCTAATAATAATGAATACTTTTCAATATTCCATTTTTCTTTTGGTTCTTCACTTTCTCCAAATCCTGGAAAATCTAATATTGTAATCTTAAAATCATTGCAAAGATTATCTCCAATCGGTTTCATCATTTCTATATTTTGTCCCCATCCATGCAACAATATAATATCTTTTCCTTCACCATATTGAATATAATTTATTTTTAATCCATCAATTGTTATTTTCATATGTTATCCACCACTTTTACATTATTTTATTGTTTCTATTTTTTGTAAATAATACTCTGTTTCATTCTTTTCTTTAAATGTATATTGATATGTTTTCAATTTAGAACCAAATTTAGATAAAAGTTCTTTTTCACTTATTATACCATTTTTTAGAGTTAATTTACCTATATTTTTTGATTTTGAATTGTCAAAATACAAATTAACAGAATTTGCTAAAGATTTAGGTGATATATTTGTATACTCAATAAATACTTTTTTTTGTGTAACAATTATCTCATCACTTTTAATTTCAGTTTTTTCATTTAGTGATATATATTTAGCTAAATTTCTATCAAAGGAAAGATTCGTATAATAAGCATATAGTCCTGTTGACTGATTATAGTCAAAAGCATAAAAATCATTGGCATTAATAGCTGAAACATTGTATGTTAATTGATCATTAAATAATTTTTTAAAATTATTCTTAATAATTTCTTCTGGTACATATGCTAATATCTTATTTACTTTCATTTCAGGCAATAAACTTAAGTATAAGGCTAATCCAATATCTATTTTAGATGCTTCAATTTTTTTTATATTATTTAGTGTTCCAAAATATGGAGATTGGGGATTATCAAATGCATAATCTAATAATTGCATCTTATCTCGAATATTATATAAAGCATTTAAATTTATTTCCACATCATTTATTTTTGTTAATTTTTCGTTTTTCTCTTCTGGTTTATCTATTAGTTTATCATATACTATAAAGCCCCCTAAACCTAGTACCAATAAAATAAGAATTATAATTATTATATTTCCTTTTTTGTTATCCATAATTTCCCTCACTATTCTTATTTTTATTATATTGAATTATGGATGATTATTCAAGTTTTTTTATGCAATTAAAAAATAAAGAGTTTGATATTTTCAAAATCTTTATTTTATTTTTTATCTTAACAACATATTTTCATAATTATTAAAATCTAAATTGTTTACTATAATATCATTTGCATTATTATTAAAAAGAATTTGTTTTTGATTATTATATTTTTTTTCATACTCTTCAAATAATTCTTTAAATCTTTCATAATGGACTATTTCTCTTTGCCTTAACCATAAAAGAGGTCCAATTACATCATTATCATCTGTTAAATCTATTAAGTTTTCATATACGGCTCTTGCTTTTTGTTCTGCTGCCATATCCTCTGATAAGTCTGCTAATGGATCTCCAGTTGTACCAAAGTAAGCAGTTGTAAAAGGTACTCCGTTTGCGTCGGTTGGAAATAATGCTTTTGCATGTTCTGCATAATGTGAATCAAGTCCGGCTTCTTTTATTTCTTCTAAAGTTGCATCTTTCATAAGTTGATATATCATTGTTTCAAGCATTTCTACATGTCCTAGCTCTTCTGTTCCAATATCATTTAAAAGAGCTTTTCCTTTTTCGTCTGGCATAGTTAATCTTTGATTTAAATATCGAAGTGCTGCACCTAATTCTCCGTTTGCTCCACCATACTGTGTTACTAAGTATTTTGCCATTCTAAGATCTTTCTTTTTTATGTTTATTGGATATTGTAATTTCTTTACATATTTATACATTATATTCCTCCCATGGCCATGGTGATTTTATCCAGTTAAATTGATTATTTCCTATTTCTTCACTCATAGTTGTCAATGGCCCATATTTTTTTTCATATTCCATCATTAATTCTTCTTTTTTTTGAATATAGTCTTTATAAAGCATTAAAAGGCTTTGATTATTAGGATGAGTATCTAAATATAGATTTATATCATGAGCTGCAAAAGATATTGATTGAATATTAAATAGTAATTTTTCTTGTTCATTTCTGGGCTTTAAATTAGCTGGTTGGTAATTCTTATATTGATTATATAAACTCATAAACATATTGCCTTTTTCAAACCCGTCTTTTGGATCAAATAAATTATCTTGACTATTTCTTGTTGAAACAAAGTAATTATTTTGGCCTCTGTTAGAGTACCAATCATAATTATAAAATTGATAGTTATTCATAATGTCTCCCTTCATTTTAATTTATTCTATAGACGAATAACTGTATGGATAAATACCTATATTCTAGATTTTTTTTAAAAATAGCTTGTCAAAATGTCTATTATTTGCTAGAATAAGGATGTATTTTGAAATGGCGCCGTTGGTGAAGTGGTTAACACGCTGGTTTGTGGCACCAGTATGCATGAGTTCGATTCTCATACGACGCCCCATTTATGAAAATCGTCGAAATTTTTCGACTTACAGATAGACTCAATTGCTAAAATTGAGTTTTTTTGTGTTTAAGAAAGGAATGAGACGATTATGATTAATGAAATCAGACAAGAAATCAATTTAAGCCCCGATTTAGAAAAGAAAATAAATTGGGCAGTCAAATATGCATCTATTAAGGTAAAGGTGCAGAAAGGAGCTTTAATTAGGCTAGAACCGACTAATATGGCTTATCTAGAACCACACAAGATAGAAATTAACAATAATGTTTTTCTATTTCTAAATGGTAAAGATTACTTTTTTATCAATTCTTATGAGAACCAATTCCCTTTTTCGGAATTAAGCTCTCAACTAAAACAAGCATACTTGGGTTAATACTATTGACTTTCATTTGCAAAATGATTATTATAAATAACCAATGAAAGAGGTATTCTCTAGAAATGGAGGTACATCAATGAAGAAACAAAGAAAAAGAATATTGGAAAAAATTTATAATGATAAACAAATGAGAGTTAGAAGTATTTGCTCGTAGAATACTTTTGACTCTCTTTTTTTAGTAAGAAAGGAGTTATGTTTATGGATGAAGAAAGAAAAGATATAGTAGCAGGAATCTATATTAGAGTTTCTACAGAAGATCAAGCTCGAGAAGGTTTTAGTTTAGGTGAACAAGAAGAAAAGCTTAAAGCATTATGCGATTACAAAGGTTATAAAATCTATAGAGTTTATAAAGATGCTGGAATATCTGCAAAGGATATGGAACATCGACCTGAGTTTCAACAAATGTTAAAAGACATGAGAGATAAAAAGATAAATGCCATTGTTGCTTATAAACTTGATAGAGTTACTCGTTCGGTTAGAGACTTAGAAGAATTAATATCAGAACTAGAAGCAAATAAGTGTTATCTAATTTGTGATAGAGATGATGTAAACACTTCTACTGCTAATGGTAGATTCTTCGTAAGAATGTTAACTGTCTTATCACAACTTGAAATTGAAATAGTTTCTGAAAGAACAAAGTTCGGATTAGTTGGTGCAATTAAACAAGGACACTTTCCTGGAAAACCACCATTCGGATACAAACATGTTAATAAGAAACTAGTTATCGACCACTCTACTAGTTGGGTAGTAGAAAAAATCTTTGACTTATATCGAAATGGATTAAGCTTTCAAAAAGTGGCTAACTATTTAAATGATAATGCAATATTAGGAAGAACTAATTGGAGCGATGGTAATGTAGAAAAAATAATAGACAACAAAATCTATAAAGGAGATTACGAACAATACAAAGCTGATAAAACTAGAGAATCAATAATCTATGTAGATGTAGTTGACCCTATTATTCCAAGATACATTTGGGATGAATGTCAGGATCAAAAAGTTAAAAACCAAAGAACTTACTCAAGAAATAGAACTTATATCTTCTTTCAAAAATTACTATGCCCTCATTGTGGCAGAATAATGAAGTGTAAAGGTTCGGGAGCACATGATGGTAAATATATGTACTATAATTGTGAATTTTGTAGGTACAGTTTAAATGAAGCTAAAGTTGAAAAAAGATTTGTTCAAATTCTTACTAACCTATTAAGAATAGATGAAGAATATAATAATTATTTTTTACCAATATTTGCAAAGAATAGTAAAAAGCCTGCTGTAAGCGATTTATCAAAAGAAATTGCAGATTTATCAAAGCAAAGAGAAAGAATTAAAACTGCATATACTACTGGAGTTATTGAATTAGAAGATTTAGATGAATCAATTAAAGTAATTAATGAGAAACTCACACATTTAAGAGCTGAACAAGAAAAACAAATTGAAGTTGATTCAGGTAAACAATTCTCTATTGAAGAAGTAATGATTAATAGAGATAAAAGTTCACATCCACTAAACGATTTTAAAAATACACAGTTCTTACTTAATGAATGGAAACAAAAAGATGATACTGATAAGCAATACTTTGTTAACAGGTATATTGAGTCTATTACTATTGAGAAAAAGGACAATTCAGTCGATGGTTTAGTTATTAAAGATATTAAACTAAAAGACTTTACTAGAATGAGAGCAAAGAACTTATTAATAAATGGTCTTTTAGAATTTTCTCAAAGAGTAAAGATTAAAGGTAAAGAAGAAGTTATTAGATCTAATATGGCAATTACTCCAGAAGAATTTGAAAAGTATAAAAATGAAATAGAAAAGCAAGATGAAATTGGATATACCTTATTAGATGGAGAATACGACATTATGGAAACAGATGTATATGAGATTCATCAAGAAGGTATTGAAGATAAAACTATATTTAAAATGATACCGATTGTTCATTACGATGAACAAGGCAATTTTGATGGCAAATACAAAATTGCAGTGGTCTACTCCAATTGGAAAACAATTGAGTAGATAAATTGCGTGGCACGTTTTGTTTCGTAAGAAATGAAAGTGGCGATAGCAATTTCAAAAATGACTGATGAAGTTTTAGAAAGGATTCTCTATTACGAAGAAGTCATTAGTGAATTCTAAGGCGACTAGTCTTAGCTCCCACATTTTGATGAGACTTTAGGGATTGTCAAAATGTATAGGGAGTTAGATATTTTGACATAATCAAAATTGTCTAATCCTTTCAACACAAGAAAACTCTAAAATGGAAGGAGGAAATATATGGAACTTAGTTATTCATTCCACGTTGGAGTTGATAAAAATAAGTCATTACGAGGTAAACAATTAGCAAAAAATAGTAAGTATGAAAGCAAATCTCAAACCAATAATGCGATTCAAAATCAGGCTCAACTTACTAAAGCTGATAAACACAATTTAAGAAAATATGAAAACAATTCTGAACAAATTGAAGTCATTGTTGGCACAAATAATTTGGTTGAAGATGTAAAAAATACTTACTTAGATTTGTTTGAAGAAGCTCGTATTGAGTTCAACTCTACTCAAAATAGAAAAGGCAGAATGATTAACAATTACTTCAAACACATTGCCGATGATAACAAACATGATCTTGCAGTTCCTATCATTTTAGAGATTGGAGATATGTATTTTTGGAATACTATCTCACTTGAAGACAAAAGAAAAATGACTCAAGTTTTTAAAAATCAAATTAAAGATTTAGAAGAATTATTACCTAACTTTAGAATATCTAATGCAGTAATTCATTATGATGAATCTTCTCCTCATATGCATATTATGGGTGTCCCTTTTAAAGAAGGTAAAAAGAATGGTATGTCTCTTCAAGTTGGTAAAGCAACTGTCTTTACTAAAGATTCATTATTAAAAATTCAAGATACTATGAGAGAAAAATGTATCAAAGAATTTAATGAAATGTACGAAGGAGATTATACCCTAAAACTAAAACAAGAAGGAAGAAATGAAGATATTAATGTAAATGATATGGCTCATTATAGACAATCAACAAGAAATATTCAAAAGAGTCAAGAATCACTACAAAAATTAAATGATGACGCAGAAAAACTAAATGAAAAATCTGAAGAAGTTTATGAATTAGTTAATAATCTAAAACAACAAACATTAAATAAAAACAACTTCACTATCTCAAAAGAAGCTATAGAAAAGATTAATGACTATATTGTAGATTCTAGAAAAAGCACTAAAAATATTCTTAATACTAATGAAATAACTAATATAGTTAATGAATATAAAGAAGACTTAGTTAATCATAAAAAAGAAGTTAGATATTATAAAGAACAACTAGAAGAAAAAGATAATAAGATTAAAGATTTAGATGAAAGCAATAAGAGTTTAGTAGAATCTAACTCTGCTCTAAAGAAAGAAAACTTGAGTTTAAAAGAATGGATGTCTGTCCTAAAAGATAAGATTTATAAAATTAAAACAATGTTATTAACTGAAGTAATTAATAAGATTATTCCTAAATCCTTTTTCGACAAATTAGAAAATATGGGTCTATTCAAGATAGAAAGACCTAAGGAAAACGAAAGGACAAGAGAATAATTAAAATGAAAAAATATGACATGTATAAGTTAATTATGAAATATTTAACTTATAAGAATTTATCATTAAATGCTAAAGCTTTTTGAGTATTGTTTTATTCAATGATGAAATAACTCCTCAAGATGTTCAAAAGTATTGCACAGATGATGTGGAAACAATTAAGGATGTAATGTTAGAACTAAAGATTATGAAGTATATTAAACTAGATCCAGAAACTAATACTTTATTAGCAGGACCAGAGCCATATACTGAATGGAGTGAACCTATCATGAACGACTTAAAAAAAAGAGCAAAGAATAAAATTGATAAAGAACGATAAAACAAAAAGATGAAAATGGTAAACCCAAATTCATCTTTTTATATGTAAAATTTAAATTCCTGATTTTCTTCTATTACATTCTCTACATAACATTTGGCAATTCTCAGGAGTTGTTTTACCACCTTCATGCCATGGAGTAATGTGATCTGCTTCCAATATTATTATGGATAAACATAACAACCTAAATAATCAAAGAAACTAATGTCACAACTACCTTTAGTTAATGAACTATAAGTACCAACTCCTCCGTCATCATATGCATATGCATCAATTTCTCCATTAAAACTGTAACAATCAATGTCATTACCATTAGAACTTATGTCGCATTCATCATCACTTACATATGTGGATAGTAGAAATTGTTTATTAATATTATAAGTTTTTAATCTAGTTTCTAAATTCCCACCATATTCATCTGATTTGCTACCTTCTAAACAAAATGGTGTATCATGTATTATTCCACATGCATATGCCTTTTTAATTCGTTTATTTTTGTCTAGTACCAATCCTAAAAAGTATGGCTTATTACTTTCCGATATAACTTCTCTATAATCTTTTTTGTATTGATTATCTGCAAGAATAGTTCCGTTCTCACCATAATTCCAAATATCAGTTGTGTAAGCGTAAACGCAGTTTTCACATGAATCTATTCCTTTTTCTAATGATATTTTAACATTGATATTTAGTGAAAATGGAACGTTACATACCGCATAAACACTCATTGGTATTGTTATCCCAATAATTAAAATTAGAAATTTGGAATATTTTGTATTTTTTAGAATTATAAATAACATTCCACTAATTAATACTAATAATATAATTAAATAAAAAGCAGGGTTACCGGTATTAGGATTTTTAAATGTATTAGGTACATTGATTGTATTATCATTAAATAGTTGAATTGTCATGATTTTATTATCATTATATGATTCACCATCAAACTTATCTTTTGGGACTTCTGTTTTATATTCCACTCTAAGTGTTACATTCTTAGAAGAATGAGCTTTAACAATATTAGAATTATCATATGTTTCAAAAGAATAATTAATATAATCAGAATTCAAATTATTATTTGTTTTATTAAGTTCATAATCTTCATTAGAATCATTTTTTATTAAAATCTTATATTCTATATTATCTCCAACTTCAGACATAGATAGATTTAGATTTATATTTTTACCATTTGCAGTTGCTTTATCAAGTTCGTTTACATTATCCGACTTGTTTTCTACTGTGATTGAACTGATAGTAATTTTATCTGTATCACAAGTTTCAGCGTTAACATAAAATGGTATAAACATCATGAATAATAAAATTGGTAATAATAATTTTTTCATAATTTACACATCCAATCTTTTTCTATTCTATCTTAATTATATATATTTATATATGAAAGTCAATTATTTCTATATAATATTGATTTTTAAAAGCGAAAATTAGACTGTCGTAAGATTCTGAGTGTTTAATTTCAAATTGATAAAATGATTAATCTTTTGTAAATATATATTTACAAATGTCAAAATAATATGTTATATATTATTCAAGTAATTGAGTCATTCTCAATTCATAGATTTGTGCCGTTTTTTCGTAAACACGTTAAATTGAGGCCCCAGTGGAAATGCAAAAGGACTTGTAAAAAAGTCCTTTTTATGCTATTATGTATGTAGCAAGAAAACTTGCATAAAATAAAAATGGGAACATTCAGTTTCGCTAGTTGAATGTCTACCCAATTAATGTGCAGACATTTAATCTATGAAGATTAGATGCCTTTTTTTATTACTATAATCAAAATGATTAAAAGGAATAAAATGATAGAGATGAGCTTTAAAACTTTTATGATAAAAGTTTTAGTTTTCATTTTATCAAACCTCCTTTCTTCTAGAAGATAAGAAGGTAGACATCCAACAACTAAATGTTCCTAAGCACAATGTAGCATATAAATATACATGTGTCAATCGAACATTTGCATATTTAAATAAGAATTAAAATATGATAAAAAACTATTAAAATAAAACAAATGTATGGTAGAATATAAGACAAGTTATATTTTAAGGAGGATATTAAATGTCAGTTAATTCTTATTTGGAAAATTTAGGATCAAGTTTAATACTTTCAGATTCAGAAAAAGAAAGTATCAGCAAATCTATTAATTATTTAGAAAGAAATTTAAAAGAGTACTTTGGAAGTAATGTTCTAGAACATTTTCAATTTGGTTCTTCTACTAGAGGAACAATATTGCCTAGAAAATATGATAACGAATCAGATATTGACTATATGATTGTATTCGATAATGCTAATAATTATACTCCTCAAACTTTCTTAACTAGATTAAAAAATTTTGCTGAAGCATATTATAGTCGTTCAGAAATATATCAAGATTCACCCACTATTGTACTTGAATTAAATCATATAAAATTTGAACTTGTTCCAGCCTATAAAAGCTACATGTTTTATTATATTCACGATGGTAAAGGAGGATGGCTAGGAACAAATCCTAATGATATTAATTCATCATTAAGAGAAGCAAACAAGAATTGTAAATTTATTTTAAAACCTGTAATTAGATTGATGAAGCACTGGAACATAAGCCTTAATTATAGAGGATATTCATCTTATAATCTAGAAAGTAAATTAGTATCTGAATTAAAATATTCATATATTTTTAATACTTCATATACTGATTACTTATTAAATGCATTTGATTCTTTAAATAAAGCATACTATTTTCCGACAACGGAATCAAAACGATTGACTACTGCAATAGAAAAAATTAAAGAAGCTCTAGACTTAGAAAAAAGAGGTATGCCATATTCTGCTGAACAAAAAATTAAAGAAATATTTCCGGAGAAATAAAATGAAAAAGAAAAAATATATCAATGATGTAAATAATGATTATGAAAGGTGTTTGTTTTTAAATAAGATACTACAAATACTATTTTACTTAAGTATTGTTTTATCATTTACATTATGTTTTAAAAATATAGAAATAATTTGTATAACGCTTATTGTTCTTCACCTAGCACATTTTATAATTGGAATCATAAACAATTTATTCTTATTTAATAAAGCAGAATCATTAGGAAATACGCCTTTAGTTTTAGTATATTTTCTAT
>CAMOWA010000002.1 GCA_946628005.1 uncultured Caryophanales bacterium
TTTGATTTGGCATTTGTGTTGGAATGGGCTGAATTGGTGTTGGTTGTTGTACTGGTACTGATGCAGTTGTTTGTTGGTGAGATGCATTTATTGGATTTTCGTTTGGTGGAGAAATTTTTACCCCTGCCATGTTGTTTAAATCATTATTCATTTTTTCACCCTTCCCATTTTTTATTCTAATAAGATTTTATAACATTATTGTTTTTTTTTCAATAGTGCTTATATGAAAAAGAGATATTTTTTCTAATATCTCTTTTATTCTTTATTTATTTTGTTTATTACTTTTTCTATGGCACTTGTTTTTACATTTTCTATTTTATACCAGTTATTATCTACCATTTCTTGATATGTCGTTTGTTGCATTTCTAAGGTTTTATTCAAATTTTCTTTTAATAGATTTCCTATGTCAATATTAGAACTTTCTAGTGTTCCATGAACGTATACTTCTACTGTACTTTTCAGTAATAGTAAATAGTTATTAAAAATTATTGAATCATTCATTTTTACATTCCTCCAATTTCTTTTTAATATTATTTTTCATATTTTCATGTGTTCTTATTTCATTTTCTAAGAAGTCTTCTAAGTCTTCATTTTCAATTATTTCTGTTGAATAGTTTAATACTTCTATTATATTTTGTTCATGATTGTATGCATCTTCTAAATATAATAATTCTTTTTGTGTCATATTTTTTCCCTCCTGTATTTATTATGTTCTATTATTTTTTTTCTATACAAAAAAATCGTTAAAAATTTAACGATTTATTATTTATATGGTAGCCTGTACGGAATTCGAATCCGTGAATGTTACCTTGAGAGGGTAATGTGTTAAGCCTCTTCACCAACAGGCCATGTCTCTAAGCAATATTAATTTATCATAAAAAAAAGACAAATACAAGTCTTTCTTTATTTTTTTATAAATCTTCTTCTATATTATTAGCATTTATTGAACGGTTTCTTACTAGGTTACTATTTAGTATAATTGATTCCTCTACTTCTTCTATATTGAAAGTTACTTTCTTATCTTCACTACCTTTTGTTATTAATGTTGATTTTACATTACTTTTAAAAGTTTCATCTTCTACATAGTCTAATAAATCTTTCATGGAACGATTAAATGCTTCATTTGTCATATTTTTTTCTTGAGCTACTTTTTTTATTTTCATAGTTTTATCTTTTACTATTTTAATTATATCAAGTTCATTATATATCATTTTATTTTTTTCTTCATTGTATTTTACATTTATTTCTTTTAAATCATGTCTAAATATTATATTTTTATAAGCTTGAGTTAAAAATGTTAAACTAAATGATAAAAAGATAATAAAATTTCTTAACTGTTCTCTTAATAATATATTAATTATTGGGATTGATTCAACTGATTTTTGGAAAAAACCAAATATTAGTAATGTAAATACTGGTAGGATATTTAACATTGTATTTCCATTACTGAAACATTGAATTAATGTTAATAATAGAGATGATATTGCTATACCAACTAATAATGTTGAATTATTTTGATAAAAAATTGATATTATACCAATTATAATTATTGAAATTGCAAAGGATAAGACTATACTATTATTTCTTAATTCTTCTTGTAGCTCTTCTTTATATGTAAACCCTTTTATGATATTCTTTTTAAATGAATTTTTTTTCATACCATACACTCCCCATTACCATTTTATAGTTATTTTGATAATAATGCAAGGAAATTGTCTTCTTTTTTAAACTTGTTTTTTTTAATTTTATTTGTTATTATAAAAACTAATTGGAGGATGTTATGACATATAAAGATTTTCGTGATAATAAGGAGATTGGAAGATTAATTCAGTTTGCTTATGATTTGCATAAAAGAGATTTTACTTTATTACCTTGTTTGCCATATTTTGAATTTTATACTGGACATGGACTTTATTATGGAAAAATATTTAAAGATGGTGGTGTTTATGGTGATGTTTTCTTTGATAATCATTCAAATGTTGATGCACTAGTTTCTTTAGTTGTTATGAGAGGTTTTGATAATAATCATCAAAATCCTAAAAGTGCTCTTTTCATTCAAACTACTACTGGAAAATATAATTCTTCTTTTTATGGTTTATATCAAAATCCTAAAACTGGGAAGTTAAGTCATAATTTTGAATTTGATAAGTTAACTTATGATGAACAGGTTAATTCATTTATTGATTTTATTGAATTTTTAGGTTTTAAGAGAGAGGATATTTTAAAGGTTATTAATAATGAAATGTCTGCAAGAGAAGCTTTTTTGAATAATGCGCCTGAGGAGTTAAAAAATAAACAATGGGTATGCTTTCGAAGAAAAATTTATGAATTTGATAATAATGTTGCTGTTAGTGGGAATTATAGTGGTATGTATATTGAACGCTTTCCTTTCCCTTTTAGTGAGCCACCTATTTTAGATTGCTCTAAAGTTAGTACTGCATGTATTCATTTTGAATCTAATAAGCGAAGAGTAAAACTTATTAACATTAATTCTAATCCGGATTCAATTCTATATACTGATATTAGGGAGGCTATTATTGATGAAGTGATTGATGCTTCTCTGGTTCATATAGAAAGGACTAGGTTTGGTGAACAAAGAGTTATTAATTTAGAACAGTCTCTTGATAAGTATCATGAGAGGGATTTGGATCTGGCATATACTGATAATCAAGAAGATTTGTATAATAATAAAATTGGAGTGATGAGTTCTTTTTCTGATATTGGTTCATTGATTGATAATTTAGATAATGATAGTTCATTAGGAATCGGTTTAGTTCGAGATGAGTCTATTCTTGAAAGATATCCGGATATAGTTTCTTTTTTAATTAAGACTATTAATTATGAAAGTGATTATTCTGAAGATGATGTTATATTTTCTAGAATAGAAGATGTTATTTTTGAAAATATTTCACAAATTTACTCTTTTTATACGAATAAGCCTGTTATTATTCGTTTAACGGATATTAAAGTAGATGATTTAGCTAAAATTTCTCATTCTCAAATATCTGATATAGATTTGCTTTTATATCGAGGGGCAGATGCTTTATCTAGTTTTAGAGAGTTACTATATAGTGAAATTCGAGGTATTATTAAAGCTTCAGCAAATATTAATAAGACGGCTTATATATTAGTTCCTTATTTTGATAATTTGTCTAGTTTTTTGGATATTAAAAATAGAATTCTAGATGTTGCTGAAGAGGAACATTTTAATAATATTAAGATTGGTGCTATGATAGAAAATGTTGAATCTGCTATAATTTCTGATACTATTTCTGAGAGTGCCGATTTTATATCGATTGGAACAAATGATTTAACGGAAAGCGTTCTAAATAAGAAGAGAAGTATATATGATATAGATTTTTCTTTATTAAATGATGATGCAAAAAAGTATATTAAAAAAATAGTACATCGTATAAAAAGAAAAAATAATATTCCTATTAATATTTGTGGGGAACATTCAAATCATATTGAAAACTTAGAGTTTTATTTATCTTTAAATATTGATTTTATTACTTGTGATTCTAGCTTGGTTTTAGGATATCAAGATTTTATTAATGGTTATAATAATGATTCATATTCATATATAAAAAAAAGATGATTATTCATCTTTTTTTGCTTGCTCTATTCTTCGTTCTTTTAATTTATTAATTAATTTATCTACATATGCACAACTCATAAAACATATCACTGAGTCTTCTTCATCATCTAATAAATCAATATGATCTTCATCTATAATTTCTGCACCTTCTATTTTATCGGTGATAATATGTGAGGTTATTCCAGGGTAGTCTTCTTGTTTTTCTCTATTACAATCTATTTCTGTTAGTAATACTCTATCTGCTGTTTTAAGGGCAGAAATAAAGTCTTCTGTAAAGTCTTTTGTTCTAGAGTATGTATTAGGCTTAAATATGGCAACTATTCTTTTATTTGGGTATTTTTGTTTGCATGCTTCTAATGTAGCTTTTATTTCTGATGGATGATGAGCATAATCATCTATGATAATTGTTTTATTTATTTTTTCAATAGCAAATCTTCTAGTAGCATTTTTGAATGTTTTAAGATTTTCATAGATTTTTTCTTTAGGGATTTCTATTTCTCTACATATTAATATTGCTGCTGTGGCATCTAGTACCATATGTTTTCCATATAATGGCACTTCAAAACTTCCATATAATTCTTCATCTATAAATAAGTCAAATCTAGACCCTTCTTCTGTTAGTTTTAAGTTTTTTATTACTGCATCATTATTAAAGTTAAATCCAAAGTATATTTTTTTAGGTTTAATTTCTAGTTTTCTTACTTCTTGGTTATCTCCATTTAAAACTACTAATCTTGATGTTTGATTGGCGAATATCTGAAAAGTATTTCTGATATCATCTATATCTTTATAACATTCCATATGTTCTTCTTCTATGTTTGTTATTACAGAATACATTGGATGATAGGCTGTGAAATGCCTATTAAATTCGTCTGATTCTACTACAAAATAGTCATTTTTTGCACTAACAAATCCATCTCCTGCCCCTATAAAGTAATTGCATCCTATTGTTTCTTCTAAAATATGTTTAATAATTGATGAGGTTGTTGTTTTTCCATGTGTTCCACTAACACCAATGGAGCGAAACATATTTATGACATTTCCCATTAGTTCATTATATTTCATTATTTTTAATCCTAGATTTTTAACTCTTTGCAATTCTTTATGATCTTCACTAAATGCTACACTATAGGTTACAATGGTATCTTTATCTATTGGATGAGTTTGATCATAGTATATTGGTATATTTCTTTCATCTAATCCTTTTTGGGTAAATTTATAGCCTACTGCATCATCATATCCTGATACTTCGTGACCTAAGTCATGTAATATTTGAGCTAGAGTTGACATTCCTGTTCCTTTTATACCTATACAATAATATTTCATATTATTTACACTTCCCTCTTATTTTTGATTATAATATAATCTATTCAATTAGTAAATAATTTGCTAATACTTTTCATTATTTTATGAGTACTATATGAAAAAACTACTAATTATTTTTAGCAGTTTATTTCTTTTTTTCTAAAGTAATGTACTTTCTTTTTGATGAATCTATTTTTTTTGCATTTTCATTTTCTTTAGCACCTTTTATAAATTTTATATAATCATCTATCCAATAGTCAAACATTCTTTCTGTTGCTCCTTTACTATTAGGATTTATGTTTCTTTTTAGTTCAAGTATTGAATTTTTTTCTACTATGTAATCAATATTATCATTAAGAGATATTTTTTTAAATATGTCTGAAATATCAAAACATTTTCTATTATATCTTGGATAGTTATCATTATGAATTCCTAGTATTTCTAAATATTTATCCCATGCATTATCTGAATAAACATTTATAAATTCATTATTATCATTTTTGTATACAATAGTTATATATTCATAATATTCAGGTATTGGTTTTATTATGATATTATTTTTTTTATAATATTCTTTTAAAATATTTGATGATACTCTGCATGTTGCGTAATATAAATTTTCTATTTTCATATAACCGTCTCCCTATTTTTTTATTAATATGTGGTTTAATGTTTCTTATCCACTTTTTTTACATTATCACATTAGTGTTTTTTTGTCTATTATTATTTTTTAATATTTTATTTTTCTTTACTTTTTATACTTCTTTTGTTACTATATTTTCGGTGAATTATATGAAAGATTTTATAATTATTGGACATGATAATCCAGATGTTGATAGTATATTAAGTGGTATTCTCTTGGACAGATTAATGAAAAAGAAGGGGTATTCTTCTTCTTTTATTATTCCTGATAAAAATATTGAAAGTGATACTTTAGATGTTTTAAATTATTTAGGTATTGATGCTTCTTCTTTTCAATCATCAATTCCTGAAGATAATGTAAATTATATTTTAGTTGATCATCATGATAGAGTTCTTCCTAGAATGCCATATATGATAATTGATCATCATCCAGATAATAAATTTGTTACGGATAATGAGTTTTATATTAATTCTTTTTCTTCTTCTACTAGTTGTATTATTGGTAAAATGTTTGAGAATTTATTAGATAGAGATGATATTATTCTTATATTAGTATCTGCTTTAGTAGATACGGCTTCATTTCATTCTAAAAAGACAAATCCAGAAGATACTATTTGGTTATTTTCAAAATGCAGGGAGTTTTCAATTAATATAGATGATTATTATAAATTAGGTCTTTGTCTTACTGATTTAAGTGATAGTAATGCTATGTTTCATGGATTAAAAAAATATCATTATAAAGATAAATTTTTTGAAAGTAGTTATATACAAATTCAAGATGTTCATAATAGTCACGAATTTATTAATAATGCACTTTTAAAGTTAATGGACTATGTTAAACAAAATAACTTATATTTATTTGCTTTTATTGTTCATGATATGGATTTTTTTTCTTCTTTTGTTTTTACTGTTTATTCGAATTATTTAACATATAAGAGATATGATTCTTATATATCTCGTGGGAATAATGTTGTTCCCTCTATTCATCAAGCAATTGATGAAGAGAATATAATAAAAATAAAGAGGAAATGATTAATCATTTCCTCTTTTTGAATATATACAGCCACAATAATCTTGTCGATATAGGTTGTATTCTTTTGATAATTCTATACTTCTTTTATAACCGTTTTTCTTTTTAAAGTCTGAATATAAATAGTTTGTATTATATTTTTTAGTTAATTCTTCCCCTATTTCATTAATCCAATTACTATTTTTATGTGGAGATAGAGTTAGAGTTGTTGCAAAATGGTTAAAGCCAAGTTTTTCTGCTATTTTAGCTGTTTCTTCTAATCTCATTTCATAACATTTATAACAGCGTTTCCCTCTTTCTGGTTCTTTTTCTAATCCTTTTGCCATTTCAAAAAATTTTTCTGGATTGTAATTTCCTTCTATAAGAGAAACTTTATATTTAGGATGAATCATTGATATAAGTTTTTTTATTTCAACGATTCTTTTTTCATACTCTTCTTTTTCTGTTATATTTGGATTATAGTACAGAATACTTATTTCAAAGAAATTTCCTATTCTTTCTAAAACAGCACTAGAACAAGGAGCGCAACAAGCATGTAATAATAATTTTTCTCCTTCATCAATTTCTTTTATTTGTTTTTCCATTTCAAAATCATAATTCATACTAGTCACTTCCAATTATATAGATTTTATCATATTTTTTTAAAAATAATAATTATTTAATTGTTATCTTTTATGAATTTTATATATTCTTTTACAGATGGTTTTTTTAGTTTTTCATACTCTTGTTTTGATATATCTTTTGCTTTTTCTACTATGTATTCTATTGCTTTTTCTAGCTCTTCTGAGTCTTCTAAGTTTAGGTTATTATTTTCATTTTTTGTATAAAATGTTTGATTACTATAAGTATTAATTGCTACTGGATTATTTTCATAAAAATCTATATATTCTTTTGCAGTGTCATACATTATTATTTTATCTAAGCCCTCATTTTCTGAATTAATAATATTTCCACTTAATGTAAATATTGTATTAGTAATAGGCTCTAAGATATAAGGCCCTTTTATTTTTTTAAATAAGAACATTCTGTTATAAGAACTATCAATTGCTTTTAAAACTGGTGAATTCTTACTTGCTAGTAGATTTGTGAAATAACGATATATACCATACCATGTATAAAAATGAATTATTTTTATATTTTGAATTGTTTTAATTACTGGTAATATATATCTAAATTGATTTATATTTACTGGCATATAAAAAAATTCATCTTCTTTTATATCATTATATAATATAATATTTTCTTCTTTCATTATATTTCATCTCCTTGGATGCGTATTATAGCATATTTCTTTTATTTTTTCAATATAACTATTATTATTTGGATTTTTGGTTAACGTTTTATTCTTTTTCATTTTTCTATTCCAAAAATTCTTCGCTTGCTTTTAAATTTGACTGATTGTTTAATTCTGAAAACATTTTATGACTCCTTTCAATGTTCTTTATTCTATTATTTTTTTTCTATTTTGTCAGTTTTTACTTTATTTTGGTCTATTATTTTTTATCTTTAATATATTTTAATATGAATCGTTTATTGTTATCTTTTTTTATAACTTTTTTAGCTGGCATTTCAACTTTATTAGGTATGTTTCCTTCATTTATGCATTCTAAATATAAGAATAAAATTATTCCATTATCTTTATCTTTTTCAAGTGGTGTTATGTTATCTATTTCTATTTTTTCTTTGATTATAGAGTCTTTTTCTTATATAAATTATTGTTTCTTTTTAAAAATAATTATTGTTTTATTGTTTTTAAATATAGGAGTTATTTTATTTGTTCTTATCGAAAAAATTTCATCTAAGTTTACTAATAATAATGATTTATATAAACTTGGAATTCTTTCCTCTTTTAGTTTAATACTACATAATATACCAGAGGGAATTTTATCTTTTATAACAATGTCTACTAATTTAAATTTGGGTTTTACTTTATGTTTAGCTATTGCTCTTCATAATATACCTGAAGGTATTAGTATTGCTGTACCTATATATTATTCTACTAAGTCTCATAAAAAAGCTTTTTTTTATACATTTGTATCTGGTTTTTCAGAGTTATTAGGTGGAATTATTGCTTATTTATTTCTATATAAGATTATGAATTTTTTCTTTTTTTCTTTTCTACTTGGTATTACTGCGGGTATAATGATTTATTTATCAGTTAAAGAACTCTTTCCTAAATCTTTAAGTTATGGCAGTAAAAATATTTCTATTTTTGGTTTATTATTTGGATTTATTTTTATGTTTTTATTTCAATGTATTTTTAAATTATAAAAAAATTCTATTTTTCATAGATTTTTTATTGTAGAAAGAAAACCACCGGATAGTCCGGTGGTTCTTTTAAGCTTTAGCGATGAGTCTTTAATAATGAAATCCTCCTTTGTTATAATTAAATTGCAGTTTGCCGCTAGCAAAATAAAACAAAGGAGGTGTGTCCCTTGCAGGACATAAATAGTTTATCACGTACAAAATGGAATTGTAAGTACCATATTGTATGTGTCCCAAAATATATGAGAAAATTATCTTATGAAGAAAAAAGATTAGAGATAGGAAGAATTTTGAGGGAATTATGTTAGTGGAAAAAATGCAGTATTAATAACTAAATATATAGAAAATCAATTTAAGGAAAATAAGTCAATTTAGCAGTTAGCCTCAGATAAAATAGACACGTTCACAGGAAACAAGCGTTAGAATCGGTAAGTGGCAAATTGTTATAGTGTTTTTAAGTAAGGCCAGAACAAGAGCCTTTATAGGCAGTCAGAGAAAAACTATTAGTTTACTAGTTGATTATTTCTTTTTCCAGCGAGCGTACACTGTGGTGTAACTTTTTGCCGGTACTGTACTACTTGTTATTTTAGTACCATCTTTTTTTGCAGTATACCATCCTTTAAAATTATATCCACTTCTCTTTGGTTTACATAGTGTTCCCCATGATTCGCTGCATCTTGCACCAACGTATTTAACTTTGCCATTACAGCCGGATCCACCATTATCATTATATGTTAATTTACGGTATATAATTGTATAATTTACGGTGCCATCATTACAGTTTCCTACTGCATCACATAGATGATAACTAATTGGCAATGTTTTTAGTGATGGACTATCATTCATTGTAAAATATAAAATATCATAGACTGTCCATGTTGTTCCTTTATTATACCCTTGATTGTGATCTGAATCATATAATCCTGAGCGCCAATCTTTTTGCTTATCATTTAATTTTTCCCATTTACCATCTTTTGCATGACGATACCAATTGAAATATGCATTTCCAGCATCTGTATTTAGACCACTATCTTCATCTGTCCAAAGAAACCATACAGCATCATAGTAGTCATTTTTTGTGATGTTATTGTTATTTTTTATTTCATGTGCTCTTCCTGTATTATCACAATTTATAGTTCCATCTGAATTATTATAATAGTTATAATATGATAAAATTTTTGGTGGGTTTTTATCAATTTTTATATCTATTGAGCAATTATTTGAGCCATAAGCATTTTCAACGTGTCCATAGTATGTGTTTGATCCTTGTTTCGTTGCGGTAAAGGTTGTAGTTTTGTTTGTTAAACCGCTACTTTCTCCGATTCCATATGTTGTTGCATTATTTTTATTAAGTTGTAAAGATACATCTTTTTTGTACCAACCATTGAATACTGGGCTTGGTGGTGATGTTATAGAGATTGAACAAGTTGGTATTTTTCCCCAATTAGCATAAAGAGTTACTTCACAATCTCCTTCTTTGGCATCACAAAAGTCACTTGCTGGATATGCTGTAGTTTGATTGAAGCTTGTGCCTGTTCCATTATCTTTTGTATTCCAAACTTTATTGCTATCTATACCATACCCTTCTTTCTGTAAAGAAAGATAAGATGAGTTGTTCCAGTTAACAAGCCCATCTGATGTTAGCGATGAACCATAATCAATCTTTTGAATAATATCTGAACCATTATATTTAATCTTACCATCAGCATCAATTGTATAACCTTTTCCAGTTACTTTTAAACTCCCACCATTAGCATTTAATTTAATATTTACTTTGTTTTTTCTCCATTTAGCGTGTATTGTGATATTTTTAGTAGCTTTCTCTGTATTTGTAAAGTTTGAACCAGTTCCATCAGCTTTTGTATTCCATCCTAAAAATGTGTAACTTGTTCTTGTTGGAGTACATAATTCTCCCCAGTAATCATCTTCCATTTTATGAATGGACTTATCACTACATCCACTTCCACCATTATCATCATATAATAATGTATAAGAAGTTAATGGTAAATTAATATCTGGTACATAATTTACTGGTGCCATAATAGATATTCCGTATTCATTACCAAAATTTGGATGGTAAAAAACTATTTGAATAGATAATACTTGATGTTCTAATACTTCTATTTTTACATCTTGAATGCTAAGTTCTTGTACTGTGTGTTCTGATATTCCTTTTGATGGGTCTGCTTCTATTTTTGTTTGACCTAAATTAGGAAGAGGATATTCAATTAAGTCTCCTTCAGTTCCATAAGATATCATAAAAGAGTCTGATTGATTTTTTAGACCAGTTGGATTATAGGTAGAATAACCTAATGTTTGATCTACTTGAAGAGTTTTCTTCGTACCATTTTTTAAAGTACAACGAAGAATATAAGTCTTTTTACCTGATGGATCAATATTATTTTCTATACTTACATGAGATAATTCATTATTAACAAAATCATCTTGTATTGTCTTAGTAAGTAAATATTTATAAGATAATATTTCATTCTTATCTTTTTCAATTACTCTTTTATCATTATAAGATGAAACTGTTCCATACATTGAGAAAGCCATGATAAAAATTAATACAAAACATAATATTACTTCTATTGTGGTTATCCCACGACTATTTAATTTTCTCATAATTTATCCTCTTTACTATCTAATCTTATATAATTATTGTATCATCTTTTTTTCTGTTTTTATAATATTATTAATAATTATACAAAAAAAACTAATGATTTGATGTGAACCCTATTTGGGAGACATCAAATCATTAGTTTTATTTATTTAGTTTTTCTTTTTCTTCTTTTTCTAGTTGTTTATAATCTACTTTACTATAAAGAGTTTTAGGAAAGTCTTTTCTTATTTCAAATTCTTTTGGTACGGAGTAAATTGCTAGTTTTTCTTTACATAGTTCTTTTAATTCTTTTTTTAGTTTTAAGCTGTCTTTATATTCATCATTTAGTATTAAAAAAGCTTTTGGAACATGCATTTTATATGGATGAGGAATTCCTATTACACAAGCTTTTTTTACAGCTGGATGTTTTTCTAATACTTCTTCAATCATGCTTGGATATACATTAAATCCGGATACGATAATCATTCTCTTTAGTCTTTGGGTATAGAATACTAATCCGTTTGATGCGATATAACCTATATCTCCAGTATGTAGCCATATTTTTCCATCTTTATGTTTCCTTAGCATTTGCTTGGTTTCTTTTGGGTTATTTAAGTATCCTGCCATTAGAGTTGGCCCATTTACACAAATTTCCCCTTCTTCTCCGATTTTTAACTCTTCACCTGTTTCTGGGTTACATATTTTATAAGTGTTTCCTACCATAGGTATTCCTATGCTTCCTGGTTCATTTGTTCCTGGAAAGGTATAGGCTGTAGCAGCAACTGATTCTGTCATTCCATATCCTTTACAAATATTTACGTGGGCCCCATGTTTATGTAAAAATTCATTTATTCTTGTTTCCGCTGGAATAGATAAGTAGTCTCCCCCACTTACTATATATTTTAATTGAGACATATCAACGGAGTCAAATTTTTTATTGCTCATCATTCCTTCCCATAAAGTAGGAACTCCTAATATAACATGTGGTTTATCATTTTTCCATATTTTATAAAATCGATTTGGTTCATATTCTGGCATAAGAATGGTTTCTACTTTTAAACATAGTGGTGTATGAACACAAACTCCCAATCCAAATCCATGAAAAATTGGTAGGATTGTTACTATTTTATCTTTTGGACGAACATCTATTACATTTACTGCACTTTGTTGGGCTAAGGCGTTAAAACTATAATTAGTTATCATTATACCTTTTGGTGTACCTGTTGTCCCTCCGCTATGAAGAATTAAGGCAATATCATTTTTTTTGACATCTGCTTTAAATTCTTTACTGTAAGTTACACCTCTTAACATAAACTCTTTCCAACTCATAAAATCTTGTTCTCTTCTTGATGGACGTTTTGTTTTTATACTTCTGGTTAATGTGTATCCTATTGATAGAGATAGTGGCATACTAATTTTTGGAGATACTAAAATCGTTTTGTATACTAGGGTTGTTGCTATTGCATCTTTACATTTTGAATAATTAAAATCTACTAGAAATAAAAATCTACTTTTATTTTCTCTTAAATAAAAATTAATTTGTTCTGGGCTACTAAGTGGATGAATAATATCTGCTATAGCTCCAATTTTGTTGCAAGCATAAAAAGCATATATTGCTTCTGGCATATTAGGTAGACATATTGTTACAACGTCTTTTTCTTTTACCCCATAGCTTCTAAGAGCTCTTGCACAGATATTAATATTATCAAAAAATTCATTATAGCTTATTCTGTTCTCAAAGTAATTTAAGGCGATATAGTCTTTATCTTCTCCTACTTCATCAATTAAAAAATCATATATTGATTTATTTGTAAATTTAATACTTCTTTCTTCTCTAGAGTAATAATCTAACCAAGGTTCATTTTTATGTTTCTTTTTAAATATACTTGTTAGAAAATCTTTTATTAATCTCATATATTTATTCTCCTTATATTTTTTATTTTACTCTCTCTACTCTTTTCAATCAAGTATTAAATTTTTAACTCTAATTTAATTCATTATATTCAGTATTTTTAATTATAGAAGAAAAAAAGTATCATTTG
Source organism: uncultured Caryophanales bacterium (assembly GCA_946628005.1). GTDB lineage: Bacteria > Bacillota_I > Bacilli_A > RF39 > UBA660 > UBA3789. The sequence continues at coordinate 13,485 of CAMOWA010000002.1, forward strand.
ATACTTTACTCGGATATTTTATATATAAAATATATTTCATCTGTATTAGGAGATAAAAAACCTTTATAATTTTTTGATATCTTTACTAATTTATTCATTTTTTGGTATATTTTATTTATTTTATTTGTAGTATTTGTTAACTGATTTATTCCATCATTATTAACTTTATTTAGTCCTTCAGATATTATTTTACTTCCATCATATAATAATTTAGATCCTTCTTCTAACTTTATTGTACCATTATATGCATCTTCTATTCCTTTTTCTAGTTTTTTACTTCCATTACTTAGTGTTTCATTTCCTTTTATTATTTTATTTGAGCCATTTTTTATTTCTTGTAGTCCATTTGATAGATTTGTACTTGATGTATCTATTTGTATTATTCCTTCTTTTAAACTATTTATTTTATTTATTAATATATTCATATTATTATCATTTATATCGTTTTTGTTTTGTAAATTTAGTAAATTCATTAAAATAGTCTCAATTACTTCATTTGCTCCTTCTATTTTTGCTTTTATTAATGGAAGGGTTGCACTATTCTTAGTTGCTTCATTTAATGCCTCATCTATTTGTTTTATCCCTTCTTCTATTTGTATTTTTCCATTTTGTAATTGCTTTATTGTTTCTTCATTTTCTGGATTATTTAATTGTTCTAACATCATTATTTTTGAATTAATTTCTATTAGTTCTTTATTTAGTTCTTGTTTTTTAATATTAGCTTGTTCTATTTTATTTGTTATTTCATTTTCTAATGTACCATTATCAATATTATTTAATATTTCTTTATTATTCTTATATGTTTCATATAATTTATTTAGTTCATTTTCAATATTATCTATTTTATTACTGTTTTCTGTTAACATATGTATTGAATTAGAAAATATATCCATTCCAGATGATGCTTTTTCTATTCCACTATTTAGGTCAATTAATCCTTTTGTAAATGTATCTTGACCTTTATTATATTCTTTTGAACCTATTGAGATAGATTCCATTCCATCTTTTAATGTTGATAGTCCATTACTTAATTCTTTTTCTTTTTCTGATAATTCAACAGATCCTTTTACTAGTTCATTCATTCCATCTTGTAATGTATTTATTTTACTTGTTATTGTTCCTAGTTGATCTAGTTTATTTAAATCAACTTCATCTAATATTTTTGGAGTTATCATACAAAATATTTCGTGTGGTGAGAATGAAGTTGTATTATAATTTATCTCTATTTTATCTAAGTTTTTAAATTCTTCTATTTTTGTATTATTATATAATCCAGGTGAAGATATAGCAGTTATTATAGTACTTTTACCATTATTTATTATTTTACCATTTGATACTTTAATATTTGTATCTTTTTCATCATTATAAATAGATGCTATTGTTACAACGTAAGGTGTTAACATATTATATTCATTATTATAATCATTATTTGTAAAATTATAAATTATTTTTATATTACCTTTTTTCTTATTTAGGTTTTCTATCTTTGTTTCTTTTCCATTAAGATAATATTTTACGTTTACTGAAATTGGTAAATCTTTTGATATTTTTCCTTCGTAGGTAATATCTTTTCCTGTAGATTTCCATAGTATTTTATTATTTTCTTTTGTAAATTGTTCTTTTCCTATATTTTTTAGGTTATTTAAATAAGAGTAATCCTCTATTGTACCTTTTTCTAAGTCTTGTAGTTTTGTTTGTATTGTATTTTTCTTTAATTTTCCATTTAAATCAAAGGTTGCATAGATTGTTTCTGTTTTATGATATGCATATACATTTGGAGTAAATATACTTGTTAATAATATAAGTAATAATATATATTTTTTATTCATATTTATACCTTCTTTCTTTTTGTTGTTTTTAAGATAAATGAATCAGATAAAACTAATAATGTAGGTAAAACAATAATTACAACTATCATACTAATTAATGCTCCTCTAGATAATAGTGTACAAATTGATCCAATCATATCTATTTTTGTTATTATTGTTACCCCTATGGTTGCTGAAAAGAAACATGCAGCTGATGTTATGATGGATGGAATTGTTTCTTTTAAAGTATTTTCCATTGCTTTTTCTTTTTTAATTTTCTTATTTCTTTCTTCTAAGTATTTTGTTGACATTAATATTGCATAGTCAATTGTTGCTCCTAATTGTATTGTTCCAACTACTATACTTGCTATAAATGGTAAGGATACATTTGTGTAATATGATATTGCTAGATTAGAGAATATAGCAAATTCTATTGTAATAATTAGTATAATTGGAAGGCCTATGGATTGTAAAACTACAACCATTACTAAAAATATTATTAAAATTGAAGTTGTATTTACCATTTTAAAGTCATGGTCTGCTATTTCAACTAAGTCTTTCATTAAGGCTCCTTCACCAGCAACGATACCATTCTTATCATATTTTTTTACTATTTTTTCGATTTCTTTTATTTGTTTATTTAACTTATTACTTGCTACTTCATATTCTGAATTATAAATAATTAATTGGTATTTTTTATGATTTATTAGTTTTTGTATATCATCTGGTAGTATTTCTTTTATGCCATCATCTAGTAAGGTATTTGGAGAAATTACCATATTTATTCCTTTTTTATTGTTTAGTTTTTCTACTATTTCTTCTACTTCACTTTTTGATATTTTTTTATCTAATAGTATTATTTCTGGAGATGTAATGTTAAAGTTTTTACTTAAATTTTCATTAGATACATGAAAGGGTAAAGACTTTGGTAATGCATCATCTAGTTTGTAGTATACTTTATAGTGAGTATTTCCGTAATATGCTGGAATTATTAATAATAGAAATAATGTTAATATTAGTTTTTGATGTGATATACTAAATTGTTTTAATTTTTCGAATTTCGGAAGATAATTTTTATGGGATGTTTTATTAATTAAATTATCAAATAACAGTAATAATGATGGAAATACAGTTAAAACACATATAAGTCCAAATAAGACTCCTTTTGACATTACTAGGCCAATATCTGTTCCAAGTTTTAAATCCATTGTACATAGAGCTAAAAAGCCTACAAAGGTTGTTAAGGATGATCCTATTACGGATTGCATGGTCTCTATTATGGCTTTTTCCATTGCTTTAAATTTATCTTTCTCCTTTTTTTTAGAGTCTATATATTTATGGTATAAGAATATAGAAAAGTCTGTTGTTACTCCAAGTTGTAAGATTGCTGTTATTGCTTTTGTTATGTAACTTATATTTCCTAGAAATATATTTGTACCCATATTGTATAAAATAGCAAGTCCTATGTTTGATAGTAATAGTGGTGGTATAATAAATGAATCTGTGGCAACTATTAAAACAATTAAACATAAAAGTACTGATATACATACATAAAGTGACATCTCTTTTGTTGATAGTTCCATAGTATCTAGTACCATACTAGTCATACTGCTTACTTTATTACTATCTCCTACTACTTTTCTTATTTTTTTTACGGCTTCTACCGTTTTATCTGATGAAGTTGAATCTTTAAATGTTACCATAATTATAGTTTCATTATTTTTATATAATTTTTTTAATATTTTATCCGGTACCATTTCTATTGGAATGTCTTTTCCTAATATATCCATTAGGCTAAGTGTTTTGTCTACTCCATTAATTTTTTTAATATTATTTTCTAATTTTAATATTTTATTATTATTTTTAGTATCTATCATTACAAATGCGTAAGCGCCTAAGCCAAAATCATTCGTTAATATTTTTTCTCCTTTAATTGTGTCTATTTTGTCTGGTAAATATACAAGAATATCATAATTAATTTTGGTATTTATCATTCCTATAACTGATGGAATAATACATATAAGGCTTAATATAAAAATTAGTATATAATGTTTTACTACTATATTAGATATTTTTTTCATAGATTTCTCCTTTCTTTTACTATTATTATTCTTAAAATTGAAAAAAAGGAACAATATTTTGTAAAAAATGTTTGTTAAACAACATATTTTTGATTTTTGTTTGAGTATTTTTATACATTTGTTGTTTAACTTTACATTTGTAGTTTTATATAGTATAATATGAGCCAGGTGATGGAAATGAAAAAAGAAGATTTACGTATTCGAAAAACAAAAGCTAGTCTTTATAAATCTTTATTACAATTAATGGAAGATACTCCTTTTGAAGAAATAAAAGTTAGTCGAATTTGTCAATTATCAATGATTAATCGTTCTACTTTTTATGATCATTTTAATGACAAATATGAACTATTGTCTAGTTTTATACAGGATTTAAAGAATGAATTAGTAATTCATTTAAATCATGCTAAGGCTACTTCTAGTATTAGGGAATATTATTTAGAACTTATCCGATTATTATTTGATTATATTGAAAAAAATAGTAATGTATATACATCTATATCTATTATTAAAATGAATGATCATTCTATTGCTTATGATATGATGTTTGATGCTACACTTGAAGCTGTAAAGAAGAAAATGGTAGAGGAATATACTAATCTTTCTGATATTCCGATTGATACGATATCATTATTTTATGTTAGTGGGGTTACTAAGGTTTTAATAGATTTTCTTGAAAAACAACCTGATATGGATAAAGAAGTTGTTATTAAATATATTGCTGGTTTATTACCAGAAATTAATTATTTAGTTCCTAAAACAGAAAAGAAATAGTTTTATCTATTTCTTTTTAAATTTTCCTCATATTTTTTTTCTGATAGTATTATTAGTGCATCATAGAAATCTTTTTGTGCATAGTCTCCATCTACATCTCCCTTTATACCTGAAACGTGTGTTTTAGAGTTTGTTTGTGCTGCTGGGGACCAATAAGTTGTTTCTGATACATTTATTTCAACTTTTCCGTTTTCATTTGTTTTTGACTCATAACGTAGAAGCATATTTTCAGTGCTGTTAGCAACATTATATAACCATCCTCCTGCTATCCATGTTGTAAATTCTTTTAATTCTTCAATTGTGTATAAATCATTTGAGTTTATGTATATTCCTGCTGGGTATCCTAAATCTTCAAAATATTGGCAGAACATTCTAATGTATTTTATTTGTTTTTTTCTAGTTTTGGGGTCTCTTAGTCTATCTGCTACAGCTTCTTCTATATCTATATGTATTGGTAAAGATATTTTATATGGTTTACCATTTTTATCTGTAAGATTATTATATACGAATTCTATTTCTTTTTTTATTTCTTTTTCTGTAGTTGCTCTTGTAAATAAATATATACCAACATTTATATTATTTTTCATGCATTCTTGCATATTTCTATGATAATATCGATCTACTATGATATTTCCGTTTTCATCTTTATTATAAGAATCCGCTACTCTTATTATTGCATAATCTATTTCTTTTTTTGCTTTTTTCCAATCAATTTCTCCTTGATGCTCACTTACATCAATTCCTTTATAATAGATGTCTTCATCTACCAATTCCCAACCATTTTCATCATATTTTTTTTCAGCTTTTTCTCTGTCATTGTCTTTATCTTTATTTTCTTCTTTATCTTTATTTTCTTCTTTTGGCTCTTTTTCTTGTTTTTTATTGGAAATTTCTTCTTCTTTAAAACCATCTGAATTTTGATAATCTTGTTTTTTAAAATTATCTTTTGATTGTAATTTACCATCTTTATATCTTTTTGTTAGTTCTTTATTATCAGATATTGGATATTTTTCTTCTATATTTAGAGATGATAAAACGTCTTCATCGCCTATTATTATATATTTAATTTTATTATTATCTAGTTGTGATAATATTTTTTTGCAATGATTTATGTATTCTTCTTTTGATTGAAAATGATATGTATTTTTATATGATAAATATATATATAAATTTTTTGTTTTTCCTTTTTCTATTATTTTTTTAATTGCTGTTACATCATTTTCTATGGATTTATTATTATTTTTATCTATAATAAAATATTCAATATTTTCAATATTGTTTAATTCTTCTAAGCCTGTTTTTATCATTTCATAATCTAGTTTTGTAGCACATACATCTTTTTCATAATATCCATCTTTATTTTTTCTAGTACTACATCCTGTAGTTAATAAAGTTAAAATGATTCCAGAGGTTAATGCCAATCTTTTTATTTTGTATGTATAATGATTATTTGGTATTATTCCTAATTTAAAATTATTCACTATATTTTCTCCCTCCCCCTTTACATTTTCTTTGCAAATTATACCACAAATGTTGTTTAATGTCAAAGTATTCCGTAAAAAAAACAATATATAAATATTGTCTTTTATTTAAATAAGATGTTAAATATTCCTTTTTTTACTATTAAACTTGGTATATCTTGTGTCTCATCTAGGCATTTTATTGCGGTATTTAAAATATCATTTGTTTCTCCTGGACGTAGTGTGTATTTACTTCTTGGATAAGTGTAATCAAAGAAAAATATTGGTATTTCCATTGCATAATCTATTGTTACCATTTCAGTATTATATGGAGCAATTGGTAGTTCTTTTTTTATACCATATAGAGATGTTATAAACAATGAATATTTATTTTCTGATGCTTCTGCAATTAAACCTATTGGTGTATCTATTTTTTCTAATTGTTCTTTTAATTCATTAATTGTTTTTGATACATCCATGTGATTATCTATTATTATTAAGTCGTAGTCTGTTTGATTTAATAATTGATTTATATTTTCTTTATTACTTAAATAGTTTATATCTAGATTCATGAATTGAATTCTAGGATTATTAATGTAATTCATTCCATTTGCTAGAAAATTTACTAATGGAATATTTTCATTTGATGTGATTATTAATGCTTTTTTATTTGTTTTTTCTAGTGTTTTGGAAAGACTTGTATCATATTCTATATTATTCATAAATGATTTTATGTTATATTTTGTATCTAATTGAATAAGGGAATAAATATTTAATTGTAATTCTTCTGTTTGAAATACTGTTTTTGAATTATCAATGATACTTTTTATAAATTTATCATAATTTGTTCTTTTCGTATTAAAAAATATAATTGTATCATCTTTTTCAATTTTACAGGAATTTGTTGCACAAAAACCTTGAACATTACATGGTAATATTTGACTTTGCTGTAAGTTTTTTAATTTTATTTCTGTATCTGACCATCTTTCACAAGAACAATAAAAGAACATTTTCTTGGCATAGTCTAAATCATCTTTCGTTAATTCATCTTTTATAAAATCTCTTCCTATAATGAATCCCAATGTAGTATTTTGATGTAGATGATATTTTATAAAGTTTACTATAGTTATTAATTTTGTATATTCTTCTAGTGCTTGTTGAGACAATATTAAATGTAGATATATTTCTTTATTTGCTGTAAGTTCTAATTTTCTTATAAAATCATTAATTTCATCAATAATTTTGTCCCCTTTTGGTTCTACAAATATATGTATTTTTTTACCAGCATTTGTTAATTGATTTTTAAATATTTGAAAGTTTTGATTTGTTGTTAAGTCTGTTTCTAAAAAACTATTTTTTATGTATTCAATCTCTTTTTGGTAACTATCTCCTATAAAAAAGTATTCATATGCTTGTCTATATTCAAATGAGCTTATTATAGCGGAAGTATAATAAGATGTTTCTTTTATTTTAGCAAGATTTGGCATACATTGATCGATTGATATACTATAACTTCCCGGTCTTTCTATTCCTAGACCATTTATTAAAAATAATATACTTTTTTTCATCTTTATCACCTAGTATTATTTTACATCAATTTTTTATTTTTATAAAAGAAAATAACGTAAAAACTTTATTTTTTACGTTAATCTAGTCTTGGAGTTAATATTTCGTATCCATTTTCTGTAACTAATATTGTATGTTCATAGTGAGCAGCTGGTTTTTTATCTCTTGTAACAACTGTCCAGTTATCATCTAATATTTCGATATCTCTTTTTCCATATGTTAGCATTGGTTCAATACATATTACCATCCCTGGTTTTAATCTTGGACCAGTATTTTCTATTCCATAATTTGGAACTTCTGGATCTTCATGCATTTCTCTTCCTATACCATGCCCGCATAGTTCTCTAACTACTCCTAAGTTATGAGAAGTTGCATATTCTTCTACTGCATGAGATATATCTCCTATTCTGTTTCCTGGTTTTACTTTTTTAATTCCTTCGTATAATGCTTTTTCTGTATGTTCCATTAGATATTTTTTTTCATCATTAATTTCACCAACTGCATAAGTCCATGCAGCATCTCCTTGATATCCTTTGTATCCAATAACTACATCAATTGTTATGATATCTCCATTTTTTAATTTTGTTTTTTTATCAGGTATTCCATGTACTACGACTGAGTTTACACTGGTACAAAGTGTTGCGGGAAATCCTTCATATCCTTTACAGGTTGGTACAGCGTCATTTTCTCTTATGAATTCTTCACATAATTTATCTAATTCATATGTAGATATTCCTTCTTTTATGTATGGTTTAATAAACTTATGCATTTTTGATACTAGCATTCCGGCATGTCTCATTAATTCTATTTCTCTTTCACTTTTAATTGTAATCATTTTCTTCACCATACTGATTATACATCATATTATAAAAAAAACCAATTACTTATGATGTAATTCGTTTTTTTGTTGATAAATAATTTGTCTCTTCTATAAAAAAATTATTTATTATATATTCTTTCATTTTATTTGAATATGTAATTGTTTCATTTAATTCTATTTTATTTTTTATTACTTCTTTTATTAATTTATTTATTTCTTCTTCGGAAGTAAATTTGTTTATTTCTTGAAAATTAATATTTTTAGTTAAGTTTTTTATTATTTGCGAGTAATTTTGATTTATGTATCCAGTTTTATACCATGTTTTTATTTCCTCTATTGTTTTGTTTTCATCATTATTATTATTTATATATATATACTCTATTATTTTTGATATAGTTTGATATATAATATGTTCTTTAAATATTTCATATTTAATACCTAATTCTGGTAGGTTAGATTGTTCTAATAAGTTTTTATATATATCTTTAATTAGTTCCTCTCCTATTTTTAAATTATTAAATGATAATTCACTATATGCTGCATGAGTTATTTCATTTAGGCATTTCTTAAAATAAATATAAGTACTATCTAATTTCTTTCCTGGTTCTCTTTGATATTTTTTAACTAATTCTTCTATGTTTATTTTTTTATTTAATTTATTCTTTATTATAAAAAACCTAGTATTTTCATATGGTTTACAATTATCTAAATTATATACTTGTATAAATCCTAAATCAGATGATCTTAGGTAAGTACTTTTTAGTCTTGAAAATTTACCGGTTGAACCTATTATTTCTATACTATTGCTTGCTGGTACATGGTAATAATTATAATCATCTGAATTATATTTCTTAAATGTCAGTATATTATTTAAATAATATAATGTTTTATTATCATTATTTTTAAAATCTTTAAATGAGTAATTTTTATTTTCTTTATATAAAATATCATCAAAGAATGCGGATGCTATACAGTAATTAATACCATTTGTAGCTTTGTGTTTTACTTGTATTGGACAATTACCTAACCATTTAATTAATTCTTCTATTTTATTATTATCCTCACTCATTAAATTATATATTTCTTGAATTATTCTTTCTCCAAATATATTAATTAATATCATTTTTGCATTTAAATCATTATATTTTATATAATCATATATCTGTTTGTCTAATATGCTTGGTATATAAGTTATATGACCTATATTATATATTTTTCTTATATTTTTTGGTATTTTATTTATATTATCTTCTAAATGCATAATGGTATAGTATTTATCTAATATATTACTATCTTTATTTATATTTATCAAATTATCTCCAATAATATAGACTTGAGGAGAAGAATATATTAAAATTTTTTTTAAATATTTAAGATACTTCTTTTCATTGTTTAAATTTATTACAACAAAGTCATTTAGTTTTCCATAAAAATTATCCATTTGAAACCCCTTCTTTTTAACCTGACATATTATATAATAAATATTTTTGTCAATGATAACTAACATCTGTATAATAATTAGAATTATTTTATAATTTTTAGTATTTATAATTTTTTCTTAATTGTTTTGAATTATATTGATAACTACATAATTCTTTATTAGCATTTTTTATAATTTGATATGCTTTTTTATTATTTAATAATTCTTTCAAATTATCATAGCTGTTCATTTCTTTTATATTATTGTAAATATATTTTGTGTTAATACTTAAATTACTTACTATGATATAATTATCATTATCTGCTTCCTCTTTTAAAATTGCTTCTTCTATTTTATTAGTATCGTTTGTTATTTCTATTTTCATTATTATTAAAAATATTTTTTTATTAGGTATTCTTATGTTTTCATTATATTTTTCTTTTTTATATATAGCTTTAATTTGATTATTTTTCTTATCTTTTTTTATTTCAAATGTTGTTATTATTTTATTATCATTTTCTTGATTTACTTTATGCATTTTTTTGTTATAAGTTAATAATGTTAATACATGATTATAAAAATTTATTATTTCCATTTTATTCTTATTTATTTTTTCATTCATAGTGTTTCCTCTTTTCCGTTGTTTGCTTATTGTATCATATTTTCTTTTTTTTGACAAGAAAAAAAGGCATATCTGCCTTAGTCTTCATCAAACATGTTATACATTTTTCTACTTGCTTCTTTTCCCACTTGTTTCATTGCTATTACTTTTTTAGGATTTTTCATTAGATATAGATATCCCATTAGTCCAATTCCTGTTAGTATAGATACTATTTTCATTTTACTATTCAAATTATCACCTCATATATATTATGATAATTATGTTTTTAATTTATACCATTAATTAAATAATCTTTTATTGTTGTTCGTCTTGTATCATCCAATATATTTTTAGCAGAATATTTTAACGCATCCATTTCTCCTATTAATATTAATTTATTTTTGGCTCTTGTTACCGCGGTATAAATTAATTTTTGATATAACATTTTATTATATGCTTTTGTTATTGGTATAATTACTATGTCAAATTCTGATCCTTGAGATTTATGAATACTAATTGAATATGCAAGTCGGAAATTATTGAAATTAGATGGAGTATATTTTACAATGTTTCCGTCAAAATCTATTATTATTTCTTTTTTAGGAGTTGTTCTTATTTCTTGAATTGTACCTATATCTCCATTAAATACATTATCATCTGGCATATTTGTTAGTTGTATTACTTTATCTTTTTCTCGAAATAGTGTTTCTCCTATCTTAGTTTCTTTTTGATGTTTTTTTGGATTAAAAATATCTTGTACATTTTCATTTATTTTGTCTATTCCATTTATTCCTTTGTACATTGGTGCTAAAATTTGAATTTTTTTATCATTATAATCTTTGTATGTTGTACATATTTCTTTTATTTCATTTATTAAATCTTTAGGAGAACATTCTATAAATGTATTATCTTCTTCTTGATTAAATACATCTTCATTAATTTCTTTATTTCTTATATCATAGGCTAATGTTATAATGTTTGAGTCTTTTCCTTGACGGTATAATTCTTTTAATTCAATAACCTCTAGTTTTTTTGAATCAATTAAATCATGTAGTACTTGACCGGGGCCAACACTTGGAAGCTGATGATCATCTCCTACTAAAACTATTTTACAGTTTGCTGATATTCCTTTTAATAAATGATTCATTAAATAGGTATCTATCATACTAGCTTCATCTATTATTAAGAATTCTATTTTACTTTTGTTGTATTCATTGATTTGAAATCTATCTGTATCTTTTTGCCATTTTAAAAATCTATGTATCGTACATGCTGGATAGAGTGTTGCCTCACTCATTCTTTTAGCAGCTCTTCCTGTTGGTGCTAGTAAGGCAACTTTATCTTGCATTTTTTCATAAGATAATTTATTTATTATTCGATATAGTTCTAGTACAGCTTTTATTATTGTAGTTTTACCTGTTCCTGGACCTCCAGTTATAATTAAAAATTTTTTTTCTATACTTTTCTTTATTGCGTTTAATTGATCTTTATTATAAGTTATTTGTAGTAAATTCTCTAAATTATTTATTTCATTATCTAGTTTTTTTATTTCTTCATTTTTTTCTTTATTTAACATTCTAAATCTTTTTACTATGAAACATTCTGCATCATACATTGCTTTTAGATAATATATATTTTCTTTTTTTACTATTTTATTGTTTTTTTCTAGTTCAAATAAAGCTTCTATGTATTTTGATGTGTCTATTTTTATTCCTATTACTCTAGGAAGATAATTCTCTATTTCTTCTTCGTAATAAAAACAATGACCATATGTTTGACTTACTTCTTCCATTATGTATATAATTGCAGCCTCAACTCTTTTTTGATTATCTTTTTCTATTCCTTTTCCTTGTGCGATACGATCTATCTTTTTAAATGTCATATCTTTTATATCTTCTATTAACTTATAGATATTTTCTTCTATTATTTTCATTGTATTTGATTTATAAGTATTATATATAATCATAGAGTCTTTAGTAGTAAATCCAATATTTGTTAATTGTAGTATTACTTCATAGCTTGCTTCATAGTCTTTTAATCCTTTATGTAGTGTATCTATATTTTGTTTTGTTATTCCTGGGATAAGTATTAAATTATCTGGTTGATTTAATATAATTTTTAGGGTATCTTTTCCTAATACTTCAACTATATTTTTAGCTTTTTTCTCCCCTATTCCTTTGAATAGACCACTAGTTAAAAATTCTACTATAGAGTCTTTTTCTTCTGGTTTACAACGTTCATATGAATTTACTTGATATTGATATCCATATTTTTCATGTTCTACTAAATTTCCATAAAATAGATAAGTATCAATTGTATTTAATTCATGAAAATATCCTGTAAAAGTAAAACTTCTTCCGATATATTCTTCCATAGCTTTATCATTTGTTTCTTGTATTTTAAATAATCCTACGTGATAACCTGCAGTTGTTTGAAAAATAGATTTTGTATAATGTCCTTTTATATATGTATTCAAATAATTCCCCCTATTCTTCTATACCTATTACGTATGGATAATCTACTTTTATTATTTTTACTTTTACTATTTCGTTTTGAGGATATTCTTTCTTTATTTTTACATGTAGATAGTTTCCTGTGTGTCCCATTGAATATCCATCTTTATGTTCTTCTATTAATACTTCAACTGTTTGATTTATAAAATTATTCATATAATTTATTTCTAATTCTTTTGATACTTCTATTAGTTTTTTTGCACGTTCTTTCTTTATTTTATTATCTATTTTATTTTCCATTCTAGATGAAGATGTACCTTTTCTTTCGCTGTATGGGAACACATGAATTTTAGAAAAATTTATTTTTTTACAAGTTTCAATTGTTTTTTCAAATAATTCTTCACTTTCTCCTGGAAATCCTACTATTAAATCTGTTGTTATAGAAATATTTGGTCTTATTTTTCTAATTTGTTCTATTTTATGAAAGAAATAATCTAAATCATATTTTCTATTCATCTTTTTTAAAATTTCGTTTGAACCTGCTTGAATTGGTATGTGAAGGTGATCTACTAATATTTTTTCTTTTTCTAAAATACTTAATACTTCTTCATTTAATTCAGTAGTCTCAATTGAAGATATTCTTAATCTTAATAGTCCTTTTATTTTCACTAGTCTATTTAAAAGATGAGCAAAGTTTGTTTCTAAATCTACCCCATAACTTCCTGTATGGATACCTGTTAAGACTATTTCTTTATATCCATTATTAACTAAATCTGTTATTTCTTCTACTACTTCATCTTCATTTTTACTTCTACATTTGCCTCTTACAAAGGGAATGATACAATAACTGCAAAAGTTATCACAACCATCTTGTATTTTTACAAATGCTCTTGTTCTTCCTGGAAATTCTTTTATATACATATCTTCAAATTCTTTTATTCTACCAGTGTATTGTTTTTTTATTGTTTCTTTTGTTTTAAAGTATTCATTTAGAATAGATATAATATTTGACTTGTCTTTATTTCCTATGAGGATATCTATTCCGTCTTCATAATATTCTGGGTTGGCTTGAATGAAACATCCCATAGCAACAATACAAGCATCAGGATTTCTTCTAATTGCTTGACGTATCATTTTTTTACTCTTAGAGTCACTTTGATTCGTTACTGTACAAGTATTTATAATATAGATATCACATTGGTCTTGAAAATCTTTAATTATGTATCCATTATCTTTCAATAGATTCATAATATATTCTGATTCATAGGTATTAACTTTACAACCTAAAGTAAGTATTCCTACACTTTTCATATTATCACTGCTTTCTTTTTCGTTAAAAATTATATCATATATTTTAAAAAAGATAAAAGTATTATTTACTTTTATCTTTATTTTATTTTAAAATTAGTCTAATTTTTTTTGTAGTTCTTTTAATGTCATTAAAAACTCATTTGTCTTTTTTATTTCTGCATCTAGTTTATCATAGTCTGCTGTGTTTTCTAATTCCATGTCATTTCCTTTGTTATCTTTTTCTATTCCATATATTGGTGATATAATTGGACTGTTTTTAAATTTTTTATTTGTTTTTGTTGTTTCAAAGTCATCTAATATTACTTTTTTCTTAACTGGTTCTACTTTTTCTATTTGTGTTATTTCTTCTTTAGGTATTGCTTTTTCTAGTTCAAATGTTTCTTCTATTGTTGATGTTTTTCCTACTCTATTTTCTAATTCTTTTAGACTGATAGGCTCATTTCCTTCATCTAAATATTGTGTTAATTCATTTGCTTCATATAGGTCTTTACTTTTTTGTACTAATTCTTCTAAACTTATTATTGCGTTCTTTTCTTGTTGATCTTCATATTTTTCTTTAATTTTACTGTGATCAATTTCTTCTTGTTTATGTTCTTCTATTTTTTCTTCTTTTTTCTTTATTTCTTCTTTTTCTATTTCTTTTAATTTTAATTCTTCTTGTCTTTTTAACTCAGCTTTTAATTTTTCAAGTTCTAGTTTTGCAGTTTTTTGGTCTGGTTCAATAGATGTATACTCTAATTCTTCTTCTTTTTTAGTTTGATTTAAAGCATTTTGATCTATTATTATTTCTTCTCTTATAGGTTGTTTTTTTTCATCATCTTTTAACTCTTCCATTGGTATTAATACTGGTTCTTGTTTTATATCTTCTTCTTTTTGTTCTACAATAATATTTGCTTCTTCTCTTACTTCTTCTACTAATTTATTTAATTCTCTTGTATTATGTCTTAATCTTAATTTTTTATTATTTTTTTCTATTAAGTATATTATAAAACATACTAAACAAGCTAAAAAAGCTACTATATAAATAAATATTATTTGTTTTGAAGTTAAAAAATCTACTAAATTACTCATTTTGTACACCTCTATTTTTATTTTATCATATATTTTAACCCTATGATTTTAAAAATATATTAATTCTTCTTCTTTTTATATAATTTTACAAATTGTATTATATGTTCGGTTTTTAATATCCAATTCTTTATTTATTTTTATATTATCATAGTTTTATGGATAAAGATAGATGCTTTTTCATAAACTTTATTATGAACAATAATTTTATAAGGTCTGTTTTTATTTTATTATTTGGTGGTTTTATTACTAAATTACTTGGTCTAGTAATTAAAATTATATTGGCTAGATATTTACCTTCTAATACTTTTGGTCTATATATGCTAATTTTACCTACTTTTTTATTTTGCATTAGTTTTAGTCAGTTTGGGCTTCCTATCGCTATTTCTAAACTTGTTGCGGAAGAAAAACGTCGTAGTAAAAAAATATTTATTTCTATTTTACCGGTTTTTATTATTGTACATTTTATTATGTTTATAATTATTTTTTTCTCTTCTAAATTTATTAGCACTTCTCTTTTACATAGTCCTGATACTTATCTTTCTATCAAATCTATTAGTTTTGTTATATTATTTACTTCTATTTCTAGTTTTTGTAGAAGTTATTTTTTTGGTAAAGGTAAAATGCTTCCTCATGTATTGTCTAATATTTGTGAAGATTTTATTCGATTACTTTTATATTTATTTATTCTTCCTAAACTTAAACTTTTATCTTCTAAATATCTTCTTTTATTTTTAATTCTTTCAAATATTATATCTGAAGCTATATCTACTTTTGTTTTATTATTGTTTTTACCTAGAAAAGTACATTTTTCTAGAAAAGATATTTTTATTGATTTTAGTATATTAAAAGATTGTTTGGACATAAGTATTCCAAATATTACTAGTAGTTTTATTGGAAATCTTACTTATTTTTTAGAACCTATTATTCTTATGCATTTTTTATTACTATCTGGATATACATCTTCTTTTATTACTTCAGAATATGGTGTTTTGTCTGGATATGTTCTTCCCTTACTTCTTCTTCCTTCTTTTTTTACTTCGGCAATTTCTCAAGCCATTTTTCCTAAACTTACTAAGTGTTGTAGAAATTATCAATTTCATGAATTTAAAAAGAAATTTAAAATAGCTTTTCTTTTCTCATTATTATTAGTATTGCCTATTTTTATATTGTTTGAGTTTTATCCTTCTTTTTTTCTTTTTTTTATTTATCATACTAATAAGGGAATTAATTATTTAAAAATATTAGCTCCCGTATTTATATTTTTATATTTAAATTCTCTTTTTTCAATTTCATTAGAATCGCTTAGTTTAAGTAAGTATAATTTTTTTTCTACTTTTATCTCTTCTTTATTAAGAATTGTTTTTCTTATTGGATTTTCTTTCTTTAGAATTGGTATTTATAGTTATATTTTATCTTTAATTGTAAGTATTTTATCTAATTTTTTATTTTCTTCTTATATTCTTTTTAAGCATTTAAAAAATATTTAATTTTCATTTAACTTTCATATTTATTGTATAATATAGATATTGGAGGAATTATATGAAAATATTGGTTGTTGATGATGAAGAAAAAATACGTCTTATAATTAGAGAGTATTTAGAAAATAATGGTTATTATGTAGATGAAGCTGAAAGTGGGATGGATGCTTTGGATAAATTAAAAATACATACTTATGATTTATGTATTTTAGATATTATGATGCCCAAAATGGATGGTTTTACTATGTTAAAAGAATGCCCTAAAGATAAAAGAGTCCCTACTATTGTTTTATCTGCTAGAGGTGATGAGTATGATAAATTATCTGGTTTTGATTTAGGAATTGACGATTATGTTACGAAACCATTCTCTCCTAAAGAATTAGTTGCTAGAGTTAAAGCAGTTCTTCATAGAAGTAAAAATGAATTATTTGATATTTACGAATATAATGATTTAGTAATTAATTATTCTTCTCATATTGTTAAGCTTCATAATAAAGCTCTTAATTTAACTCCAAAAGAGTTTGATATATTGTCTTTTTTAGTTCAAAATAAAAATATAGCAATCTCTCGTGAACAGTTACTTTCTAATCTTTGGGGATATGATTTTTTTGGTGATGATCGTACTGTTGATGCTCATATTAAGATGCTTCGTAATAATTTAGCAGATTATCGAGATCATATTATTACAGTAAGAGGAGTTGGCTATAAGTATGTTGAAGATGAAGAATAGTTTAAAATATACTTTATTAAAATATTTTCTTTTCTTTTCTATTACTATTTTAAGTTTTTTATGGATTTTACAGACTATTTTATTTCCATCTTTTTATAAAGAACAAAAAATGAATGATGTTTATTATGTATCTTCTAAATTAAAGAATTATAAAAACAATTCTAATTTCTATCAAGAAATATCTTCTTTAGCAATTGATAAAGGTGTTTGTATTGAAATTAATAATAATAATTATGACCTACTCTATCAGTCTAATTATATGGGTAAAGGTTGTATTTATAATAAGGAGACTACCTATTCTTATAAATTTGATTTTATTACTAATAATAAAGTTGATGAGAAATATTTTATTAAAAACAATAAATATAAAAATGAAGCCTTTATTTATGCTTTACGATTAAATAATGGAGAATATGCTTTTATTAATACTTCTATTGAACCTATTGATGGTACTGTGTTTCTTATTCGTAAAGAACTTATTGTTATAACAATTATTGTGTTAATTTTATCTTATATTATGGCATATTATTTATCTAATCATATATCTAAACCTATTAAGAATATGAATGATAAAGCTAGAATTCTTGCTACTGGTAATTTTGATGTTGAGTTTTTAGATAATAGTAAAATTTTAGAGATTGAAGAATTATCTCAAAGCCTTAATTATGCTAAGAATGAATTAAATAGTATGGATGAGATGAAAAGAGATTTACTTGCTAATGTATCTCATGATTTAAAAACTCCTCTTACTTTAATAAAAGGTACTGCAGAAATGTTAGAAGATTTGCATAAAGATAATCCTAAAAAAAGATCTAGTGATGTTCAAACTATTACGGAGGAAGTTGATCGCTTAACGAACCTTGTTAATGATATTCTAGATTTATCTAGGATGAATTCTATTCAAGAAAAATTATTTTTAGAAGATTTTGATTTAGTTAATTTAATTCAAAGTATATTAAAAAGATATGATGTATTAAAAGAAACAGAAAAGTATGAATTTATTTTTCATTATCCAAAAGATTCTATTATTATTCATGCTGATAAAAAAAAGATGGAACAAGTTATCTATAATTTAGTAAATAATGCTATTCAATATACTGGTGATGATAATACTATTTATATTGATATTATTATAGATAAAGATATTATTGTAAAAATACGAGATACTGGTAAAGGAATAGATGATAAAGAAATACCTTTTATTTGGGATAAGTATTATAAAAATAAAAAGAAACATAAGAGAAATTTAGTAGGAACAGGACTTGGTTTAAGTATTGTAAAAAAAATACTTGATCAACATCATTTCTCTTATGGTGTAGAGTCTATTAAGAATCAAGGTACAACATTTTATTTTTCTATTACAAAGTGACTATTATAGTTGCTTTTTTTGGTGTTTCTATTTTTATTATAAAAAAAGAATGTTTATTATTACATTCTTCTAATTATATATATATAGTTCATGTTGACATCTTGTACAAGCTACATATAAAAGATTTCTTTCATCTTTTTTGTAAGTGTTTTTTCTATCATTATAGATTATTACACTATCAAATTCTAATCCTTTTGATAGGTATGCTGGTATAATTATACATTCTTTATGAAAACCTTTTGTATTTGCTTCTACTAAATCAATATCAGTTTCATCTTTTAATAAATCATATAGCTCATTTGCTTCTTTTATATCTTTTGTAATTAATGCAGTACTTTTATATATACTTTGTAAATGATTTAAGTCTTCAATTAATCTTTCTTTTAAATCAAGTACTCCTTTTCTAATGATTACAGGTTTATTTGTTTTTCTTCTTATAGCATTTACATGATTTAAATTTAATATTTTATTTGTATAATCTATTATTTCTGGAGATGAACGATATGTTTTTAATAATTCTATATATTTTGTATCATTTTTAAATAATTCTTTTAATTTATCTAGTGAATCATAATGGTAATATGGGTTAATATTTTGATTAATATCTCCTAGTATTGTATAGTCTGCTTTTTTAAATATTTGAGTTATTATATAATATTGCATTTTATTATAGTCTTGGGCTTCATCTATTACTACTTGTTTAATTGTTCCTTCATATATAAAACCTTCTAGTTTCCCTTTTATATAAGCATATATTAGTGCATCTTCATAGTTTATTTTTTCACTTGAAAAATATTTTTCTACTGACTTTTCATCTAATTGAAATTTACTATATTTACTATTAAAAAATTTCTTTAGTATTTTTAGATAATTTTTTTCAAAATTACTATTTTTATATAATAATTTTATATAGGTTTTTTGTTTAGTAGTTTTTCCTTTATAAAAATTAGAACATAGTTTTAAAGCAATTTCTTCTACTCTTTCAAATAATGGTAGTCTATCATATTTATGATGTAACATATTATTTATTTCATTTTTATCTATATAGTTTTTTTCTCCTTCTTTAAATGATTTTGTAAAGTAACAGTTATTTATATATTCATCTAAAAAGTTATTGATATCAGTCATTATTTGATCACTTTGTTTATATTCTACTAATTCTGGGAAGGTTTCTTTATAAGAGTAATATCTTGATACAAAGTCTGTAAAACTTTCTACTTGACTATATTCTGTTAGAAAGCTTTCTAGATAGTCAGCAAATGTTGTTTGTAGAGTATTTGCTTCTCCAAGAGATGGTAATACATCAGATATATAGTCTGCAAAAATATTGTTTGGAGAAAATATTAAAATATTATTACTATTTAAGTTTTTTAACCGATATAATAAAAAGGCTATTCTATGTAAGGCTACTGTTGTTTTTCCTGATCCTGCAATTCCTTGTACTATTAAATTATTATCTTCCAAGTTTCTAATTACTTTATTTTGTTCTTGTTGAATTGTATTAACTACATTTTTCATTTTCTCACTTGATTCTGTTGCGAGAACTTCTTGTAATACATCGTCATTTATATTTAGTGAGTTGTCAAATACTCCTATCAATTTTTTATCTTCTATTTTATACTGTCTTTTTCTTTTTAATTCTCCACTATATGTTCCCCCTGGGGCTTGATAACTACATGGACCTGTTTCATAATCATAAAAGAGACTACATATTGGACTTCTCCAATCATATAAGATGTTATTTTCATCTATGTCTTTTAAGTATGTAAGTGACATGTATATATTAAATATAGTGCCTTCATCATCTTTAAATACAATACTAGCAAAATATGGTTTTTTTTCTATACTTTTTAATTTTCTAAAGTATTTTTGTTTTTCCAAATAGCGATTTTCTTCTTTTGATGTTTGTAACATTACTTGTTGCTCTTCTCCACTATCAAAACTATTAGCATTTTCCCACATCATCTTTTTAAATTCAATTAGATCATCTTCTCCTTGATATACATCTTTTCCTAATTCTTCTAACCTTTTTCCAAGGAGAATGTTTACTTTTTTTAAGATTGTTTGTTCTTTTTTTAATTCTTTTTCACTAATTGCCATTTTTATCATCCTATCTTAATCGTACATTACAAATATATCATAAATGAAAAATTTAACTAGTAATTAGGACAAAATTTTACATTATATTTTTTCTATTTTACAATGAAAAACATCTCATATGAGATGTTTACAGTTATTTAATGTAGTTTTCTAAATATAATTTTAAGATATTAGTAAATTCATTTTGAATTTCTTGTAGTCTTTCTTCTGTTTTAGCTTCAAATCTTACTGTTATGTTTGGTCCTGTATTGGAACATCTAATTAGTGCCCATCCATCTTCAAATTCTACTCTAGCTCCATCTATATCATTGTATTTATAACCTTTTTCTTTTATATAATCAATTACTTTATCTACTATTTTAAATTTTGTGTCATCTGTTGCTTTAAATTTTATTTCTTCTGTTGAATAATAATGATTGATTCCTTCTAATAGTTCTTCTATGTCTTTATCTGTTTTTGATAGTATTTCTAATAATCTTGCTCCAGCATACATTCCACTGTCAAAACCTGGCCATTTGTCTCTAAAATAGACATGTCCACTTAATTCTCCACCAAATGGTAAATCTTCTTCTCTTACTTTTGCTTTTGTATATGAGTTCCCTGTACGATAGCAAATTCCTTTTGCACCTAGTTTTTCTATTTCATCACTTAGTGCTTTTGAACATTTTACATCATATAAGAATTCTTTTTTTTCTACTTTATTAACTAAATCTCTTATAATTAATATCATATAAATATCTGTTGGAATAAATTTTCCTGTTTTTGTTACTACTCCTAATCTATCTCCATCTCCATCAAATGATATTCCAACATCGGCATGAGTTTCTACTACTCTTTTTTTTAGCTGCTCAAGATTACTTTCAACACATGGGTCTGGGTGATGATTAGGAAATGAACCATCACTTTCTTCATTTATGATGTCTAATTCTATTGGGAATTTTTCATATATTCTTCTACAAAATGGTGATGTTGTTCCATTAGCAGGATCTACAACAACTTTTAGTTTTTTGGGACCAAAATCTACACTTTTTTCAAATAATTTTTCATATTCTTCTTGAATGTTATATGTTGTTACTTTTCCTTCTCCTTCTAAGAAATTTCCTTCTAATATTTCTTTTAGAAAATCTTGTATTTCTTTTCCTTTACAATTTCCTGACTCATCAAAAGCAAATTTCATTCCATTATCATCTTTTGGATTGTGAGAAGCTGTTACCATTACTCCACTTGGTGTTTTTAAATATATGCATGCATAGTAATACATTGGAGTTGTACATAGTCCTAGAGATATAATATCTACTCCAGTTTCTGTTATTCCTTTTATTAAAGCTTCATATAATGCTGGAGAAGATAATCTATTGTCATGACCAACTATACATTTATTATATCCATTTTTTTTAATATGAGTTCCAAATCCTAAACCAAATGTATAAGCAGTGTCACAATCTAGTTCTGTTGGATATATTCCTCTTACATCGTATCCTCTAAATATATTTTTATTTATATTTTGTTTTATTTTATAATCCATTTTTACCTCCTATTTTTTTAATAATAGCATATTTTCTATTAAAAAAAAAGAAGCCTATTACTTCTTTCTATTCCATAGTCTCTTTTTTTTCTTTTTATTAATTATAAAGTCTTCTACTTTTATATAATTTTTATAATTTAAAAAATTAGGAAATGCATAGAATAGTCTTCTATAAAATAAACTATATTTTTGTATTTGTTCAATTACTTCTTTTCTAACAATAGCAGTTGAGTCTTTTGATGTATATTTTTTTGTATTAATTTTTAATTTTGAAATAGTATAGGTTGATATTATAAAGTCTGATATTAAAATTATAAATAATATTATTCCTATTACTATTATTTGTTTTTTTGTTAGAAAACTTAGTAAATATACTAAAAATGGTTGAATGAAACATACTATTATTATTCCAAATATTCCAAAGGCTACTCCTGTTTCTAAGGATATTCTTCCATTTAAATTCATTTTCCTTTTAGAATAATCCCACCATCTTAGTTTAAATATTTTTTCTAGTACTAAGCTTGTTATATACTCTAATGTACAGGAATAAGCTACACTTAATACAAATAAATTTACAATATCATTTTTATATTTTGAAAGAAATAGCGCACCACCAAGCCCCCCACATCCAAATATTGGAAGATAGGGTCCTATTAAATATCCTCTGCTCAACGTTAATTTTTTTTCGGTTATGGATACTGATATAATTTCAATTATATATCCCATTACAGAGTATATAAAAAATAATATTACGTTATAGAAAAACTCTGTCATATAATTCTCCTTTTATATAAAAATTTTTAAAAAGCCAAAGGATATTAACATCATTATAATACTTGCCATTAATACTCCTAAAATGGCCGCAATAAAAGCTTTTTTTCTATCCATTTCTAGAACTGCTGCGATTAGACATCCTGTCCATGCTCCTGTTCCTGGAAGTGGAATTCCTACAAATAGAACAAGACCCCAAAAGCCATATTTTTCTATTTGATCTTTGTGTTTCATAATTTTTTTATCTAACCATTTTACAATTTTATTAAGTTTTTTTCTTTTTCTCATCCAATTTAGTATACTATTTATAAACCATAGTATAAAGGGAATAGGAATAATGTTTCCTATGACTGCTATAATATAACTTTCTATGGGATTTAGATTAAGAAGTGATGCGGCTAAAAGACCTCCTCTTAACTCAAGTATTGGCATTAGTGATATGATAAATACTATTAGTTCTTTTCCAAAAGGTATCACTTTTAGACTACTAAATAATGATAAGATAAATGCAACTATTTTTTCTACCATATGACACCTAACTTTCTAATATTTCCATGATTAATGGAACAACGTGTTTTTTTCTTGATAAACAGTTTTCTATAAAGGATCCTTCATGTATATTTTCATTATATGCTAATTTTATAATATTTTCCCCTTTTTCATTATAAATAATATAACTTCCATTTTTTATAATATCTGTTACATATAGTGCTACTAAAACAAAATTATTTGATTCGGCTACTTTATTTAATACTTCTATATATGAGTCTATGTCTTTTGCTATTTCATCAAAGTTCATTGTAAAGAATTGTCCGATTGCAAAATTCTTTTCATTTATTGTAAATATTTTGTAATCATTATAAAGTACATCTTCTTTCGACATTCCTTTTAATGATGTTCCTGATTTTAGTAGATTCATTCCATATTCTTGGTAGTCTACTTCAGCTATTTCTGATAAGTATTTTACTGCTTCTTTGTCTTTTTCTGTTGTTGTTGGACTTTTTAATACTAATGTATCTGAAAGAATTCCTGATAGTAGAACTCCTGCTATTTGTTTTGGAATAGTGATTTGTCTTTCTAAATATAATAAGTATACTATTGTACAAGTTGAACCTACGGACATATTTCTAAAATTTATAGGATTATTTGTAGTGATACTTCCTAAATTATGATGATCAATTATTTCAACAATTTCTGCTTCTTCTATTCCTTCTATACTTTGTAATTTTTCATTATGGTCTACTAATATTACTTTTTTAGGAGTTTTTGAACTTAAATCTGTTACTTTTAATAATCCTAAACATTTATTGTTTTTGTCTATTACTGGATAATTTGTATGTTTTAATCTATTATTTAAGTCTATTACATCTGATACAAAGTCTGTTTCTAAAAAACAATTAGGTTTTACTATTCTTATCATTGTTTTAATATAGTTACTTAAACATATTAATCTAGATACATGGTAGGTATCATATGGAGTTCTTATTATATTTACATGATTCATTTTAGCTAGTTGTATATGTTCTTCTTTTATATAAGAGTCTCCTGATAGTATAATTAGTTTTACTGATGAATTAATGGAGTATTCTATTACACTATGTCTATCTCCTACTATTACTATATCATTTGGAGTTAATTCTACATTATCAATAAATGTAGTACTTCTAAATGCTACTACAAGTAGTTTTCCTATTATTTCTTCATCTGATTGATTTATAATTTCTCCTTTTAATACATGTAATATATTATTATATGATGTATATAGGTTTTCTATATTTTCATTAACTAGTATTTGACTTAAGTCTTTTAATGTTATCATCCCTGCAAAAGTATTATTTTCCTTTGTTATTGGTAAGGCTGTTAGTTCTTCTTTTAACATATATTGATATCCATCATAAATACTTGCTGTTTCTTTTATATGAAAATTTTTATGATAATCTACATCTTTTACTTGTAGTTTTACATCATTTAAGTATTTTGGTGGTTTTATATGAAAATAATTTAATGCATACTGCGATTCTTTATTAATTGTTCCTAGTACTCTAGCCTCTGTATTATCCCCTAATTGATTCTTTAAAAAAGAAAGACCTATTGCGGACATTACTGAGTCTGAGTCTGGTTTTTTATGACCAAATATATATGTTTTTTTCATTTTCTACCTCTTTCTTTTTGTTAAGTATAACATAAATAATATATAATTAAAAGAGAAGAAAAATTCTCTTATAATTATTATTTATTATTATCGTTTAAATATAATAATAGTTCATATATAAATAGACAATTAATACCAATTAATATTATATAATAACCAATTCTTATGTATTTTATATATTTTAGAATTGTTAATGTTCTTACTAAGTATAAATATAAACTTAATATGACTGGTATTATTGTAAATTTTTCTTTTTTTATTATTATTAAAATCATAGTTATTATTAGAAGACCTGATAATAAGAATCCTTCTCCTTTAATATATGAATAGTTTAATCCAATTACTGATACAAACGGTAGAAAACATCCTATTATTCCTAATATACAACCTATTATACCTATATATTTTTTATTCATTGTCTACCTCCATTAATAAATTATATTATACTAATTCTTTTAAGATATTATCAAGTTCTTCTTTATCGGCATCTGATATTTCTTCAAGTTGTTGCTCTTTATTTAACCATGCTGGCTGAGGAGATTCTTTTTTATTTGATATTTTTGTATTATCTTTTTCGGTTTTACTATTTATTTTATTTAATTTTTTATGTTCTTTTTCTGTATATTTCATTGCTTCTTCTACTGTTTCAATATTTAGTCTTTTCCATTGTCCTGCTAATGTTTCTACATAGGATTTAGTTAATTTTTCATTATTAATTTTTAAAACATAACTTATTAATACATTTACTACTCCTGGAGATAGTTTTTGGTCAATTAGTAAATTTTCAATTAGTCTTTTATCATGATCGGTTGGTTCTGCACCTTTATATTTAGCTCTTAATAATTGATATGGGGTTATAGTCTCAAAAGTATATACCATCTTAGCCCATTTAGAATTATCTCCTTTTGGCTTTTTTAAGTATTCTGGTTGTCTATTATAAATTAAAGTTGGAAGATTTCCAAAGTTCTCAAATTGATAAAAATTTCTGCAGTTTTTTCGTAATAAAGTTTTATCTATTAATCCTTTTTCGTTTATTGAGTTTCTTACTATTCCTTGCATATCCAGTGAATCAAGATTATAGATAAAACTTAAATTATTAATAAGATCTTTTATATCACTCGTAAAACATTTTTCATGAATACTATTAGTTGGAAAACTTGATTGTATTAGATTAAAGTCTATTGATTTATTTAGTTGAATATTATTATAATCTTGTCTTGTTATATCTTTATTTTCTTCAAGTACTGTTCCTCTTACTGAAGTAAAAACTTCATCAAATGTTGCTGTTACATCAGTAAAATCTTTTAGGACTATTCTTGGAGTTTTAAAATAATTTAGTACTTTTTCATATTCTTTTTTTCCTAAGTTATTATAAAGAACAATATTTAGTATAGGATGATTAAAAAAATCATGAGCTGATAATGGGGAATATAATAAATATACATATTGATTTATATTATCTTTTTTATAATATGTTTTTAGTAGTCCTACTGCTTCTAGTTTTTCTCTTGCTATTACAATATCTTCTAATCTTAATTGCATTATAGCCATTAAATGGTGATGAGTTTGTTCTGTACTCATAACTTCTTGCTTATCTAAATCATCTAAAAAAGTATAAAATAGACTAACAGCAGTATATCCTATGATCGGTTGGTATAACATTGTAACCATCTTTTTATCTTTATCTGTTATAACAGTTTTATTAACTACTGTATATGTATCTGCTGGTAATATTGTTATATTTTTCAATGTTTCATCACCTACTTATTTATTGTAATACTTTTTAAATAAAAAGGAAAGAATGTTTCTGTTTCTTTCCTTTTTATTTATTTAACTTTTATATTTGCAATAGTTTTAGTATAATTTCTGGTGTTATCTTTGTAAAATATAATAGTGCACATCCTATTATTAAGAATGGTCCGAATGGTATTAAATTTTGGTCCTTTTTCCATAATAGTATCATTGATATAGGTAGAGCAAGTAAACTACTTAAGAATATACTGAATATACCAATTATTGGATGAAGAATAAGGCCAAAGACAAACATCATTTTAATATCTCCTCCACCTAATGTTTCTTTTTTAAACATAAAATTTCCAAATAACATGATAATATACATTATAGAAAAAAGTAGAAATCCTGATAATATACTCCATAGAGCTGCTGATAATCCACTATTTATTGCTGTTATTATTAAAAAGTATCCTGTAAAAAATATTAATAATTCATCTGGTATTATGAAGTATGTAATATCTGATACTGATACTATTATTAATAAAGTAACTATTCCTAATGCAATTAATAAATTAAAGGATAGCCCAAATGCATAATAACTACAGGCAAATAATATTCCAGTAAATAATTCCATATATGTAGATAGATTGGATATTTTTTTATGACAATATCTACATTTTCCTCTTAGAAATAAAAATGAAATAATTGGAATCATATCTATAAATGACAACTGATGATTACATATATCACAATGACTTCTATTTGTTATAAATGGTTCATGATTTGGTAAGTGTAGACCAACTACTGTATAGAATGATCCCATAAATAATCCTAAAAAAAAGAAGATAATTATATTTATGTTTATGATAGTAATTCCTCCTTTTTATTTAATTTGACTATAAATTGAAAACATTGGTTGAATAATTGATAATAATATTATTCCAACAACTACTGCTAAGAAACATATTAAAAATGGTTCTACTAAACTTTTCATTTGATCAATAACGTTTTTATGAAGCATTTGGAAGTGTGTAGCAACTTTTTCCATCATTTGTCCTAATTGTCCTGTTGTTTCTCCTGTTACAATCATTTCATAGGCAACAACAGGGATAGCCCATTCTCCTCTAAAAGCGGAAGAGATTGTATCTCCTTTTGCTAGGTTTTCTAGTGTATTTCCAATTATTCTTTTCATAACTTCGTTATTGGTTATTTTTGATAGTATTTCCATACTATCGGTTATAAATACACCATGATTTATTAATGAAGCAAATGTTTTTGTAAAATTTGCAATTTCATTATATATTATGATATCTTTTATTACTGGCATATGCATAAGAATAGTTTGTATTACTTCTCTAAATTTTTGATTTCTTTTAAATATTTGTATAAATATAAAGATAAATCCTACTATTCCTATTATTAGTAAGTACCAATAGCTTTTAATAAAATTACTGATTCCCATTATTGCAAGTGTTAGTGCTGGTAATTGTGCTCCGTTTTCTTCAAACATTGAAGAGAATTGTGGTACTAAATAGGTTAACATAAATATTAAAACACCAAAAGCAATTGTTAGTACAACTATTGGATATGTCATGGCTGATTTCATTTGTTTTCGTGTTTGATCCATTGATGTATAGTATTCTGCCATATCATCTAATATAGATGGTAAATCTCCAGTCATTTCAGCTGTTTTTACCATGTTTATTAAAAGTTTTGGATAAACTTTTCCTTGCATGCTCATTGCATCGGATAAATTTTCACCTTTTAGTAGTTGGTATACTAGTTGAAAAAAACTTTTTTTAATTCCTGGTTTTTTACTTTGTTTTGCTAGGATTCTAACAGAATCAGCTAGAGGAATTCCTGCTTTTAAGTAAGTTGATAATTGAGTAAGTGAGAATGATAAATCACTAGCATTAAATTTACTTGTTCCAATATCTATATCCATTTTAGAACGTTCTTTTACTTCTAATATTTGATAGTCTAATGATGTTAAAAATGCTCGTACTTCGTCTTCACTTTCAGCATCAAACGTACCACTTTCTTTTTTACCTACTCCGTTTATTATAGTATATCTATATGCAATTAATGGTCTTGTTACTTTTCCATCATGATTTTCTCCTTGGATTGTTGCTACTCCTTGTTGTGTTGTTTGTTGCACTTGCTGTTGAGTTTGCTGTTTATTTACATTTTGTTGATTTGAAATTGTTTGATTTTGTTGCTCTTTTTTCTTTCCACCAAACATATTGATTCTCCCTTCATCCTACTATATTGATTTTAACATAATTTAATAAAAAGGTAAATTAAAAAGTAACATTTTATTTTATTTTCATACTATATAATAAAGAGGTGAATTTATGTATTCTTATTCTAATCCATCTTTTTTAAAAAACAGTATTAGTTTTTTAAAATCTATTTCTTGGAGTTCTTTTTTAGATGGTACTTCTAAGACTTTAGGAGTTATTAATCAAGCTATTCCATTAGTTTATCAGGTAAAACCTCTTGTAAATAATGCTAAAACCATTTTTAAGATTTCTAATATTATGAATGGTGATTCTCCTAGTACTTCTGATGATAAGCCTGTTCAAAACGAAAAAAAAGAAACTATTTCTAATAGTAGTCCTATTTTTTATCTTTAGTTTCTTCTTTGTAATATCTTTTAATAAAATACTCTCTATATTCTAATATATTATCGTTTTTAATTGCTTTTCTTAAATCTTCTGTTAATCGTATTAAATATCTTATGTTATGTATTGATAATAGTCTTTGTCCAAATGTTTCTTCACATTTTATTAAATGATGAATATATGCTTTTGTATAATGTTTACATGCATAACAATCACATTCTTTTTCTAGTGGAGTAAAATCTTCTTTGTATTTGGCATTTTTTACATTCTTTTTTCCATCCATTGTATAAAAATGACCATGTCTTGCTAGTCGAGTTGGCGATACACAATCAAATATATCTACTCCTCTAATTACATTTTCTATAATATCTATTGGATCCCCTACTCCCATTAGATATCTTACTTTATCCTCTGGTAAGTATTTGCAGGAATATTCTACTTGCTTATATTGCATATCTTTGGGTTCTCCTACAGCTGTTCCTCCTATACTATAACCATCAAAATCCATTTTAATTAATTCTTCGCAACAGTGTTTTCTTAAATCTTCAAATTCTGCTCCTTGTACAATACCAAAAAGGGATTGATTTTTATTGTTAAAAGCATCTTTTCCTCTTTTTGCCCAACGTAATGTTCTTTCAACTGATTCTTCAACGTATTCTCTTGTATGAGGAAAACCTACACATTCATCAAAACTCATCGCAATATCACTATCCAATTTGTTTTGAATTTCTATTGATTTTTCTGGAGTTAATAAAAGTTTGTCCCCATTGTATTGATTTTTAAAGTGTACTCCTTCTTCTGTTATATCTTTTGGTTTTGCTAAAGAAAAGACTTGAAAGCCTCCAGAGTCAGTTAGTATTGGTCCATCATAATTCATGAATTTATGAAGGCCTCCTGCTTTATTTACAATATCTTCTCCTGGCCTTAACCATAAGTGATAGGTGTTTGCTAAGATAATTCCACTGGAACAATCTTTTACTTCTTCTGGTGATAGTGTTTTTACAGTGGCCTGTGTACCTACTGGCATAAACATAGGCGTTTCAAATGTACCATGATTTGTTTCAATTTTGCCGAGCCTTGCATTTGTATTTTTCTCTTTTTTTTCTAAATGATATTTTATTTTCATAATATCCTACTTTCTAAATAATAGTTTAGCTATTTAATTTTTTATAAGTTTTTGGAGAATCTATTTCTTCATATTTTTTATTATACACATCTAATATTTTTCCGGTATATTCTTTATTATTTTTACCCATAAAAGTAAATATATCTCCTGCTTTTTTTCCATATAATGCATTCCCAAGACTTGAAATATATTCTACATATTGACATTGATTTTCTGTTGTGTATGCTCTACCTATTAGTTCTAGACAATAACCATAACCATTGTTTAAAACAAATTCAATAACTGATCCTAGTCCAATCGAATTATCATTTGGTGTATTTATGATTAGACAGTTTAGTTTATTTTCTAAATAAGTTATTAATCTTTTTAATCTGTTTTTTTCTATGAGATCAGTTGATGAAATATACTTATGTTTTAATTTATACAATTCTATTTGAATTAATTTTATTTGGCTTTCAGTAATTGAATTCAAATAATTGTATTTTTCTATATTTGAAATTAATAGTTCTTTTATCTCTCTTCTTACAGCTCTACATTTTCTACTTTTATACTGTCTTTCCCGTATCTTAAACTTATAATCTTCTTTGTCTTTGCTTATTTTTATTATTTGTATTGTTTGCATTGGCATATTATCTCTAGTTTTATATTTTATTATGTCCCCTTCTTTTGCTCCTTTTACACTTTTCCCAAAGGGACTTTCTATAGAAATAAACTTGTTATCTATTCGTGAAGATGGTACTTGTTCAACTAAATATGCACTTTTTATATCTTCTTCATCTATCCACTTATAATAGAAATATGTTCCGATATCTATATTATCAAAGTTTCTTTCTTCTATAATTTTTGATGTTTGCAAAATATTTTTTAGTCTTTTTAATTTTTCATATAATTCATTATATATTCTATATGATGAATTATGTATTGTTACTGGAATCCCTAAATTTTCAAAATCTACTATTTCGTTTCCATTTTTTATTTCTTGGTTATGTATAGCAATATTTTTTTCAATATCCTTTATTTCTTTCATAATATTATATATTTGTTCTGGTATTAATAACATAAATTATCCCCCTATTTTTAGTATATAAACATTGCATCTCCAAATGAGAAGAATCGGTAATTATTATCTACGGCAATTTTATATGCATTTAATATATTTTCTCTTCCAGCTAATGCACTAACTAACATTACTAGTGTTGATTTTGGCAAGTGAAAATTGGTGATTAGACAATCAATTGCTTTAAATTTAAAACCTGGGTAAATAAATATATCCGTCCACCCGCTACAGGCTTTAAATTTATTATCTTTTAATAATATGGATTCTAGAGTTCTAGTCGTTGTTGTTCCTACGGCTATTATTCTTCCTCCACTTTCTTTTGTTTTATTTAGAATGTCAGCAGTTTCTTGATTCATACTGTAAAATTCACTGTGCATTTTATGTTCCTCTATTTTTTCAACAGAGACTGGACGGAATGTTCCAAGACCTACATGAAGAGTAATATAACAAATATTAACACCTTTTTTTTCTATCTTTTTTAATAATTCTTTTGTAAAGTGTAATCCTGCTGTTGGGGCTGCAGCACTACCTATTTCTTTTGCATAAACAGTTTGATAGCGTGACTGATCTTTTAATTTTTCATGTATATATGGAGGAAGTGGCATCGTTCCTAGTTTGTCTAAAATTTCCATTAATATCCCATTATAAATAAGCTTATAATGTCTAATCCCTTCATCTTCTTCTTTTATACATTCTGCTTTTAATAGACCATTTCCAAAAGTAATAATTGTTCCTTCTTTAATTCTTCTTGCTGGTTTTGTTAAGCATTCCCAAATATCATCTTTTATATTTTTTAAAAGTAAAATCTCTATTATTGCTTTTGTATCTTCTTTTTCTCCTATTAATCTAGCGGGTAAAACTTTTGTATCATTTAATACTAAGGTATCTCCTTTATTTAGATAATCTATTATATCTGTAAATATTTTATGTTCTATTTTACCATTTTGTTTATTTAAGGTTAATAGTCTAGATGAGTCTCTTTTTTCTAATGGTGTTTGTGCAATTAATTCTTCTTTTAAATCATAATCAAAATCTTCTGTGGTCATATTACACCTCTTTTACTGAAAAACACTGCCTTTACCAGTGCTTTTCATATTATACTATTTTTTTTCTTTTTTGGCAATTCCTAATGCTTCATATGCTAAATCTGTTGCTACTCTACCACGAGCTGTTCTCTTTAGCAGACCTTGTTGTAATAAATATGGTTCATATACATCTTCTATTGTTGTTACCTCTTCTCCGATTGAACTACTTAGAGCTTCTACTCCCACTGGGCCTCCATTAAAACGATTAATAATTGCATATAATAAGTCTCTATCTGTATTGTCTAATCCCATCTTATCTACTTTTAATCTATCTAATGCTTCTTCTGTTATTTCCAAATTTACAATTCCATTGCCTTTTACCATAGCAAAGTCTCGTACTCTTTTAAATAATCTATTAGCAATTCTTGGGGTTCCACGAGAACGTTTTGCTAGTTCTATTGCGGCATCTTCTTCTATTTCAACATCTAATACTCTTGCTGTTCTTTTTATTATATCGGTTAATTCTTCTACTGAATAAAATTGTAATTTATTGATTATCCCAAAACGATCTCTTAATGGAGCACTTAAATCTCCTGCTCTTGTTGTTGCACCTACAAGTGTGAATGGTGGCAAATCAATTTTTATATTTCTACTATTTCCTTCACTTCCAACGATTATATCTAGTGAAAAGTCTTCCATTGCTGGGTATAATATTTCTTCAATATATCTTGGCATTCTATGTATTTCATCAATGAATAATACATCTCCTTTTTCAAGAGAAGATAGTATTGCAGCTAAATCCCCACTTTTTTCTATACTTGGACCACTTGCTGTTTTTATATTTGTTCCTAACTCATGGGCTATAATAAAAGCTAGGGTTGTTTTACCTAGACCCGGAGGCCCATATAATAAAACATGATCAAGAGATTCATTTCTCATTTTTGCGGCTTCAACAAATATTTTAATATTTTCTTTTACATCATTCTGACCAATATATTCTTCTATTGTTTCAGGACGTATTGTGTTATCTAATGTATTATCATCAAATAACTCATAATTATGAATGATATTCTCCTCTTTCAAATTTATCATACTCCTTTTTTATTAATCTACAAACTTTTTTAGTTTCAGTAGGATTTATTTCAGTAGGCGAATTTAGTAATAAAAATAGTTTTAAATAATTTAACAAACTATTAATTTCCATTGATTCTATTTCGTTATTTATTATTTTATAGCAATACTCTTCAAAAAAATCTTTAACAGTTTTATTGTATTCATATATTATTTCTTTTTCTTCATAGTAATCGTATATTTTTTCTAATATTATTCTTATATGAATAGTTGATAAATAAACATCTTTGTAATAGACTTCTACTAATGAATCTATCATTTCTTCAACATCTTCAAGATTTTTTTCAAGGTAATAATTTTTTATTGATAATTCTTTATTCATATTATTTTAATAAAAGTTTTAAAGCATCTTTTACTTGTTCTTCTATTGATAGAGAAGTGTTTACTCGAGCAAGTACTGGCTTTATTTCTTTTTCTTTATATCCTAATCCTATTAATACTTCTTTTAATTCATTTTCTGTTTCTACTTGATCATCTGAAATTCCTACTCCAATAAATTCTAATTTTCCTTTTAAGTCTAATACTATTTGTTTTGCTAATTTGTCTCCAATTTTTGGGAATTTTTTTAAATATAGAATATTTTCTCTTTCAATTGCGTCCATTATCCCATTAATTGACCCTACTGCTAATATTGGTAAAGCCATTTTACAACCCAATCCTTTGACACTTATTAGTTTTAAAAACAAGTCTTTTTCTTCTATTGTTTTAAATCCATATAGTAGATGTTCATCTTCTTGTATTTGTTGATATACAAATACTTTATAGTCTTTCCCTATTTCAAAGGAATATGGGTTAGATACATGTATTAAGTATCCTATTCCATTATTATCTAGTACTATTGAATTATTTTTAATAGTAGAAATTGTTCCTTTTATATAGTCATACATATTATCACTCCAATATTATTATACTTATTTTTTTTGTTTTAGCAATCTTTTCATTAAAACTTCTTTTATCTTCTTCTTTATATAATTATTACTTATAAGTATTATAAGTATAAAATATTTTATTTTATACAATTACTTATTTATAATACTCTTCCAAGGAGGGATTTTATGATTAAAAATGTTTTATTATTAAATAGAAAAAGAGAAGAACTTGAAAATAAGTATTCTAATATCTGGAAAAAAATACATTGTTTAGAAATGTTTTTAAAAGATTATAAGAATGAATTTATTGATAGTGATAGTAAAGATGCCTTAAATAATATTACTATTTATCTTGAAAAATTACGTGATGAATATAAAGCAATTGAACATGAAATATCTCAAATTAAATCTCAAATATATCATCTTTGTCATCATGAAATATTAATGAAGTATAAACATTGTGTTTCTTTTTATGAGTATAGATGTGCTATATGTAATGAGGATTTTAATGAATTACCTCAGGAATCTACTAGGTATATTTTTGAATGCAATAATGATAATAAATCTATATGTAGTAAACTTCTTTTTAATTTTTTAAATGAAAATATGAATAATGAAAATTTATTAGATGAGTTAGAATCTTATTTAGAAGAGTTTGAGGATAATGAAATTGTTGTAAGGAGAAATGTTTATGAAAAAAAGAGAATTAATTGATTATCTTAAAGTCCAAAATATTGTTAATAAAAATCAAAAGTTACTAGCACATATGAAATATAGAGATAAGTTTAATTGGTTTCCTAAAATAGATGATTTAGAGGATGAGTTTAATATATTAAAAAAAGAGGTAAATAGACGTTATAATGAGTGTAATGAAGCACTTAAAATTTATAATAAGTTTAGACGGAATTGTAAACATGAAGTAAGAATACATGATTATATTTACGGATTACCTCCTGTTTGGAAAGAGAAAGTTAGTTTCTGTATTTTTTGTGATAAAAAAATATCTGAAAATTCTCATACAATATGGGATGAGTCTGTTAATATCAATAATCGATTTGTTTCTTTTTTAGATAAATATACGTCTATCGACGAAGATGGTATGGGGCATTATGAACGTTTTGTACGTAAGAATGGTTATTCAAAAAATGATATTTTTCACTTAATAGAAAAAATCTATAATGATAAAAATGATGATGATGATATCGATTTAATTGAGGCTTTTAGTAAGTTAAATTTACCTGATTGTGAGATTGTTAACAAAAAACTTAAACCAGAATATTATGTTTTGATTATTGGGGGATATAATACGGAAAAAATTTTTGATAATATAAAAGTGTGTGATACTAGTAAAGTATTAAATTATTTTAACAGGGATTGTACTTATTTTTTTGATTTTTATAAATATTTTTCATCTCTTTTAAATACTAAAATTCATTTAGTTTATAATGATCTAATTAAAATTGATGATACTAATTCTTATCTTAGTACTTATCGAGATATAGAACAGCTACAAATTCGTTTAGAACAGGCGGCTTCTTCTTATATTCATTATGATTTAATACTAGATCTATCTAATCTTCATACTTTTAGTTTAATTAATAATCAAATATATTCTTCTAATTATGTATTAGATTTAAGAAAATACTTCCCAGATAGTTCTATATTTAAAATAAATCTTATATTTGGTTCTTATTCAAATGATATAGTTTTATTAAATGATGATGGAAATAATGTTTCTAATGGTTTTGATGAATCTTGTAAGATGCTTAGAAAGGCTTTAAAGAATAAGTAAATTAAAAAAACTTCTATTTATTTAGAAGTTTATTTTTTCTTTTTTGTTTTAAAGTATATTTTGGCTTGTTGGAATCTGTTATCTAAGTTTTCTTTAAGATTTGGAAATAATCTTGGTACAATAATAAATACTAACCAGAAACAATCAATATATTTTCCAGTAAAAAAAGCATGAATAGATAAAAGAATAATTATTAAATAAAATAATAAAATACAGACTACTACTATTAAATTTGTAATATTATTTATATTTCTTTTACCATCAAAATCAATATCTTTTCTTTTAATTAATTTATCTGCTTTTTCTTTGAATTTTTCATATCTTTCTTCTATGTCTTCAAAAGATTTAATTTTATCTTTTGAATGGTAAGTATCTTCTCTATATGTGAATGAATAATCTTCATTGATAGTTAGATCTACATTTTTGTAATTATCTATATCTAAATCTAATGAGAATTCTTCTGAAAACATTTTTAATAGCTGATTTCTACATTTATTAGATATAAAACTCGATTCGTTTATATATATTTTTAATTCATTATTAATTTTATTTCTTTTTTCTTCTATTTTCATAGAATCACCCTTATTCTTCTTTTAAATTATAATATACATCTTGAACATCATCTAAGTCTTCTAAAGCATCAATTAATTTAATTACTTTTTCTTGGCCTTCTTCATCTTGTGATATTTCCATATTTGGTACATATGTTAATTCACATTCTAAGAATTCTTTAACTCCAGCATTTTCTAATGCATCACGAACTGATGTAAAGGAGTTTTGATCTGTTGTTATTAGGTAGTTATTATCTTGTTTTTCAAAGTCAAGTGCTCCAGCATCAAGAGATGTCATCATCATCTCATCTTCGTCGTATTCACTTGGTATTACAATAGATCCTCTTCTTTCAAATATATAGCTTACTGATCCATCTGTTCCTAAATTCCCACCATATTTCGTAAATGTGCTTCTTACTTGGGAAGCTGTACGATTTCTATTATCTGTTAAACAGTCGACCATTATGGCAACTCCTCCATGACCATATCCCTCGTATCGTACATTTTCATAGTTTGCTCCATCAGAAGAACCTGTTGCTTTCTCTATTGCTTTTTGTATATTATCTTTTGGCATATTTTGAGCTTTTGCTTTGTCTACAGCCAATCTTAATGCTGCATTTTGATTAGGATCTGGAGAACCACCTTTTGCTGCTACCATAATTTCTTTTGCTAGTTTTTGAAATATTTTTCCTCTTTGTTGGTCTAATAGTCCTTTTTTTCTATGAATGGTTGCCCATTTTGAATGTCCACTCATAGTACACCTCCTTTTCTTTCTTTATTATGATATCATAAAAATGAGTTGAAATATAGCTTTTTTTTGAAACTATTGTTAAAATGAATAAAAGGGATGATTATTGTGTTGATAAAATTAAGAGGAAAAAAAATTAATATTATTGAGATGAAGAGTATTAAAGATAAAATTAAGTCTTTAAAATTTGTGTTAGAACCTATTGATTATGGAATTTTTTTTCAAAATAAGAAAATAATTAATACTTATTTTTTCTGTCAAAGAGTTGATATTTGTTGCTGTGATAAGAATCATAAAATTATTAAGTTATTTGAAGATTTTCCTAGTGAAAAGATTAGATTTGTAAAAAAATGTTATTATATTTATTATCTTCCTCTAAATACTTGTAAATTTTATGATATTGGAGAAATTTTTAAAGTAAAAGAACAATAATTTTATTGTTCTTTATTCATATCTTTATATATTAAAGTCTTTTCAATTACCATTTTTACACTATTATCATTAAATGGTTTTTCTAACATATCTACTATGTCATATGTAAATGCTTTATCAATTGTTTCTTTTGAAGAATCTCCTGATATAATAGATACTGGCATTTTATGAAATAGTTTATTATCTCTCATAAAATCTAATACTGCGAAGCCGTCAACTTTTGGCATATTTAAATCTAATAATATTGTTTCGATATTATTATTATTTAAGTTTGCTTTAATAATATTTATTGCTTCTTCTCCGTTTTCTGCTGTTCCTACGTTATATTTTTCACTAAATATTCTTTTTACAAAGTTTCTAATAATATTTGAATCATCTACTACTAATATCGTTTTTTGTGTATATTGTTCTATACTATTTGTATTTTTTTCTTTTTCTTGTTGTTCTGAGCCATTATCATCTTTCATATATTCTTGAATTAATATTATTGCTTTATTTGTTTCTTTAATTAAGTCATTGATATGACTTGCTATAAACGAGTAATCTCCTGCTTTACTTTTCATTTCATGCTCGTATGCCATATCTCCTAAGGCAGTAAATCCAAAGTATCTTGCATCACTTTTCATAGAATGTACTGTAATTGCATAATTTGATAAGTCTCTATCTTTCATGAATTTAATTAATTGATTGATCTTTGTATGAATTCCTACTAATAGTTCTCCTATTGTTTCATTATATGTTGCACTATCTCCAAATAATTCTAGACTTTTATCTACATCTACACCATTTTCTTTTAAAAAATTTAAACTTTTCATATCACACCTCTATTATTTTAATTATATCTTATATTTTTTGGAAATTCAATTATATTATTTTGTTTTTTTCTAATGTAAGTTTTGCTAATTAGAACTGGATATGGATTAGAATAATTATTTAGGTTTTCTATAATTAATGGTAACCTATTTGCTTTTTTTAATTTATTATTTGTTTGTAATATTATAGCGTGTATCCATTCATCTGAACATGTATAAAAGTCATCTTCGTCTCCATGTAAGCCTCCGTCACATAATCCTACTATAAAATCTAGATTGTTATTTATAGCATAATCTATTGCTATTTCTGCTGATTTTTTTGCCATAAAACTAATTATTAAATTATAATTATCGGTGTTTGTTTTTTGTTTAAATACTTTTCTTTTTATTCTTAAGTTTTTACTATTTTTAATTGTTTTATATATTGAAGGGTCATATACCGTGATTTTTCCTGTTGTTAGTTTTTTTGATATTCTTATAGCAAGTCTTGGATTAAATCCCTCCCCTATTTCAAGGATTCTTTTTTCTTTATAGTTCATTTTTTCTAGTAGTTTTATAAAACCAAGATATATATTATTTTTATCTGGGATTACTTCACAGTAATCAAATATTTGTAAAATTTCTATAGGTAGAAGAATATTCTTTTTGTTATAATAGTATTTTAAATAATTTAATATATATATTTTTTCATTTTCAGTAAAATGACTTGAGTATTTATAAAAATATTTTTTAATTTTTTCTATATCTGTCATTTTCCTCACTCCATTTTATTTTTATTAGAATTGGATAATGATCACTTATTGGTATTTCTTTTATTAATTTTTTTTCTACTAAATCAAAATCATTAGAAATAAATATATGGTCTATAGCTCGATGGTATTTTGAATTTTTCCATGTTTTTTCTTTTATATCAAAGTGTATTATACCCTTTTCTTTTAATTTATTTTTAAATTCTTTAAATAGTGGATGGTTGTTTTTTAAATTAAAATCTCCTGTTAATATGATTGGATTTTTGTCTTTTGATATTATTTTTAATATTTTTTTTAATTGACGATGTTTTGCTAATTCTGATAAATAATCAATATGAGTATTATAAATTGATACATCTTTACCTTCTATTTTTACTATTTCTTTTGTTAATACTCTTCTTAATAGAGATGGTAGAAATGGTAGGTTATATGTTTTCTTTTTTATTACTTCATATTTTGTTATTATTGGGCATCTTTCATTTATTTTTTTAAATATTATTGGTATATGAAACCTATATTTTCCATAATTATAATAGTGAATATTATTTAGTTTATTTATAAGAGATTTATCAATGTATTTTGATAATTCTTGTAGATTTAAGATATCTATATTATATTTATTTATAAAATTCAATATTGAGTTAATTTTTATTTCTGAATATATTCTATCATTTTGTATATTAAATGTTGCTACAGTAATCATTAATCTTTAAAATCAAAGTAAAAATCTAATATTCTTACTTGGTCTCCTTCTTCTGCTCCTAGTTCTTTTAGTTTATCATCTATACCCATTTTTCTTAGTTTTTTGGCAAAACGATAGATAGCTTCATCAGATGTAAATTTTGTTCTCTTAAATATTTTTTCTATTTCATTTCCATATATATGCCATAATCCTTCTTCTTCTTTTTCTATAATATATGGTTCTTCTTTTTTAAATTTGTAAAGAACATGTGATTCTATTTGTGATTCGTCATATAAAGGATTAAATGGTATTTTTTCTAACATGTCTGATAAATGATCTATTACTTTTTGTAATCCTTTGTTTGATAAGGCACTTACTTCAAATATATCTATATTTTTTACTTTTTTCTTAAATTCTTCTAAATTATCTTTAGCACCTTCTATATCCATTTTATTTGCTATTATTATTTGTGGTTTTTCTAATAGTTTTGTATTAAATTCTTTTAATTCTTTATTAATTAATAAGTAATCTTCATATGGATTTCTTCCTTCAAAACCACTCATATCAATTACATGGGCTATTACTCTTGTTCTTTCTATATGTTTTAAAAATTTATCTCCTAATCCTTCTCCTTTTGAGGCATTTTCTATTAATCCTGGAAGATCGGCCATAACAAAGCTTTTTCCTGAAGATGATTTAACTACTCCTAGATTTGGGCTTAATGTTGTAAAATGATAAGCTGCTATTTTAGGACGTGATGCAGAAACACATGAAATTATAGTACTTTTTCCGACACTTGGAAGTCCTACTAAACCAACATCTGCTAGTAGTTTTAGCTCTACTTTTAGTGTTTTAATCTCTCCTTCTTCTCCGTTTTCAGAATAATTTGGAGCTGGATTATTTTGGGTTTTGAAAGCAGTATTTCCTCTTCCACCTTTTCCACCTTTAGCAATTATTTCTTCTTGATTTTTTTTGGATAAGTCTGCTATTATTAAACCTGTTTCAGTATCTGTTACTACGGTTCCTTGTGGGACTTTTATAATTAGTGGATCTGCCCCTTTTCCATGTTGATTTTTTCCCCTTCCGTTTTCTCCATTTTTTGCTTTAATTAATTTTTGATATCTTAAGTCTAATAGTGTATGAAGTCCTTCATCTACTTTAAAAATGATGTCTGCTCCATGGCCACCATTGCCTCCGTATGGGCCACCCATTTCAATGTATTTTTCTCTTCTAAAGGCACAGCACCCATCTCCGCCTTTTCCTGCTTCTACTTTTATTATTACTTCATCTACGAACATATTC
Organism: uncultured Caryophanales bacterium; assembly: GCA_946628005.1. Lineage (GTDB taxonomy): Bacteria > Bacillota_I > Bacilli_A > RF39 > UBA660 > UBA3789. The sequence goes on from CAMOWA010000002.1 coordinate 55,606, forward strand.
TACACCTCCTGTTAAGTTGTTTGAACAAACGTTTGTTGTTGCGTTTGTTGATTTTGCATTGCTTGAGTTAATCTATTCTTATTAATCATACGTCTAGCAGCACCCTTAACTGTTACTTTAGCATTATTTAATTTATTACATATATTATGATTAAATTTTGCTTTATTTTGATATCTATTAGCTTGAAATTCATAAAAAGATGCTTTTAATTCATTAAACATACCATTAATAGCTCTTTCACTTGCTGCTAATTGCTTATAATCATCAGAATAATCTTTATATACTTCTTCTTTTGCTTCAAAATGTCTATTAATTAAGTATTTCTTTAGTTCTATAAATAGTTTTGGAGCCATTATCTTCTTCTGTACATTAACTATTTTAACTCTTGATTTTTGTAATTTACTTATTTTTTTATTTCTAACACTAATTCTCTTATCAATAATATTTTTATGAAACTTAGATTTTATTTGTTCCTTATATTTTTTTAATTCTTCTATTTCTTTTTTTAACTTAATTACACTATCATTCTTTTTATTATATTTACTATCTAATTTTTCTAATAATGGATTATTTTTATAATCAACCTTAAGACTTTCCAATCTTTCTATCTCTTTTTCAAATGCTTTTATTTTAACATCATAATGAGTAGCTAAAAGACCCAATTTAGGTTTCTTATTCTCATAATCATTCTTTTTAGATTTAAGTTTAGCAATAGAATTATTAAGTACTTCTTCATATGTACTAACATGTTGGTTACTAAATTCTATAAGTTCTTCTTTTGATAAATCTTTTCTAAGTCTTTCTTTTAAATTATCATTTGTAACATTTAGTAATAATTGGTTAATATCATTTATTTTAGATAAATTATTTTTATTTTTATTAATCATTTCAAGAACTATATTATAATATTTATCTCTTATTCTAACATCTAATCCATCATAATTTTGGTCTAAATAATTAAATATAGTGTCTAATTCATTATCCTTTATTTCTATATTAATATTATTTATTTCAACTAATTTAGGGCTTAAATCATGTCTTAAAATATAATTACTTGGATTTATACTATTAATAATACTTTCTACTTCAGTTTTATTTACATCATCTTGATATAATCTATTTATATTATCTTCAGCTAATTTTATATAAATTTTATATTCTTCATCATCTAAAGTATTTCCTTCTAATAATTTAATTACTTCATGTAATTCAGATGTAGTTAATTTAGTTTTATTATTTACTATAACTGTTTTAGTAGTATTAGGCCCCATTGTATTAATATCATTAGCTATATTATTAAATTCATCTATTTTATCTTGTTCTAATTTATAATAATCCAAACTAGGATTGGCCATTTCTATTCCTTCTAATTCTTCTACTGATTTACCATTACTTGAACTTAATATTTCAGCTAATTGTTTTCTTTTCTTATATCTTTGCAATTGCCCATTAGGTAATTTTGCTACTAAATCATTAAAATTAGTTACTTGTTCTGGAGTTAAATTAAAATTATTAATATCTTCTTCTTCAATACCCATAAAGTCAGAATTAATATATTTTTCATCTTTATCTAATCCCAATATACTAGCTATTTCATATCTTATAAATAATGCTTTTAAATAATTAATTTCATTTTGTAGATTATCTATTCTAGTTTGATTATTTGGTTGATTAGTCTTAATATCATTTAACTCATTTTCCCTTATTTTTAATAGTATTTCAGCTAATTTTATATAGAACATAGTATACCCCCTATTCATTAGTTAATAAATCTATTTCTTTATCAATCATCTCATCAACTTTTTTCTCTTCTTCGGAATCAGTTATTGCTTCAAATTGATATTCATCATTTGAAATTTGATTTACTATTGAAACATAGATAACTATATTATTATCAACTTCTTCATTCTTAGTATATAATACATATTCATGATTATATTCTTCTAATTGAAAAAAATCTATTACTTCAACTTCTTCCAATATACCATTTTCATTATAAACTTTTATTTTATTATGCATACCATTCACATCCCATAGATATATTATACTATAAATTAATTATCATTACTAACATTTAATTCTTATTCATAGATTTCCTTTACGTAAAAAAAGAACCTAATGGTTCTTTTTTAATCTCTTATTCTCCTACTGGATATACACAAGCTTGTTTTTTGTCTCTTCCTAGTCTTTCATATTTTACTATACCATCAATTACTGAAAAGATTGTATCGTCATTTCCTCTTCTAGTATTTTTTCCAGGAAATATTCTTGTTCCTCTTTGACGATATATAATTGAACCAGCTGTTACGAATTCACCATCAGCTGCTTTAGCTCCAAGTCTACGTCCTGCAGAATCACGACCATTAGATGTTGATCCTTGCCCTTTATGGTGAGCAAATAACTGTATATCTAATTTTAATAAATTCATAGTCATCCTCCTTATTTTACTTCAATGTTATTGGGATAGTTCCCTGATAGTTCTTTTAATAGTTTTATCATATTTTTTATAAGTAATTGTGTTGTTCTATCTTCTGATTTAACATCGATTGTCATTCCTTTTTTGCTTACCATATAACTAATATTATTATTATCTATTGAAAGAATTCCATTTACAGTAGTTGTTACAATACTACTACATGCACTACAAACAATATCTTTTCCATAGTCATCATACATTGCATGTCCGATAATTTTTATCTTTTTATATTTTGCATTTTCTTTTTCTACTCTTACTTGAATCATATTTATCCATTAATTTTAGTAATTTTTATTTTTGTATATGGTTGTCTGTGTCCATGAGTTACACGATTTGAACGATCTTTGCTTTTGTATTTAAATACTCTAATTTTTTTGCTCTTACCTTGTTTTATAACTTCTCCAGTAACAGTAACATTAGTAAGATAAGGATTTCCAACTTTTGAGTCAAGCATTAATACTTGATTAAAAGTAACAGTATCACCTGCTTCACAATTTATTTTTTCAACATAAATTTCAGCACCTTCTGTAACGTGATATTGTTTTCCCCCAACTTTAATTACAGCGTTCATATTTTACCTCCTTTTTTTAACTTAAGACTCGCTCTTAAGGTACATATGTATGTTTTTACCTTTTCAATGCGGTTTGAGCATGAGGCTTCAAACAGTACGATTATATCATATTGCATTTATTATTGTCAAATATTCATTGATTATTTTCTTTTTACTTTTTCATAAATAATATTTTTTATCTCTTTTATGTCTTCTTCTTCTATTATTGTATTATGGATAATTGCTTGAAATAATGCTTCTTTTTTATCTTCACTGTTTCTATCATAGTATCTTTTTACTCTATTTTTAGAGAAAAGTAGCCCATCAATTATATAAACTCTACTATTACTTTCTTCATATTCTAATAATTCTGGTATTTCTTCATAATTATTTCCTTTTTTACAATATTTTTGATAATCTGGAACATCATTTATAATATATTGATCTAATTCATCATCTAGAAATTTATACTTCTTTTTTTCAATTATTTCATATAATTCTTTTATATTTTCTGTTAGTATACCAATACTTCTTAAAACATATAATCTTTTTATATTTTCGTTATTTAATATTTCTTGGTTTTTTTCTAATTCATTTTCTAATCCTATTTCTAATGCATAATCAATTTTTTCTGCAAGATTAGGGTATCTTAAGTAATTTAAATTACCTTCTTTTGGTATATAATTTATTAAATCATATTCTTTTAATATTTTTATATTTATTTCTAAATAGTCATTGTTTATAATAACTTCGTTTGAATTATAAAATATCATTGGATTAATTTTTTCTAAATATAAAAAATTAATACTATTTTGTAATGAGATATATTCTTCACTATTTTCATTTAATATTTTTGGATGATTAATTAAAGTTTGTTTATGAATAATTCCTTTTTTTATTAAATTTAATATTATATTGAAAATATATATATTTGATGTATTTTGTAAACATTTTATAATTATTTCTTTATTATTAAAATAGTTAGATAATTGATTTAATATTTGTTCTACACCCTCCAAAGGTAATTTCATTATTTTTTCTAAGTCGATTTCATCCTCTTGAATATCATATCTTGATAATATTTTTATATAATCATATTTAAAATCTTCTTTTTCCATCATAATTTTTTTATCTAAATCTTCTTTAATATATATATTTCTATTATGTTTATCTATAAATAATAATAAATTACGTTTTATATCATTATTCTTAATTGCATTTAGTAGTGGTTTATAATCATCTATAATATCTTCTTGTTCTTTATAACGTTCTATTATTTTTTTTGAATCTTTATAACGACTAATTTGTTTTTTTGTTTCTTTTATTCTGTAATTTTCTGCTTTAATTACTTGATTAATAGTTTTTTTATAATTATTTATTTCTTGATTATAGAATAATATGTTAATTGGATGAGTAGTGTTTTCATTTTGTGGAGTTTTAAAAAAGCAAAATAATACTATTGAACGGATTAATTTAACTTGGTATTTTTCTAAATATTCTAATAATTTATTTATAGCGACTTCTATATTTTCATTGTTATTTATATATTTTCCAAATACTTGTTCTAAGATTTTATTATTAAATTTATTTATTCTGTTATTTCGAATGTTTTCTAAAACCATTACTAACATATCTATATCTTCTCTATTGATTTTATCAAAAAGTGGTTTTAATATTTCTAATTCTTCTTTTATTTTATACATTTTGTCGGTATTATCTTGTGTGAGATATATTAGAATATTATCTGATGGTGATAATTTTTTAGCGTTTTCATTATTATTTTCAATGGTTTCTTTTGCTTCATTATAAAATTCAATTATACTTTCTTTTTTCTTATTTTCATTATTTAACAATTCTATTTCATTATCAATTTGTTTTAATATATATTCTATCATTTCTTTTTCACCTCTGCTTCTAATAATGAAAACAGTTCATTCTCAATATTTGTATTCTCATCTATATAATCAGCTTCAGTACGTAAATTTTCTATTTGTTCTTTTTCTGCTTTATATCTATTTATTTTTAATTCTAGATTTTCACGATAATCTTTGTCTTTATCTGATTTTTTAGTAAATATTGATATTATTACATATTGATTAATAGAAATTCTTTCAAATACTACTCTTACTTGGTGTTCTTTTACCTCTGCAAAACCTTTTAATTTACTATTTGATACAAATCTTTTTACATTTTTAAATGTTCCATCTTTTATTGAGTTTAGTAATACTTTAATACGCTCATAAAAAGATGCGTCAATGTTTTTAACTTCTTCTATTGCTTGAATTTTACTAGATGGCGTTTTTGAAAATAATAATTGATTTTCTATTTGTATTTCTTGTTCATCTTCTATTTCTATATAATATGCTTTTTGTAATAGATTTCTTCTTTTATTAATTTCTAAGATCATTTGTTTAATATATATATAATCATCTATTGTTAATGTATTATCTCGATATAATATTTGATAATCTTTTAAACTTTCATTTAATTTTAGCAACATTTTTATAATTATTTCATGATATTTTTCATGTTTTATGGATGGTAAAGATTCTAAATACGTTGTTTCTAATTCTTCATCTGGTATACTCATAAATTCTGAAAAAAAGTATTCTAATTCATCATCTACTTTTTTACTATCTACTTTTTCTTCATCAACTATTTCTGCTAAGTTTTCTGATTCAGTTTTTTCAGTGGCTTTTTCTAGTTTTGATTTTGCTTCTAATATTCCTTTATATTCTTCTCTTCTTTTTTTATGGAATCGTATATTAGCTGTAATGATTGAATCTAACTCTTCAATTGATTCTGTTCCATTTGTATCTATGTAGACCATTTCTATCACCTTCTAATTTTTCTTTTTTTCTTTATTACTTTTCCTATTCCTATAGTTGATGCGCCTATTAGAAATACTCCTCCAGCGCAATATGGTATTTTACTTGAATACTTAGGGAAGGATTTTATTTCATATTTTCTTAAATCATCATCTTCATTAGGCTTTGTATAGTCTCTTGTTGTAAAATCTATATCTAAATATCCATCACTATTTTTTGCAGGAGCATTAATACAACTATTGGTTGTTTGAATCATAGACGTAGAAAAGTCAGTTATTTCATCAAAATTTGGTTTTACATTAGCTATATCTACTTCTTCATTATAGTTTTCTCCTCCGGCTATCCATAGTTCAAAACGCTCATTTATCGTATTATCCTTTTCTATAATCTTGTCCATTACTGATTGGTTTGAATATATACCAGGAATATAGCCATTTTCTGATATTTCTTTTTCCCATATAGATAGACAGTCTTCAAGATATAACTCTTCTATTTTACTTTCTAAATCTAAGTATACTGGATAATCTATTTGAAATTTTTTAATCGTTTCTAATGTTTTTTCTACTTGTTCTTTAAATCTTTTTATAAAATCTTCTTTAGATTCATTTTCTTTTTTGAATACTTCATTGACACAATATGCTCCTATTGAAATATTGTTTTCTATACAGTTTTTGGCATTATATTCAAAGCATTCATCTTTTACTACTCCATGGTTACTTCTAAGAATTATAAAATCAAAATCCATATTATCCCAATCTGTATTATTACCTTGCATTTCACTTAAATCACATCCCATTAGTGGTTCTTCTAAAGTTACAAAAGATGTTTTATTATATGGTATCTTTTCAACAATATATGGTATTTTTATTGTTACTGATTCACTATTATGAAATTTATGAGTTAATGATATTTTTAATAAATTATTATATTTTAATAATGTTTCTATACTTAAATTATATTTAAAAGATATTTCTTCTAACTCTTCAATAGATTTTATTGTTATTTTTTTATTTATTTTAAAATTTGATAAGTCATTTAATCTATTTTCTTCTATATATTTAACTATATCTTTTTTAGCGTGAATTTTTCCTTCTTCATCTTTATATATTACAAAGTTTCCTTCATAATCTTGTTTATCATCCTTTATTATATATACATCAGAATCTTTTATATCTAAATATTTTTTTGCTTCATTTAGTAAATTATCTTCTCCATATAATCCTACATATATTCCATTTTGTTTACACATTTCTAAAAATATATTAATTAGTTTTTGTTTTTCAGTATTATTTAATTTGTCGTTTTTCATAATATTTTTAATGTTTAAGTATACAGGACATTTAACATCATATTTAGAAAGAATACTTTTTACATATTCTACATCATTATATATATCATATTCTTTTTCTGCAGTACTATTTATTATTAGACCACATGCTATACCTTTTTCATTACAATATTTAATTTTTTGTTCAAAGAGAAGAGTTGCTAGATTTTTACTTGACCCTGCATCTAATAAAACAAAATCTGTACTTTTTACATTATAATTAAAGTAAGGATTTATATCTTCATGTCCTATTTCATGAGGTACTAGGTCTCCAGTAGTTAATTTTTCTTTATTTAAGTGAAAAGCAATACCTGTTCCTATGGCACCTGTTATTAATAATGCTAGTGGTATTGCTGGATTTATTTTTATTCTATTTGACATTTTCCTTCCCCCATTCTTTGACTGTTTCAGATTATACCACATATGTAGGGTTTTGTCAAATTTTTTCTTTTTTTTCATAAAAAAATCTGTAAAGAATTTATTTCTTTATAGATTTTTTCTTTATTTTTATTGTTGGATATATTGCATTTAATAAAATACTATTTTCTGAATATTTTTTTAATTGTTTTTCTACTGCATTTTCTCCCTCTGTGACAATCAAATTATTAATATATTCTTTAAATTGATTATATTCTTCTAGATCGTATGTTGATAAATCATATGAATTATTATCGTTTGTTTTATATTCTGCTATATATAAATAATTTGTATCTATATATGGTTCTATCAATTTACCATTTTCATAATAATAGTATTTATTATTTATTTTATATATTGGCTCATTTATTTTTTTATTTATTTCTGTTTGATATTCTATTTCACATTCATTTGGTAGGCTTAATATTAGCTGACCTATATAATTATATATTTCTGTTTTATTTTCATTTTTGCATATGAAAATATCATCTAGAAAGTCTACTTTAGTATAATTATTATCATTAATTATTTTTATTTCTGATTCATAATTTTTTTGGCAAGCTATTTTATAATAATCCTTTTCTTTTAAGGCTAGAAATAAGTAATTATAAATATTTTGTTTGTGGTCAAATCCTATTTTTATTTCTTTGTATTTTATTGGTAGAATTATTTTATCTTTTTTTGCTAAACCTAATAAATTTTTTTGTTTAATTATGTTTATGTCATTTATTAATTCTTCTATACTATCATATTCTGCAGGTAATAATTTATTATCTTCTTTAAAAATTCTTGATGCGTAATATAATCCTACTTTGTTATCTTTTTTAAAAGTATAACCATTAAAATAAGTGTTGTGGTCAATTATAATACAATTTTCAATCAGTGGGGTAATTTTCCATTGATTATTTTCGTATTCCATTGTACATATTGTACTTATTCCATTATTATTAAGAATTATACTATATATTCCTATTTGTTCTATTGAATCATATCTTGGCTCTATTGGATTTTCATTATAGTTTAGACCTATTGATAAGCCAAGTTTATTATCATTAATTAATACAAAGTTTTCATCTTTTATTTTTATTTTATCATAGTTTATTTTAACAATTTTCACTATTTTTGGCATATTCTCTTTATTATCCCAAAAGTTTACTGTTACTTTTATTATACCGTGTTTATTATTTTTTACTACATCAAAATAATGATCATATTTTCTGTCACCTATTTCTTTCTTATATAGTAAATTTATATCATCGTATTCTTCACTAGAAAATATTTTTTTTAAAGTTCTACTATATAGTATTTCAATTGTTTTATTATTTTTACATTTAAGCAAAGATCCTTCTATTATTTCTATTTTATTATATTTTTCTGTTTCTTTGATTTTTCCATCTACTTCTATTTTAGCATATTGTTGTTTATCTTTAGTAAAAATTAATAGCCCATAATCATTTTCTATATTATCGAATTCTAATGGTTCTTCTATTTCAAATAATTTATTTTCTACATTTATTTTTATTATTCCTTTTTTTTGTTTTGTTACTATAAAACTCTTATTTGATATTCCTTCAATATATTCTACTTTTTCAAAACCTTCATTTATAATATCATTTTTATTTCTTGCTGTATAACAATTAAATATATGATATTTATTTGTATTAGTATTTTTTAATATTAATAATTCCATATTGTCGTAATATAATGAAAAAATTTTGTGTTTTTCTATTAATTCATAATTCTTAATAAACATACTTTTATTTTTCACATCATATATATTTATTGTATTATTTTCTTCGCTATTTTTATCTTTACTTATTAAGTATATAAATTTATTATTTTTATCATAATTTATATCATATTTTCCTTTTTCTATTATTAATTGTTTTGATTTTATGTTATATAGTGCGACATATCCATTATCTAATTTTACTATAGCTATATCATCAATAATTTCTAGATTGTTGTAAAATACTTTTTCTTTTATTATTTTATTTTCTATTTCCATAGATTACTCCTTGTTTTATAATTTTTTTATTTTAACGCTAGGATTACTATTTTTTGCACCTTGGCTAAGTATACTTTCTAAGCATTCTTCTACCTCATTTTCATTATTATTCCCTATAAATTTTATTAATTTTTTATATTCTTCTTCATCATATGTTGTTATTGTATATATTTGTTCATTCATTTTTAGTTCTACACTGTAATTATTTCTAACTTCTATATAAGTTGGATATAATTTTCCATTTTCATAATAATAGTAATCTCCATTTATTTTAAATACTGGTGAATAGGATGTCTTCTTTACATTTTCTAGATATTCAATTGTAGTATTTACTGGTAATTTTGCTACTAATTTATCGTTAAAATTATATATATAAGCAAAATAATCATCTCTACATATTATTAAATTTGCTATAAAGTCTATTTCTATATATTCATTATTATCTATTATTTCTATTGGTTGATCTATTTCATCTCTTTTAGCAAGTTTGTATACTCCGTATTTTTTTAATGCAAAGTACATTTTATCTTCATAAGTATCATAATGTTTTTCATCTATACCTATTTTAATATCTTCATATCCTTTATCTATAATTATTTTTCCTCTTTCTGCTAATTTTTTATAGCCATTTTTTATTAAAAAGTAGAAATAGTTTTTAAATTTAATAATTTTATCATATTCATTTGGAATTATACCATCATCACTGCCATATGCGAATGATGAAAAAAACATTCCCAATGAATCATCTTTTTCATAAATAAATGATTTATCATTTTCATCGTAATTAATAATTTTACATTCTTTTATTACTGAGGTCATTTTCGGATTATAATCTCTTCCAATAATTTTTGCGAATGTATATATGTCATTTATACCAAATAAATAGCTATTTATTCCTGTCCGTATTATTAAATCGTATTTAGGTTCTAATGGTTTTTTGTTTAGATTTTCTCCTATAGATAATCCTTTTTTATCATTTTTTATAATTATATAATCATCATCATTAAATATAATTTTATGATATTTTATTTTTACTATTTCTTCTATTTTTGGTGGTAGACTTCCATTCTCAAATAAATTTATTGTTGTTTTTACAATACCTTGTAGACCATTTTTTTCTACGTTAAGGAAATAGTCATATGTTCTATCCCTATACCTTACTTCTTTTATATGATCAATATTTATATCGTCATATTTATCACTTGATATTATTTTATTAAATTTTCCTGTTTGAAGTATTTCTATTGTTTTTCCTCTTCTACATTTTATATGTCGTTTAACATATTGATCACTTTTTTCAAATTCTATTGTATTATAAGTCTCTGTTTTTTTACTTAAATCATCTCTTTTTTTAGCAATTTGATGATTATCTTTTGTAAATATGATTATAAATTCGTGACATTCAATTTTATCATATTCTAAAGGTTCTTCTAATTTTATTTTAAAATTATTTTTATTGTAACTATAAATTCCTTGTTTTTCTTTGGTAACTATAAATAAATGGTTTATATAATAATTTATATATTTTATATTATTAAAACTTTCTTCAAATATGTTATCTCCTGCTCTAGTAGCAAATGGACTAAATATATGCATACTATTATCTTGAGGATTTTTTAAAATAAATATTATGTTATTATCATTACGTGTATCGAATGTGATTTTTTCTTTTATTATCCAGTCTTTAATAATTATTTTTCTTTTTTCTAGATCATATATACTAATATTTTTATTAATATCCATAATATATATGTAATTATTTATACTATCTATAAATGTTTCATATTTTCCTTTTTCTACTATTAGTTTTTTTTCTTTTTTATCATATAAAATTGTGTTTTTATTTCTTAAATGTATAATTTCTATATCATCTATTCTTTGTATGTTATTATTTACTAGTAATTCTTTTTTTATTTTAGTTTCAACCTGCATATTTCTCTCCTTTTATTAATATTATATTACTATACTTATATTTTTTTAAAAGTCAACTTTATAATATAAAAAAACAAGTTTTTACTTGTTTTTAGTTTTATTCATTTATTGGATTTTGAGATACATAGTTTCTTACTATTTCTAGAGTTTTTTGATATTCAGACTCTAATTCTTGAAAATGTTCTTGTACATAGTTTGAATCGTTTTCTTTACTTTTTAATTCGTGTTGATAACTAATATCTGCTAAAGTCATAAAACCTAAATATTTACAATCACTTTTTAAGGAATGTACTAATATAGCATATTCTGACATGTTATTTTCATTTTTATATTTTAATATATTATTCCATTTTTCATCAATTTCTTTTGAAAAGTCTTGTATAGTCATATTGTACATTTCCATATCTCCTAATAATTCTAAGGCATGATTCATATCTACTCCATTTTTTCTTAGATAATTTTCATCATATTTTTCACTGCTTTTTTCTTCCAATTGTACTACTGGTATGGTTTCTATTTCATTACTTAGTACTTCAATAGGCTCTATATGATCTATTTTTATTGGAGATGGGGGTATTATATTATTTTCTTCTATATTATCTTTTGTATCATGCTGTATGAAATTTTCTTTAATAATTCGGTTTAATACTTCAATTAATTGGTCTTTTTCAATAGGTTTTGCTAGATAATCAGAAAAACCATCACTAATATATTTTTCTCTCATTCCACTAATTGCATTGGCAGTTAAAGCTATAACAGGTGTATTAAAATTATCTATTTCTTTTAATTTTTTTAATGTTTCTACTCCACTCATTTTTGGCATCATATCGTCTAAAAGAATAATATCAAACTTATCTTTGTTTTTTATTTTTGAAATACATTCAAATCCACTTTCGCAGGTTGTTATCATGTTTGCATTAAATTTTTCTAATAATTTTTTAGCAACTTTTAAATTTAGAGGAGTATCATCTACTATTAATATTTTAATATTATATAAATCTAATGTACTTTGTACTTGGTCATTTTTTTCCTGTTCTTCATTTTTTATTGTTTGATTTATTACAACTGTAAATTTACTCCCTTCACCATATACTGTATGAACTATTATTTTTCCACCCATTAATTCAATTAATTGTTTTGTTATTGCTAATCCTAATCCAGTTCCTTCTATTGTTGTATTTTTATCTTCATCTAATCTTTGAAATTTAGTAAACATTTTGTCAATATTTTCTTTTTTTATTCCTCTTCCAGAGTCTTCTACAGATATTATTAACTTAGTTGCTTTTTCAGCATTAACACAATTTACCTCATAATGTACATAACCTTTTTCTGTATACTTACATGCATTACTTAGTAAGTTTGTTATAACTTTTTTTAAATTAGCGTGATCTCCATAAAGTGTTTTTGGTAAATCATCTGCTATTTTATAGGTAAATTCTAATCCTTTATCTCGAGCTTTTATTTCTATCATTTTAGCTAAACCTTCAAATAATTTTTTAGCATTATATTTTGAATCAATAATTTCGACTTTTCCAGCTTCTATTTTTGATATATCTAATATTCCGTTTACTATTTCTAATAATGTATCCGAAGCATTTATGATATCTTTGGCATTTTCTTTTGCTTCGTCTAATGATTTTGCGTCCATTATACAATCACTAAAACCAACTATTGCATTAAGAGGGGTCCTTATTTCATGAGACATACTTGATAAAAAATCTGTTTTAGCTCGACTAGCTTGTTCTGCTTTTTCTTTTGCAAGTTCAAGTTGTTGTATCATTCTCATATCAGGATTTTCTATTGTAAAAAACATTATATAATTAATAAATGTCAATGAAATAGATATGATGATTAAATATGGATTAAAATGAGATATGATTATTAATAATATTATACTAATTATTACAGATATTAATGGTATATAACGTTTATCTATTTTTTTGGGATTTAAAATCATTACTGTTAAAGATAACATTATATAAAATGATACTGCTAAAACAAGAAACTTTATTGATGAACCATCTACACTAAAATGTCCGTTACTACTTATTACTGATATATTTCCTAAAAGTATAAATATTGAAAATATGATATCTACTATTGCGACATATTGAATAATTGACTCAGAGTTATCTCTTATTTTTTGATAAGTTATAATTGCTATATATAAAAATAAAGAACTCATATATATTATTAATAAAATAAAATCAAATTTATTTAATATTTGTATAATTATATCTATAGTTGGAGTAATAGTATTAAAGGAAAATGATTGTAATATTGTTACTAGTATAGAATCAATCAATACTGTTATTATCATTATTGAGTACATATTATTTTCTAGTAATGGTAATCTTTTTTTTATAAAAAAACATATACATAATAATATCGAAAAAATAATTGAACATATTGGTAATAATAATCCCTGCATTTTAACACCTTCTTACTATGTTCATTATATCCTAAAATTAGTAATAAAAAAAGAAGAATTTAAAATCTTCTTTGAAAATTGTTTTTAATTAGTTTTTTTGCATTTACTATACTGTGAGCGTTCTTAGGAGTTATGTTTTTAATCTTAGCTATATCTTGTAAAGCTTTATAATATTCCATTTCTTTTTTTGTTTGATAGTCTGCAGTTGTTTCTATTTCAGGGTCATAGTAATCAACTGTTTTTATTCTTTCTTTTAATTGTTCTTCCCACGCTTCTACTGAATAGTAGTGATCTTTTAATAATTCATCTCTTGTTGTTTTGCCATATTTTTGCATCATTAAGTATGTCCAATATGCTAATTTATCACGTAAATAAATTAAGGCTTCTTCTTCGCTGAATTTTGTTAAATCAATTGGTTCATCTATAACTGTATGAATAATATCATTTTTATCTTCTTTATGTAATTCTCTTTTATAATGTACTACTGGTACTACTTTTACGTTTGCTTCTTTAGCAATTTTATATATTCCTGGCCAAAGATGTAAAACAAGTTTATTAGGACTTTTATTCCATACTCCTTCAGGATAGATTATTATATCTTTTTTCATTTGTAATATTTTTACACACTTTTTAATACTTGATTTTTTTGACGAGTCTAATTTTCTATTTACTAATATCACTCCGTTTAGCCAGGATATTATACCATCTATTGTATTATAAAATTGTGGTAGGCTTCCAAATAAAATATAAGCATTTTTATTTGCTGATAGGACTGTTGCCAAAGCGTCATCTTTAAAACCATGATTAGCTACCCAAATTACCGTTTCGTCTTTATTAAGCTTTATTCCTTCATCTTTTGCTAATAAATTAGTGTCTAATTCTACATTTTCTCCTAGTTTTAATTGTTCTTTATAATTGAAAAATCTTAATTCATTTCTATCTTCAAATATTTGTTTACTTTTTAAAAAACTTGGACCATATTTTTTTACTATTTTATTTATTTTATCTCTATATTTCATACTTTTTTCAGAAATTATTTTATTTTCGTCATTATCTAATAAATAATCAAAATGATTAGCTAGAAAATAAAATAATATAGATGGTCTTTTATTACCTATTAAATCTTTTATATTAATAATTTTATCTTTATATTTTTTTTCTATTTTTTTTATTATTAATTTATTCATTTTCCGACCCACTTTTTCTCCTTCTGAATAAACTGTTTATATATATTTTATCATTTTTTTTAATTTTTTCAAATACATGCAAAAATTGCATAATGATTATGCGATTTTTAACTTCCTACTTTATATGAATATGTGTCTTCTATACAATTTTCTACTGCGTCACATAGATGATATTTTATTGAAATTGTTTTTGGTTTATCTTTTGCTTTTTTACTGTGAGAAAAGAAAAAGTCCATTATTGCATCGGTTCCACCTATTCCTGAATTTGGCCATTCTGCATTAGCACCTGATAAGTGAAATATTCCTGAATACCATTTTTTTAAAGTACAATGAAGAATATAAGTCTTTTTACCTGATGGATCAAAATTATTTTCTATACTTACATGAGATAATTCATTATTAACAAAATCATCTTGTATTGTCTTAGTAAGTAAATATTTATAAGATAATATTTCATTCTTATCTTTTTCAATTACTCTTTTATCATTATAAGATGAAACTGTTTTATACATTGAAAAAGCCATGATAAAAACTAATACAAAACATAGATTACTTCTATTGTAGTTATACCGCTATTATTTAATCTTATATAATTATTTCATCATAAATTTAAAAAAAAGAAGAATTTATTCTTCTCCTTTTGATATTTCTACTTTTCCTTTATAACTTCCACATTTTGGACATACTCTATGAGGTTTAATCATTTCTCCACAACTAGGACATTTTGTCATTCCTGGAATATCCATTGCATTATGACTTCTTCTCATTCTTTTTCTAGTTTTTGAAACTTTACGGAAAGGAACCGCAAACATTTGAATATCTAGTTTCATCATATTATCCCTCCTTTTCACTATCTTTACTATCACGATTTTCAATCTATTCTATAAATCTTCTTCGCGAATTAATTTCCATCCATCTCCATGTATTTTACTTATATCTTTTACTTCTGTAAAGTACGTGGGGACCTCTAGTACAATATTTTCCCATAAAAATGCTAAAATATCAAGACTATTTTCATTTTTTATATAAATTTTATCTATATCTTCATCTACTTCTAAATTTATCGGATATATAATTTCTTCTAATGTTATGCTATCTAATATCTTTATTTTTGTTTTAATATTACAATTAATATGTATTGATTGGTAGTCATTATTTATTATGTTTCCTTTTACTTCAACCGGAAAGTGCTGTATGATTTCTGGATAATTAAAATTATCATTAAAATAATAGAATCCACTAATATCTATTATTTTATCATTTATTAATATTGTATTATTCTTCATCTTCTTTATTCTCTAGACTACTTATTATGGAGTTATCTTCTACTACTCTCATTATTCCGTGATAATGCATCTTAGCTCCTAATGGTAAACTGCTTTCTTGACTTACCCATACTCTTATTGTAATTGTTGTTTTATCTAAGGCTTCCATTATACTCTCAAGAAGTACTCCATTTTCTAGTTCTTCTAGTGTGTATATTTCTGTTTTGTTTTTTCCCGCTTTTACTGATATTCTTATATCTGATTTTGATATTAATTTTTCTTCACAATTATCTTCTAAAATTTTTTCTGAATCATCTTCTATTTTTATTCTATAACCTACTTTTTCTGTTAAGTTGTTTTTAATATTTATTATGTAATTTTTAGAACTAAGACCTACAGAATCTGTAACAGGTGTAACTTTCGTTATACTTATTTTATCTCCTGTTTTTTCTAAATAAGTAACATCTAGATTTTCTGAATTGGATTCTATACTTCTATCATCTTGAAATTTATAATAAATAAAATAAGTTGGGATAATTGCTAAAAGTAGTATAAAACATATATATACTGTATTTTTTATTATCTCTTTTTTTCTCATTTCTTTGTATAGCATAAATATCACACCTCTTAGTTCAATCATATTTTATCAAATAATTATTAATAATGAAATAGCTATACTAATCGTTTTACATCTATTGACACATTTCTAATACTTTTAATACTGTATTAAAGTCTTTACAATTTACAATAAAACGTCCAGAATGACAAAATCTTAAACCTTTTATATTAGATACTTTTTCTAATTCTTCATTTTCTAATCCTGCCCAACTCTCTGGAAACGCTTTTCTTGGATTATGATCTTGAAATGATTTTGGAACAGTTTTTATAGCGAATCCTCCTCTATTTGATGGGAATGCTACAAACTCTATTTTATTATATTTTTCATTTTTTAATAATGTTTCTTCATATGGAAGATATTCTTCTAGTATAAAATAATTATTTTTTTCATCATAGGTATTTAGATACTCTAATATTTTTTTTTCTGCTAGAATCTTTCCTTTTATATATGATAATTCTTCTTTAAATATCATTTCTGCAAGTTTTACGGCTTTTAAAAATTGATCACTTTCGTTTTCTGAGCTTTCAAAACTAGGATTAAACATTTTTATTATACTAGGTATTGTTTTTACTTTAAATGTACTATCTATTTTTGGAAATACTCCGTTATCATCAGCGTCTATTCCTTCTATTAAATCTTTATCAATAGTCTCATGCATTTGTTCTATTTCTGGATAGTTATTTTTTTCTAGAAAATCTTTCCCAAATTCTCTCCATAAAAGGCCTATTGAGCTATAAGGGATTTGATTTTCTCTTTTTTCTGCATCTATCTGGTGGTGATCATATTTTCCTCTTCCTATATCATATACTATATATTCTTTTAAATTATCATCATTTTTTATACTATTTGTTCTAAATACTTTTATCTCTTTTTTATATAGATGTAAAAAAGCAGTTGCAAAAACTTCATCTGCATGCATTGTTCCACTATGAGTTATACAATTTGCTTCTTCTATATTATGTACAATCTGTATCATTTTTTACCTTCTTTCATCACTTCTTGCTATTAAAATTAGTCTAAATATTTCTATTAGAGATGTGGCAACTCCTGCTACATATGTTAAAGCTGCAGCTCGAAGCATTCCACTACATTCTTTTTTTTCATCGGGATTAATTATATTTAATTTCTCTATTTGTTTTAATGCTCTATTTGATGCATTAAATTCTACTGGCAAAGTAATTATTTGAAATAGTAAGATGATTAATTCTGTTAAAATTCCTATCCATATTAATTTAAACATTGATGTTATAATACTTATCATTATAATTATGTAACCTATTTTAGATGCAAAATTTACAAGTGGAACTATTGAACTTCTTATTCTTAAAAATAGATATCCATTTTTATCTTGTATAGCATGCCCACATTCATGAGATGCTACACTTATTGCTGCTAGTGTTCTTCCATTATAAATATCGCTTGATAGATTAACTACTTTATTTTGTGGGTCGTAGTGATCACTAAGAGTCCCAGATACTTCTTTTATCTTTACATTTTTTAAACCATTTTTATCTAATATTTTTCTTGCGGTTTCTTTACCTGTATATTGAT
This sequence comes from uncultured Caryophanales bacterium, assembly GCA_946628005.1. GTDB lineage: Bacteria > Bacillota_I > Bacilli_A > RF39 > UBA660 > UBA3789. The sequence goes on from CAMOWA010000002.1 coordinate 74,197, forward strand.
TATTATTTTGTATTTTGTTTGTTTCATTGTATTTACTATTTATGTAAATCTGAGATGAAATTGTTATCATAAATGATATAAAAAATAATATTGTATACATGCTTCCTCCTTTATTTTTGACAAGTTTCGTTTTTTATTGGAGTATCTTTTCCATTGTTTGGGTATGTATAATTATAATTAATGCAACATAATACTACTGTATAGTTTTCATCTGGTAAAATGGTAGATCCATCTCCTACTCCAGTTGTTCTTGTTACTTTTCCATCACATATATTTTCTGAAGATGAGGGGTCAGTTGGTCGTTCTAAATAATCCTTTTCATATAAATCATTAATTGTCGCTGTAGTTGCTGTTGGATGATCTACTATATATTCTTCCATTGCAGTTATGCTCGATTTTACTAGTGTTTCATATGCTTTTTTTCTAGTGCTATCTATATATCTTGAATAAGCTCCAATTGCTATTCCCATTAATATTCCCATTATTGTAATAGTTCCTAATAATTCTACTAAAGAAAATCCTTTTTTATTCATTTTTACACCTCTTTTAAATATTCTTGTAATTTTTTTCCTACTTCTTTTCCAACAATTTCTGATAATTCATCAAGGGATGCTTCCCTCATTTTTTTTAAAGATCCAAATTTTTTTAATAATTCTTTTTTTCTTACTTCTCCTATTCCTGGTACGACATCTAGTATACTTGATAAGGCCCCTTTAGCCTTTATATTTCTATGGTAAGTAATGGCATATCTATGTACTTCATCTTGTATTCTTGTTAAAAATAAGAATAATTTTGAATCTTTACTCACTGGTAGTATATCATAATTTTCATTCATTACATAGCTTGTTCTATGATTTTTATCTTTTACTAATCCTATTATTGGTATTTTTAATCCTAGTGAATTTAATATTTCTTTACATACACTTATTTGTAGTTGTCCGCCATCCATTACTATTAAATCTGGTGCTTCTACTTCTCCCATAAGAGTTTTAAAATATCTTCTATATAATACTTCTTTCATTGCCCCTAAATCATCTTTGACTTCTGTTGAAATTTTATATTTTCTATATAAATTTTTATTTGGAATAAAATCATCAAACACAACCATTCCTCCTACATAAAACGTACCAAATAAATGAGAGTTATCAAATGATTCCATTCTCCTTACAGAGTTTAATTTAAGGAGATTTTTTAATTCTTCTAAGGCTTTTTTTCTTTCTTCGTCATCTCTTTTTAATGTTTCTTCTTGTAATTCCATCTGTTCTTTTGCATTTTCAAATGCTAAATCTAATAAACTTTTTAATTTTCCTTTTTGGGGACTATATACTTTTATATTAAAATAATTGGATATTAAGTCCTTATTAATTTCATTAGGTATATATAATTCATGTGGTAGAAGTGTTTTTTCATAGAATTTTATTAAATATTCTATTATTTCTGATTCTATATCTCCTACGGAAGATACTATTTCATTATGCCTTCCAAATAATAGACCATCTCTTATAAAAAATATTTCTATACTTAAATAATTATTATCATAATAATAGTTTATTAAATCAAAATTAAAATTCTTATTTAGATCAATTTTTTGCTTTTTAAGAGTTGTATCTATATCTTCTAGCATTGTTTTTAATTCAAGTGCTTTTTCATAATTCATATTTTCACTTGCTTTATTCATTTCTTGTTTTATTCTATTTGTTATTTCATCACTATCTCCTTTTAAGAAACTAATAATTTCTTTATTCATTGATTCTATTTCTTGCTTATCTACTTTTTTACAGCAATACCCTAAACATTCGTGGATATGATAATATAGGCATAATTCTTTTTTTAAGTGTTCACATTTCCTTAAGGGATAAATTCTATTTATCATATTTACTGTTTTTCTTGCTGCAGTTACGTTTGGGTATGGTCCATATAAATGATTTTTATTTCTTTTTTTCTTTACATTTCGAACAATTTTTAATGTTGGATATTCTTCATTAGTTAGTTCTATATATGGATATGATTTATCATCACGAAGGAGTATATTGTATTTTGGATCATATTTTTTTATTAGAGTTATTTCTAATATTAAACTTTCTAATTCAGATGATGTTACAATATATTCAAAATCATCAATATCTTCTACTAACATTTTTGTTTTACCAGTTACTGTTCTTGTAAAATAACTTCTTAATCTTCTTTGTAAATTTTTAGCTTTTCCAACATAAATTATTACACCATCTTTATTTTTCATTTGATAACTACCTGGTTTTGTTGGAACGAGACTTAGTTTTTCTTTAAAATCTTTCATACTTTCTCCTTCTAAAATTATTATAAGCTATTTTTCTTGTTAATTCTATTGTAAAACATAATTTATTAATTAACATTTTATTGTATAAATATTTTTAAAATGATATATTATATATGAGGTAATTGTTATGTTTTTAGAAATATCTAGTAGTTGTAATAATTCAATGTTATTTACATTTTTAGGTTTTGTTAAAGCTTTATTAAATATTATACATATAATTGTACCATTGTTGCTTATTTTATCTCTTACCATTACTCTTACTAAATTAGTTCAGGATCCAGATGAAAAGAAGGCTCCTAAAAAAATAGTAAATAGTGTCATAGCAACTGTTATTATCTTTTTTCTACCAACTATTATAAATGTTGTTATTGATTTAGTGGCTGGAGAAAGCAATTTTAGTAATTGTTGGGAAAAAGCATCTATCCGGTCTAATTTATCTCATCAATATCAGGACATTAATGGTAATAATAAACAAAAGATTAATATTAGCGGATATGAACCCGGAAACAAACAAAATAATAATGGAAATAGTTCGGGAAGTAATGCTACTTCTACTGTAAATGGGGTCAAGCTTCCATTCGATTTAGAACATGCTATTAAAGTTGGTGAAAGCATTCATACTTCTAGGAATGGTAATTTAAAATGGCAAGGTAAAACTATTCATACTGTTGGTGGAACAATTGGTGCTTATGAAGAAGTTATTAATATTTTTAATGGAACAGATTATCATATTTATGAGATATATGATATTTTAGTAAAAGCTCATCCAAATTTAGTTTATAAGCATATTGAGCCTTATAAATGCGAAGATATTAATAGCAAGTTTGGTTTTACAGTAACTAGAGCTTCTGCTAATATCAATGAAGTAGATAAAGCTCTTAGTCAAGGAAAGCTTGCTCAATTAATGGTTGGTACTAATAAATGGAGGAATAGCAAAGGTAACTGGGTAAGTTGGCCTGGGTCGCATACTGGTTTAATTTTTTATTTTGATGGAAAGTATTATCATATGAAAGCTGCTGGTAAAATCAATCAAAAGAATGCTATATATACAAGACAACAATTAATTGAGTGGATTGGCCATACAAGTAAAAGATTGGTAATTTATACAAAAAATAAGCAATGAAATTATTGATATTTTTCCATCGCTTTCATCATTTGATTTATCTGCTTTTGATTTGGTTTTCTACCCATTTGCATCATAAGAGCTTTTATCATATCTTCGTTAATTGGAGGATTCTTTTTTAAATAGCTTTTCATAAATGTTCTTGCTCCAAAAAAACCAATAACAGCTCCTATTAATATTCCTACAATTAATATTAATATATCATGTAACATAATTTCCCTCCTCTTAACTATTTTACATAAAATTATACTTTTAGACAAGTAATTTTCTACAATAATCATCTAAAAAGAAAAAATCTGTTTTTTGAAAAGAACATGCAAATAAATTTGGATTTTCTTTTAATAATTCAAAAAATGTTGAAAAGTTCTGTTCACATTCTATTTTCATAAAATAATAACTTATTATTAATCTACTTATTTCATTTTTATATAGATTATTTATTATATGAATATCTTTTCTTTTTGAATATGGGATAGATTGATGATATTTAATAAATAAGTTTTTATCTAGTTCTTTTTTATTAAATGGAGACACTAATTGTCTAAATAAATGATATCCATAATCCACTTCTGTTTTATCTAAATAGTATATGTTTTTTAATATTAGAAATAGTGTACTTGGACTATCTTTATATAGAGAAACAAACTCGTCTTTTAATTGAAAAATATAATATACTTTCATTAAATCACCATTTATAATATATCATTTATAATTGTCAAATATTGTTGATTTAGGAGAATTTTTATGAAATGTAAATATTGTAGTAATATAATTAATAATAAGTATTGCCCAAATTGTGATAAAGTTACTGACCAAGGTAAAAACTATTTGGCTTTGCATCTATTTTATCTTTAGTTTTTAGAAATTTTTCCTGTTATTTTATTTATATATTTAATTATTAATGGAAATTTCTAATAATTATTATAGGAGGTTTTAAAATGATATTAGATATTAGTAATACTTGTAATAATTCCATTCTCTTTACTTTTTTATCTATCGTAAAAACAATTTTGAATTTATTGCATATAGTTGTTCCATTATTGCTTATATTGTCTCTTACTATTACACTTACTAAGTTGGCTCAAAATCCTGATGAGAAAAAAGCACCTAAGAAGATTATTAATAGTCTTATAGCGACAGTAATTATTTTCTTTCTTCCAACTATTATAAATGTAGTTATTGATTTAGTTGCTGGAGAAAGTGATTTTAGTAATTGTTGGAAAAATGCTTCTATTCATTCTAATTTATCGTATAATTATCAGGAAATTAATGGTACTAATAAACAAAAAATTAATACTAGTGGTTATGAACCTGGTAATAAGCAAGTTAATAATGGTGGTAATCAAACTCCATCTAATGGTTCTTTTGATTTGGAACACGCAATTAAAGTTGCTTCTAAACCACATAGAAGTGAGCATGAAAACTTGCCTTGGCATGGCTCAACTGTTGGAAAACACGCAGGTATGATTGGTGCTTACGTTGAAGCAATAAACATTTTAAATGGAACGGATTATACTTTGCTTGAAGTATATAATAAGATTATTTCTTTACACCCAGAACAAAAGTATAAAAATGTACCTGTATATGAGAATGATGATGTTAATAAACTATATAATATTAAGGTGGAACGGGCCTCTCCTAATATGAATGAAATTAAAAAAGCTATCTCTAATGGAAAGCTTGTTGCTGAAATTGTTGATACTACGAAATGGAGAAATGATAAAGGCAATTTATTTGGTAAAACTGGTAGACACACTGGACTTATTTTCTATTTTGACGGAACTCATTATCATATGAAAACTTCTGTACAACCAAATGGTATTTATACAGAATCACAATTAAGTGATTGGTTAGGCAATACATCTACTAATTTAATAATTTATTCTTATTGTAATAATTGCAAATAAAAGTTTTGGGATTGTTTTCTATAAAGATTATAATCCTTTTTATGTTATATATAAATTAATTTTATTGTCCTTATATGATTTATATATTTTATTCCATATTTCACTTTCTACATATCTTGCTTTTTTAGGATGCATTAAATATCTTACAGTTAATTCTATATAATTATCTACAATTCTAGTATAAATAACTGGATCAAATTTATTATAATAGATTCTATTAGTTGAATTAATATAGTTTATTTGATTTTTCATTTTAGGTGGAATACTTTTTATTATTTCATTGTTATTAATTATCTTATATATTTCATTTTTATTTTTTTGTAAATCACCTTTTAAATCTATTTTTATTATTATTTCGTCCCATATATATTTAAATCCTTTTGTTATATTTTTTATAGGTTTTGTTAATACAATTGATGATGGGAATGTTACAATTATTCCAGTTGATTGACCATGGAGTTCATTTGTCGATACTTCTACTATTTCAAATGATAATGCAAAAATATTAGTAACGTCTCCTTTTATACCATCTATTTCTATTCTATCTTCTACCTTAAATGGTTTTTTTATGTTTATATATAGCCCACAGAAAAAGTTTAGGATTAACTCTCTTAATGCAATTGTCATTGCTGCTGAAATAACACTGATTAAAGTCATTAAATTTTTTATAAAATTATTCCATATTATAATAAAAGATAAACATTCTAATATATTTAATAATATCTGTAAAGTATGATTTATAAAGTATTCTTTTCTACCCTCCATTTTTTTATATATTATATGATGAATTAGTTTTCTTAAAATACCATAAAATATAAATATAAAAGTAGATTCTAATAATAATGATAATAAATTATAATTTGTCGTACTAATAATATTTATTTTTTGCATTATTTCATTAAAAAATCTCATCTTATTTCACCCCGCGAAAGATGATTATATCATATATTATTCTTTTTTATTAACAAATTATTCTTACTTTACATAACTTTACAAAAAAAACATAGATTTCTCTATACTTTTTTTATAATTATTATTTCGTATATGTTTTTTGTATATCTTTATCATATTCTATTATTCTATTTGAACCAAATCCATCTGAATCTATATGTAATAATGTTTCTGCATAATGTACTGCTTTATCATGAGCTTTTCCGTATTCATCTGTATGAAAAGGTCTTACTACTTTTGAGCTTGGAAGAGCAAACTTTTCCCCGTTTATATCAACTGTATAAACCGTTTGTTGATCATCTTTTCTGCAATAATCACAGTCATATATAACATAATTACCGTTATCTAGTACTAATAGTACTGTTGATTCGTCATTTTTATTGGATACATCTTCTAAATCTACTCCATCTTCTAATTGCAATTCCAATGTATTTTCTAAATTAACTGTTTGTTCATTATTTTGTTTATTTGCGTCTTGCCCAGCACATCCTGGTAGTATGGTTACGCCTCCAATCATTGATACTAATAATAAATAATTTTTTAATTTTAGTAAGTTCTTTTTATCATTATTATTCATCTTTACCTCCTAAATTGTAATTAATTGATTTTTCTGTATAGAAGAAATCATTATTATATTATCTCTTTTTAAATATTATGTAAATAGGTTTAAATCATTATGAGTGTTTCTTGTTACTTTTTATCTAAAAAAATTGTTGTTTTAAACTGATTTAGATGTTAATATATATTTCGAGGTTTTTATTATGTTTATAAATATTACAAGTACATGTGGGGACTCTATTTTAATACCATTTTTATCTATATTAAAAAATTTTTTAAATATTATTCATATTATTGTACCTTTATTATTAATATTATCGGTTACACTATCTATTACAAAATTAATGCAAGATCCTGATGATAAGAAGGCTCCTAAAAAAATTATTAATAGTGTTATTGCTATTGTTTTAATCTTCTTTTTACCGGTATTTTTAGATGTTGTTGTTAATTTAACTGGAGAAGAAGAAAGTATTTCAAATTGTCTTAATATTAATCAATCACAAAATAATATATCTTCTTCATATCAGGAAATTAATGAAGGTGATAAGAAAAAGATTATTAGTGGGACATATGAAGCGGGAGTTCAAGATGATAATACTAATACAAACAATAAATAAAAAGAAAATGAAATTCATTTTCTTTTTATTTTAATAATTGTTCTATTTTTTCTTCTAGACTGTCTACGTCAAATCCAAATTTTTTATATACGTCGTCTTTTTTGCCACTTGTTCCAAACTGATCTAAGCAAATTAAATATTTAGTATTATAAATTAATTGGTTCCATGAAAGAGATGAGGCTGCCTCTACTACTATTTTTCTTACTTCTACAGGTAATATACTTTCTCTGTATTCAAAGTCTTGTTTTAAAAATCTTCCTAAATTTGGCATTGATACTACTCTAATTTCTATTCCTTTTGTTTTAAGACGTTTTACTGCGTCTAATACAAGATGTAATTCTTCCCCACAAGTCATAATTATAGCATCTGGCTTTTTCATAGTGTCTAAAACAATATATCCACCTTTTTCTACTTCGTTTACTTTTGTTTCTTCTAATATTGGAGTTTTATTTCTAGAAAGGGTAATTGCTGATGGTCCTTGTTCTTTAGCAAATATTGCTTTATAGGATCCGATTACTTCGTTAGCATCTGCTGGACGAAATACATCTAGATTAGGCATACTTCTTAACATTAGTAGTTGTTCTACTGCTTGATGTGTTGGTCCATCTTCTCCTACACTTATAGAATCGTGTGTAAAGATATATATTCCAGATAAATTCATCATACAAGATAGACGTAGAGATGGCTTTAAAAAGTCAGCGAATGGTAAGAATGTAGACCCATATGGTCGAAATCCACATAGACTTAAACCATTCATTATTGCAGACATTGCATTTTCTCGTACTCCAAAGAAAATGTTTTTACCTAAATAATTTGTACTTGAAAAGTCTCCTCCATCTTTTATATATGTTTTATTTGAAGCAAATAAATCTGCACTACCTCCTATCATAAATGGAGTGTTTTTTACAATGGAGTTAAGTACTTTTGACGAAGAATCTCTTGTTGATTCTACTTTGTCAACAGGAGGTTCATAATATAAATCATTTGTTAAAATAGATTTGTCGCTTCCTCTAAAATAATCTATTTCTTTTTGTGTTTGTTCATTTTGAGTTTGTAATAGTTTAATAAACTCTTCTTGGAGGTTACCACATCTATTTTTTATTATACCTGAAAATTCTTCTAATACATTTTTACTTATCGCAAAAGGAATATCTCTTATTCCTACTTTTTCTTTTATTCTTGTAATGTCTTCTTCACTTAATGGTGTTCCATGTACCTTGTTTGTTCCTTCATTAATTGAATATTTTCCTATGGTTGTTTTTACTTCGATTATTGTTGGTTTATCCGTACTTTTTTTTGCTTCTTCAATTGCTTTATCTACTGATTGATAATTATCTCCATTTTCAACTATTATTACGTTCCATCCCATCGATTGAAAGCGCATAATAATATTATCTGTAAAAATATTTTCTGTTTTTCCGTCTAAACATACGTTATTTGAATCATATAACACTATTAAATTATTTAGTTTATATGTTCCTGCTAGTGAGGCTGCCTCGTAGCTTATTCCTTCCATTAAATCTCCATCACTACATAAGACATAAGTTTTATAATTTATGATTCCTTTATAACGTGTTCTTAAGTTGGCTTCTGCCATAGCCATCCCCACTGCTGTTGCGAAACCTTCCCCAAGAGGACCAGTTGTACAATCTACTCCTGGTGTTATTCCATATTCTGGATGCCCAGGGGTAATGGAGTTAATTTGTCTAAATTTTTTTAAATCTTCTAGTTCAATTGGAAAACCTGCTAAATATAAGGTAGCATATAATAATGCTGAGCCGTGACCTGCACTCATAACAAAACGATCTCTATTGAAAAAGTTTGGATAGTTTGGATCAATATTTAAGTGATGAGCATATAAACTATACATTATTGGTGCAGCTCCTAAAGCGATTCCTGGATGTCCACTATTTGCCTCATGAATCATATCGATAGATAAGGCTCTAATTGTATCTACTATTTTTTGTTCATTAATCTCATCTAAACTTTCTATTTCGTTTATCACAATTACTCCTCCATTCATTTATGTTATTATATCATGAGTTTTTTATTTGTGAAATTTTATTTTTTTATATATTTCCATTATTAATATCATAAATACTCCAAATAATAATAGAATTGATAAGTCAACAGTTGGGATTGGTTTTGTTTTAAAAATAGATGTTATGATAGGTATTTTTAATACAATTAATCCTAATATTATACTAAATAATATACCAATTCCAAAAATTGGATTACTTTTTAAGGAAATATCTAAAGTACTTTTCTTTTCACTTCTACAATTAAATGCATGCATATTTTGAAGTATTATCATTAATGCCATTACATATCCTCTTGCTGTTTGAATATCTATATTTTTTATTTTAATTAAATATACCCATAATCCAAAAACAAAAGTTCCAATTATAATTCCAGAAAGCAATATTTCATCAATTAATATTTTATCAAAGAATCCTTCTTTTGGACTTCTTGGTGGTTCTTGCATGATATCTTTTTCTTTTTTCTCAAATGATAAAGCTATATCTTGTATTCCATCTGTTACTACATTTAACCATAATAATTGTATTGCGACTAAAGGCATTGGCATATTACAAAGAACAGATAAGACAAAAAACAAAACTTCTGCTAATCCGCATGATAGTAAAAAATAAGCTATTTTTCTTATATTAGCATAAGCTACTCTTCCTTCTAATACTCCATTTACAATTGAATGAAGCCTATCATCTAAAACAATCATGTTCGCTGTTTCTTTTGCAAGATCTGTCCCACTTCCCATAGCAATACCTATATTAGCTGCCTTAATTGCTGGAGCATCATTTACACCATCACCTGTTACAGCAACAAATTCACCTTGTCTTTTTAATGATTCAATTATTTTTAATTTTTGTAATGGAGTTACTCTACTGAATACTTTTTTTGTCTGTATATACTTATCAAATACTTTTTCATCTTTATTTAACATATCCGTTATGTCTTTATCTGTTGCTACATCATCATATGAAGAAGTTAATTTTAAATCTTTTGCTATTTTAAAAGCAGTTAATGGATGATCTCCTGTTATCATTAATACTTTTATTCCTGCTCTTTTACATTTTTGTATTGCTTCTTTAGCGTCCTTCCTAATTGGATCTATAAAACCTACTAGACCCATAAATGTAAGTGGAGGTATATCTTTTTCAGTATAGTTTTCTTTTTTTTCTACTTTTCCATTAGCTAATGATATTACTCGATACCCATCTTTAGATAATAATTCATTTTGTTCTTCAATTTTTTGAAAGTTATTGCTTTTTAAAAAGTTTATTTTGTTACAAAATTTTGATACTTTTTCTAATGAACCTTTTACAGTACAGTATGTTTGTCCATTTTTTTCATAGAAAACCGCTGAGTATTGTTTTTCAGATTCATAGGGAATACTATCAATTATATTTATATTATTATCATTTATTTTACATTTTTTTCCAAGTACTAAGAATGCTAAATCAATCGAATCTCCTATACAATCTTCTTTTGTAAATATAGCTTCATTATTAATTGTACCAAGTAATGCTATTTCTTTGGCATATTCAATTTTCTCACCTGTGATTGATCCTTCTATATTATAACCGGAACCAGTTATAATATATTCTAAATTATTGGGTAATACTATTTTTTTTGCTGTTTGTTCATTAACTGTTAAAGTTCCTGTTTTATCACTTGCTATTACACTACAACTTCCAAGTGCTTCTACTGAAGATAATCTTTTTGTTAAAACTTTATGTTTCATCATTTTATTAGATGCAATAGTTAGAGCCATTGTTAATGCTAGAGGAAGTCCCTCTGGCATTGCAGATACACTTAACGCTATAATAGATACAAATATTTCTGTAAACGATATACCTTTTATATATAAAACTATTCCTAAGATAATAGAAAAAACGATTAATATTTTACTTATATCTCGAGAAAATTTTTCTATTCTTATTGTTAGAGGAGATTTTTCTTCTTTTACTTCATGTATTGAATCTGCTATTTTTCCTATTTCTGTTTGGCTAGATATTTTACTAACTATCCCAATTGCTCTTCCTGTTATTACACCAGTTCCAGAAAAGACCATATTCTTTTGTTGAGTTATTGGTAAATTTGCACCTCGACATTTTTTATTGTCTTTTGCTACAGAAATACTTTCTCCAGTTAGAATAGACTCATCAACTGTAAAATTATGTGACTCAATTATTCTTATATCAGCAGGTATTTTATCTCCTGATGAGAGGCATACTATATCTCCTAATGTTAAATATTTTGATTCTATTTCTATTTCTTTTCCATCTCTTATTACTTTTACTTTTTCAGGAACATAGTTTTTTAAAGCTTCTATTGTTTTGGTAGACTTATATTCTTGTACTGTTCCTATTATTAAATCTGTCAGTACTATTAGTAATATTACTATTGCATCTATTACTTCTCCTATTATAATAGAAGCTACTATCATTATTCCTAAAAGTAAGACAATTGGATCTTTTAATTCTTGTATTATTATTGTACTAATATGTATTTTTTCTTTTTCTTTTAACTCATTATATCCATATTTTTCTATTCTTTTTGACGCTTCTTTTTGTGTTAATCCCTCTTCATATGTTTGTAGTTTTTGAAATACTTCTTCTATATTCATATTATAAAAATTATTATTATTCATTCTACCATCCCTATTCTATTATTAATTTTACTAAATATAAGAATAATTGTCTATATTTTATATTTAACTTTTTTTAAATAGATTTGTAGTTATGATAATATGAAAACAATATAAAAAGGTCTTAAGACCTTTTAATCACTTATATCTAAATCTACAGTTATATTAAGTGAATACTCTTTGTATTTTCTTTTTATTTCATCTTTTATTTCTTGTATTATATTTTCTTTATTTTCTGCATTAAAATCTATGATAATATCAAATGTTATAGATGAAGTTTCTTCATCTAAATAAAATCCATGCATTTCTAGTACTTCTTTATGAGAAAAAACAATATTATGAATACTTCGCCTTATTTTTTTTATTTCTTCATCGGAATTTACTGAGTATATTCCTATAGTATGAAGCATTACTCCATGTTTTTTTATGATATTTTTTGTAATCTTTCTGGATAATTTATCTACATCTTTTACACTCATTTTATCTGATACTTCTATATGTACTGAACCCATATATTTATCTGGACCATAATCATTTAATATTAGATCAAAGGCTCCTAGTACTTCTTTTTCACTACAAATATCTTTTTTTATTGCATGGGTTAGTTTTGTAGATGCTCTTACTCCAACTATTTGATTTACAGATTCTTTTATTAGTTCTATTCCTGACTTAATTATTATTATAGATACTACTGCTCCGATATAGGCTTCTAATTGTATTTTAAATAGTAAATATATGATTGCTGATGATAAAACCGATATCGATAATATTGCATCCATAAATGCATCGGCTCCACTTGCTATTAAGGAGTCTGAGTTTGCTTCTTTTCCTTTTCTTTTAACATATAATCCTAAAATAAATTTTACTAATATACCACTTATTAATATAATAAAACTAATTAATGTATAGTTTACTTTTTCTGGATGAATAATTTTTTTTATAGATTCAATAAATGCAGTTAGTCCTGCGTATAAAACAATTATTGATATTATTAGTGAAGTCATATACTCTATTCGTCCATGACCATATGGATGTTCTTTATCTGGAGCACGTGATGCTAATTTTGTACCAGCTATTGTTATGATACTTGATAAAGCATCACTCAAGTTATTTATAGCGTCTGTTACAATCGCAATAGAATTAGCAAGTACTCCTATAAATGCTTTAAATAATGCTAATACTATATTTGATATTATACTAATTATACTTGTTTTAATAACTATATTTTCTCTATTTTTCATAGTTTTCTCCTATTATTTTTTTTATTAATGTATTTCTTATAGTCCACGTAAATATATTATCAAATTTGTCAAAACCATTCTTTTTATAGGCATGGAGAAATGCATTTGTAATATCAATTACTAATCCTTTTGAATCACTAATCATTTTATTTTTATTTAATTGAGAAAATAATACTTTTATATATATTTCTTCATCTTTTATATTTAGATTGCTTTTTTTTATTAGAGTATTATTATCTTCCTTATAAAGAATAATATATCCATCTTTTTTATATGATTCTAATATATTTTTATAAGTATAATCTTCTAAATTATGTAATAATAAATAACTCATTTTCTCACCTTGTAATATAATATATCATTAATCATAAAAAATTACTATATATATTTTTTTGCTTTAACATATGAAAAATAATTAAACATTTAAAATGTGTTTTTTTGATTGATTTATATTTAAAATACATGTTATTATATTTTTAAAAAGAAGATGAAAAGAATTGGTTGGTATTAATCTTAAAGGAGGAAAATATGAAAAAAAGTTCAATAGTAAAAATAAGAAAGGAATTAGCTGATGAATTAATAAATTATGAAGGGGAACCAGTTCGATTTGATGATTTGCCCATTAAATTACTTGACGATATACTGTTTGAGCATTATGAATCTGGTAAGGTTTTTGCCTATGAATTAAATAATGATAATTTACCATGTGATATTATTCGTAAAATTGATTTTACAGGTGTATCATTTGATGGGTTTCGTTGTTCAATTAATTTTAAAGGAATAAAAGGAGTTACAATTAACCCCCAAAATATGTTAGGCAAAGATTTAAGTAGTGCTAAATTTGATGGTGTTACATTTGAACTAGATGAAAGAGGGTTTGATGGAGTACACTTATGTAATACAAGTTTTAAAGGAGCAAGAGTTAAAGATGATAAACCAATAATAATCAATCCTCAAACTTTGATGTATCGAAGCCTTTATTGTTGTGAATTTGATGGGGTTGTTTTTAACGGATTATTTGATGATGTAGATGTACGCTGTGCTGATTTTACTGGCAGTCGTGGTGCGGTTATAAATCCACAAACATTATTTTGTAAAAATCTTGAAGGAACTAAATTGAGTGGTGTTTCCTTTTCTGATGGATTTGATAATGTTTGTGTTGAATGGGCTGATTTTTCTGGAAGTATGAATGCTTTTATTGACCCACAAAAAATATATGATAAATCACTTATTAATACAAATTTGAAAGATACATTTATAATTAATTATAATATGAATGGGGTTAAACTAAAAAACACCAATTTTGCTGGTGCAAATGGTGATGTTCAAATTGATCCACAAAAAATATATAATAAAATACTAACGGGATGTGTTTTTACTGGTGTAAATTTTATTGGAGCTCTTGATGATTGTACTTTATACGGAACGTCTTTTGTAGGAAGCACTGGTGCTTATGTAAATGATATTGAGACAATTAAATTTGATGATTCTACAATATTTGATGATGTTGTAGATATGGCCAATGCTTATGAAGAAATAAATGAAAGAACTAAAGTAATACAAAAGATAAAATATAAAATTCGTTTATCAATGACAGATTCTTCTCAATAACATCTGATTATAAGAGTCATTATAAATCAATTATTATTGCCCTCTCATGGGCTTTTTTTATCTAATCTTTTGTTGTGACTTTTCATAGTTATATTCAATATTTATTTATATGTTCTTTTGTTTTTATTATTTTTATAATTTAATACAAATTTTAATGTTTTTATATTATATATAGTAATTTCATATATAAAATGAAATAACATATTAATTATTAATTCTTGTATTTCTATATCAGTTTTATTATGATACTCTAATAGTTTATCTGCAATTAATTCTTTTATATCATTTTTATTTATTTCAGTACACATGTTTTTTATAATATACTCTTGGTCATGCATGATTCCTTGTATTTTTTTTGATATACTTTTTACTAGTTTTACTCTTTCTATATCAGTTAATAGCTCTGTTTGAAGAAAATCATTTAATGATTTTTCCAACGCTTTTAATAGAACATCACTTTTTATTATAGAATCTAATTTATAACAATTATTGATAAAAAACTCAGTACTCGTTAAATAATTAATTATTTTTTCTTTTTGGCTTTTAATATTATGACATAATTCATTGAAACTATCTTTATTTATATCATAATCTTGCATTTCTTCTATTATATTATTCCTATCAATTCTAAATATCATATTTTCTATAAGTATCATTGCACTGTAATCGTCTATTAAATTATTATCTTTTAATATTTCTTTTATATTGTTTTTTATAATTTGTTTTCCTAGAACTAAACCTTCATTGTTTATGTAATAATTTATAATATCTTCTTCTAAATTTGTATTATTTTCTCTACTATTATTTATTATCTCTTCTATATTCATCTTAATATCCCCTTTTTATTTTCTTTGAAACAAGGCATATTATACTACATTTGTTGTATTATGTCAATTTTCTTTTTTATAATATTTCCAAGTATTTTTCTTGTTTCTTCTAATCTAAACTATTATACATTTTATTTTCTTATAATTCTTTTATCAGGGGTTCCTTTATATCCTATTGGATCCAAATCATCATAACTCTCGTTAATAATATAGGAATAATAATTAATGTAATCAATTCTATATAAATCATCTTCATATATCTCTTCAAAATTATCATTAAATGTATCATATTTAATTTTTAGATAATTACATAATATGTAGATTAATTCAGTTTTGTATTTATAAATATTTGAGTTGAATTTATAGTCACCATCACATAATTCTAAGATACTTATAATTTCATCTGGTAACAATTTTTTAGTCTTTTTTTGGTTAAATATTTTTTTAAAATCTTTTATATCTATATGTGTTTTATAATATGCTCCTCCAAAACCTCTTATGAATAGACGATAACTATGATTTAGCTTTGTCCCTGTAAGTTTTATATTTTTAACTATTTTTTCCTTTAAATTTTCTAATAATTTTACATTTTTTATTTCTTCTTTATTTTTACAGAGTTCTTTTAATTTTTCAAAATCTAAATCTTTTCTTATTACTTCAGTTAGTTTTTTATCATCAATATTTGAAAAATCTATAAATGATACAATTTCTTTTTCTTCTTTATTTAAGTCCATATATATATCTTCAATTTTTTCTATTTTACTTAGTAATTTTTCCATTTTGTAGTTTTTAGAAAACTTTACTTCAAGTATTTCAGAATATTTTGTTTTTAGTTTGTTTAGTAATTTAATAGCTCCAACCTTTATCTCATTTAATTCTTCTTCTTTTATTTCTAAATTATCTGTTATAACATTATCAATTGCTTTAATGATTGTTGTTAGAGCTTCATACTTTTCTATATCAAATTTAGGTGTTTTTAGATTCTTAAAAACTTCTACACAATTATTATAAAACTGAATACGTAATAGTTTAAAATAATCACTTTTATTTATGTTATAAAATATATTATTCCAATATAGCTTTTCAATTTCTTCAATACAGTCTTTCTCGCTATAGGAGTTTTCTTTTATGCTCATTTTTTTTACAATTCTATATAAACCTTCTTCCATTATATCTTACTCTCCTTTTTGTTGGTTTATTATAACATAATTATTGATTATTTTCTTTTAAATTACTTTATTAAAAAAGTGTGAAACTTTTTTGATAAAATTCTATCAAGTAGTTTCACACTATATCTATTTTATTTATTTTTTATAAGATTTTTAAACTGCTGTATACCCACCATCTACTGGTAAGATAACTCCAGTTACATAGCTTGCTTCGTCACTTGCTAAAAAGATTGCTGCTGCATTAAGTTCTCCTTCTTTTCCATATCTTTTCATTGGTACGTGAGAAGTTGCAAATTGTTGGAACATTTCTGTGTCCAAAACAGCTGTTGTTAGTTCGGTATAAAAATATCCTGGGCAAATACAGTTTACTGTTATTCCGTGTGGCGCTAATTCGGCAGCTGCGGCACGAGTGAAGTTTACTACTGCTCCTTTTGATGCATGATATGCTATTGTTGGGATTTCAGCATTTCCTACCATTCCATACATAGATGCAATATTAATCACTCTTCCATAATTATTTTTCTTCATAATATTACCAAATGCTCTTGTCATTTTAAATACTGATGTCTCGTCTGTTGCGATTGTAAAGTCCCATTCTTCATCGCTCATATCAAGTACACCTTTATCTTTAGATGATCCAGCACAATTTACTAGTATATCAACACGACCAAATTCTTCTTCTGCTAGCTTTGCAGCATTATTAATATCTTCTGTACTTGTTACATCACATTTTATTGGTAATACTTTAACGCCTTTTTCTTCAAGCTCTTTTTTTAATTCAATTAGCCTTTCTTCTCTTCTTGCTAAAATAACTAAATCTGCTCCTTGTTCAGCAAATCCTTTAGCCATTTGTACTCCAAGTCCAGAACTTGCTCCAGATATTACAGCAACTCTTCCTTTTAAATTAAACATATAATTCCTCCTTTATCATCTACAATTTCATTTTATCATATTTTAATTATTTTTGTAGATAAAATCAGGAAGTTTACATCTATTATTTTCTTTTACATCTTATTTTTGGTGTTATATTTGGAATTCCTAAATATCCAATCGAATCATAATTATCATATAGATCTTCTAAACCAATTTCTTTTAAGTATGGGTTATTATATGATTGATCATTATAAGATATTCCACCTAGATAATCATCAAATCTTTTTAGCATTTCATCAGGAGTAATTTCACCTTCTTCAATTTGTTTTATTAATTTTGGCATGCTATCTCCTAATAATAATTCATAATCTTCTACTTTTTTATCTTCTGTTTTACTATATGATTCTATTAAATTTTTAATTTCGTTAAAATAATCTTTTATAATTTCACAATATTGAATACTTCTTGGTATATCCATTATATATCTTATTATATCCGATAAGTCCAAATCCTCAATTTTTCTTTCTCTTATAATATCTATAAATGGTTTCTGTATATCTGCTATATAAAAAATTTTATTTTCAAATAATTTTTCTCCAGACACTCTGCTTATGGCTATATTTATTATTTCTTCTACTATTATTTCCTTATTCTTTTTTGCCTTTTCTAAGGCCGCTTTTTGCTCTTCTGTTTTACATACAATCTCAAACTCTTCTAATTTTACTTTTTTAATTATAAAGTTTTTTAATTTAGATATAGCTTCAGAAAAATCATCTAAATAAAATATTGCTTTTTTTTCATCATCTAAATGTTCTTTTATTTCATTTTGATTTTCTATTCCTTCATATTCTTTTTTTAAGTTTAGATAGGCTTCTTTTACGTTCTCGTTTTTTTCTCTTAAAAAAAAATAAATATAATCATCAGTTTCCTCTTTTAAAATATTATAATCTTCAACAGTTAATCCAATTTTATTTATTAATCTACTTTTTTTATGTTTTATTACATCAATAAATAGTGTTACAGATTTTAATTGTTTAAATTCTTCATTTGATAAATGCATAACTTTTAATAATTTAATGTAATTTTTTATAAACTGTTTGTTTAATATATTATTTATGCTTTTTGGTGATGACTCATAAATACAATTTGATATATATTTAATGGTATTATTGCAATCAAAACTATATTGTTTAATTATTGAGTATAATGTTTTATTCATCATAATTCCCCTTCTTTTTTGCATATTGTACTACTATTGTTGTATTTTGTAAATATTTTTTATTTTGAGTTTAGATTTTTTCATATTTTTTGCTTTATTATTTCTATAGGTACCTTCCATATATATCATTTGGGTCTGTATGTAGATAATCTTCTAAATAAGATACTGCTTTGTAGAAATTTATATTTATTTTTGCTTTTTATAGTTTATATTATTTTATATTTCATTTTTTTAT
>CAMOWA010000003.1 GCA_946628005.1 uncultured Caryophanales bacterium
GTACTTATGCATTATGTGAAGTTAAATTAGATATTAATTCTAATATAACAATAGGTAAAGTTAAACCAAATCCATGTACATATGATGGAGAGTTAGTACAAGGTGCAGAATATGTAAACGGACAATATACTTATAGGTATATGCAAGAGGGAGGTTGGAATAATATTGATGAAGAAGGATGGGGGGTAATACTTACAGATAAAGATTCAACTGATGAAGTGACAACAAAGTTATGTACTTCTATAAATGATAAGCCTATAGTTTCAACTTCTTTTATGTTTGCAGATTCCAAAGCATCAAATTTTGATGTATCAAGTTTTGATACTAGTAATGTTACTAATATGAATTATATGTTTACGAATTCTGGAGACATTGCAAAGTCATTTATAATACAAGGATTAGATAATTTTGATACATCAAAAGTTGAAAATATGTCTTGTATGTTTTCTGGTGCAGCAGAAAATGCAACAACATTTAATATTGGAGATTTAAGTAATTGGGATACATCAAAAGTAACTGATATGAATTATATGTTTTCGGCGGCGGGATATAGTTCAACAATATTTGATTTAGATTTAAGTAATTGGGATACATCAAATGTTACAACTATGATTTTTATGTTCAATGCTTCAGGATATAGTGCAACAACATGGGAAATAGGAGACTTAAGTAATTGGGATACATCAAATGTGACCAATATGATGCTTATGTTTAGTGGTGCAGCGGCAAATGCAACAGCATTTAATATTGGAGATTTAAGTAATTGGGATACATCTAAGGTAACAAGTATGGATGCAATGTTTGCTGGTGCTGGGAATAATGCATCAACATGGAATAGTATAGGAACTTTAAAAATATATGCAAGTGATATTAGTAGTATGTTTCAAAGTTCTCCTAATGTTAAAGCTACATTAAATATTTACAATAATCCTACTAATTATGGTTATATGTTTTCTGGTTCTGCTACTAAGAATGAAAGTAAAATAATAGTTAATTATAAGAGCAATGTTACTAATATTGATAGTATTATTAATACTAAAAGTAGCGATTCAAATGTTATCAAAGGAATCATTATTAATTAAAATATTAAAAATCTTATTATATTAGTTAATAAGATTTTTTTGTATTATAAATGTGTTTAATTAATTACTTAATCTATAGTTAATGTTTATGTTTGTAGTGAGAATAGTATTAAGATCAGTTTTATAGAACTAAATGATTATGTCGATTATGTGCAAGTATTATTAAGTTTTTAAATTTATGTTATGTACTGATTTTGGAGAAATGGTTGGATTAAGTGAAGAAGATTTAGCTTATATTGATGAAGGTACAATTACAATTAGTAATAATAAATTTATAATGTCATTTAATCAATAATCTTTTGTACAAAAATTGTAATTATCAAAAAAAATCAATTTTAATTGCATGAGGTCTAATATATTGTTATAATAAAATTAAGGTAGGTATGATTATGGTAAATAGAAAAATGTTTTTAGTTTTAATTGCTTATTTGTTGTTGCCATTTATGGTAGATGCGAAAGAGTATTGTAAGGTTGTAAGTGGTAATGGAAAAGACATTGGAAGTGAGATTGCCTGTGGTACGGAGCATTTTTATATAGTTGATTCAAATAAAGATGAAGTTAAAATGCTTGCAAAAAATAATTTGTATGCTGGTTTAATAACTTATAAAGAAGAAATTGATATGACAAATGAGACAAGAACTATTCAAGAAGTTTATCAAGATCTTATTTCTGAAAAAAAAGCTGCTACTCCTAATCCATTAATTTTAACTCCTTTTCCTGTGGGGTGTATTGAAACGGATAGGGAGAATATTTATGAATGTTATTATAATCATTTATTATATATTACTCCAACTGGTGAACTGCCTGAAGAGGTTCGAAGTAATCCTTATGGATTTCTTCCAATCAAAGAAGTAACACAAAAAGAAGAATCTAAAAGTGCTCATAGTGATTCTAACAATAAAGATGTTTTAGGATTCCCACAAGTTGGTGATGTTTATATTATTCTAAATCAAATGGAATTAATTTCTGACAATGAAGAGGAATATGGAGATAGTTTTAGAGACTTTACTTTTATTAACTCTTATAATCCTAATAATAGCGCTGCTTTTTCTGTTAATGGTAGTGGACCTTTAACTGATGTTCCTATAATTATGGGCTTATATCGTAAATATCTTGAAGATAATAGCTATAGTGTAAACAATATTGATTTATTGTCTTTATCTGATGTTAATAATATTATTAAGAAAACTAATAATAAATCATTACCGATAAGAGAGTGGACTACTGATCCAACTCAAACAAGTATATTTGGTGGGTTGGAGTATGACTCTTTGACAGATTATTTAAAGGCTAGTGAATCATGGTTATATGATGGAACTTATTGGTTAAAAACAGCTGTCGTTGATAATAATTTAACACCACCAATTCAAGGAGCATTATTTATTGATTCTTTTGGGGCTATATGTGGTTCTGGAAAAAAAAGCATTCCATGTACTCAGTATTATCAAACAGGTCTTCCTGCAGGCGTTAGGCCAACTATTACAATTTCTGCTAAGGAACTTCAATATTTAATTAAGACAGAAGCAGGTAATGGTGGAAGTATATCTGTAGTTGATAATTCTTTAGGAGGAGAGACTATTACTTTTGATGTTTCTACTAATAAAGGATTTAAATTAAAAGGTTTAATTTTACGAACTGATTCTGGAGAAGAAGTAGAATTTAATGAAGAGGATTTAACTTATAATGATGATGGTACTGTTACAATTAGTAAAAATAAATTTATAATGCCATTTGAAAATGTAACAATAGAAGCTAAATGGAAATTTGAGTCATTACTTGTAAATCCTGAAACTGGAAGAAATATAGTATTAATATTTGCGCCTTTGATTGTTTTAATAATGGGAACTAATATTTATAGAAAGAGAAGAGTTATATAACTTTTTTCTTTTTTTAATTATTTGTACAAAAAATGTAAATGTATTAATTGTTTTTTTTGTTTTTATTGTTTGAAGTTGAGTTTATTGTTAAAATAATTTTAAGGTTGGTGTGTTTTATGAAAAATAAGGAGTTGTTTTTAGTTTTAATAGCTTTTTTGTTACTACCATTTATGGTTAATGCGAAAGAGTATTGTAAAGTAGTTAGTGGAAATGGAAAAGATATTGGTAGTGAAATTGCTTGTGGAACTGAACATTTTTATATTGTAGATTCTAATGAAGATGAAATAAAATTATTTGCGAAATATAACTTGTATACTGGAACTATTATATATAGAGAAAAAATTGAAAAAGAAGAAGGTGATACAAGAGATGATTATGTGTATTGTTATGATTTAGCACAGTCAAAAGGTGGGCAACTGAAGAATGACCCTTTTTATAGTACCTCAACAGGTTATTGCTATTACTCAAAAAGTATAGATGAAAATATAGTTAAACAAAATGAAAATGCAAAGTCTGCTCATCAAGATGATGCGATGAATTATCTGTATCCTCAAGTTGGTGATGTTTACATGTCTGCTGACAACCCAGCTATTGTTTTTGAGTCGTATAATGGTTATACTGGTCCATTTTTAAGGCCAGTTGGTAATTATTATGATTTTTCTATTGATATTAACTATGATGATTCCAGTATGATTAATAATGGATTTGATTTTTCTATTTCTTCGAAATTGTTTAGGTACAAACTTTTTTTAGAAGATTCTAATTATGAAATAAGAAATATTGGTTTATTATCTTTAACTGATTTAAATAAAATAGTAGAAAAAACATCAAAGAAGAGTATTCCTTATGAAGAATGGGGTGAAAAAATTGTTGAAGCACAAACTGAATCTATTTTTGATTGGGCTCCTGAATTTGGTGATATTAAGCCATATATTTTGAAAGAACATTCATGGCTTTATTCTACAACTTATTGGAATTCTACTATTTTTAGGCTTACAGAAGAATATTCACAAGGTTCCTATTTTATGTTTACAACTGAAAAAGGTAAAATATGTGGAGCAGGATTTAATGCCTGTGTTCCATCTACTAAATTAGGATGTGGTGTTCGTCCTGTAATTACAATACCTAATGAACTTCAATATTTAATTAAGACAGAGGTAAGTGATGGTGGGAGTATTTCTGTAGTTGATAATTCTTTAGGTGGAGAGACTATTACTTTTGATGTTTCTACAAATAAAGGATTTAAATTAAAAAGTTTATTTTTAAGAACTGACTCTGGAGAAGAAGTTGAATTTAATGAAGAGGATTTAACTTATAATGATGATGGTACTGTTACAATTAGTAAAAATAAATTTATAATGCCATTTGAAAATGTAACTATTGAAGCTAAATGGGAGGCTGAGTCATTACTTGTAAATCCTAAAACTGGAAGAAGAATATTTATTTTCTTAGGATTATTATTGGGAGTTGTTTTTGTAGTGAAAAATGTTGTATTAATAAAAAAAGAAAACGTTTAATACGTTTTTTTTGGAGTATGTTATGAAGAAAGTTTTATTTTTAATAATTTTTTTATTTCCTTTATCTGTTTTTGGATTAGATTTACATTCTGAAAAGTATGTTATTTATAATTTAGATGATGATGAAATTATACTTGAAAAAGGCATTTCTGATGATGTTATGATAGCTTCTCTTACTAAGATTCTTTCTGCAATGGTTATTATTGAAGGATGTGATGATTTAGATAAGAAAGTTGTTTATAATAGAGAAATGAGAGATTCTATTCCACCTCATGCTTATGTAATTCATTTAAAAGAGGGAGTGGAGTATACTTATTCTGATTTACTTTATGCAACTATTCTTCCATCTGCTGCAGATGCTGTTACTGCTTTAGCAATCAATTATTCTTCTAGTGTTTCAGATTTTGTTTCTGAAATGAACAAAAAAGCTAAAGAGATTGGTCTTCAACATTCTAATTTTACTAATCCTATTGGAATGGACGATATTAATAATCATTCTACTTTAGAAGATGTTTTAATATTACTTCGTTATGCTTTAAAAAATGATACTTTTAAAAAAATATATATGACAAAGGAATATACTTTGTCTGATGGGATGGTTATTTATTCTTCTATTATGATGTATTCTGAAAAGCTTAATATTGATACTTCTAGAATTCTTGGAGCAAAAACTGGGGCCACAGGAGGGGCAGGATATGCTCTTTCTCAAGTATTTGAATCAGGTGGACATAATTTGTTATCTATTAGTGTTTTAGCTCCTCAAACTAAGGATTCTTTTCATATTATAGATGGACTTAATATTATTCATTATATGGATGATAATTATTCGGATAAAACTCTTCTTAAAGAAAATAGATTATTAAAGACTATTCCTGTATATCATTCTAATATAAAAGAATATAATGTTTATTCTGATAAAGAATTAATTAAATATTTAAATAATGATTTTAAAGAAGAAGATTTTCATATTAAATATAAATTACCTAAATATTTAGATTATCATTCTAAAGATAAAATAGGAAAAGTTTATTACTATTATCAAGACCAATTATTATATACTCAGAATATTATTTTAGATAAGAATATAAGACCTAGTTTATTTGAATATATAAAAAAATTTATTTTTATAATTCCTATTATTTTATTAATATTATTTATTATAAGAAGAACAAAAAAAGTATAGTTTTTTGTTCTTTTAATTTTATTTTAATGTTCATTTTTTATATTTTATATTGTCAAGGGAAAAAGAGGTGATATTTAATAATATAAATATGTTATACTAATAGTAATAAATGTTAGGAGTGAATGTTATTATAAAATATAGAAATGAATGGAAATATATTCTTACTAATCAAGAGTTTAGTTTATTAAATTCTAGATTATCTCAGGTTTTAGATTTAGATTCTCATACTCCTAAAGATGGTCGTTATATTATTCATTCTTTGTATTTTGATGATTATAAGAATTTATCTATTTCTACTACGGAAGCAGGTTTATCTAATCGTTTTAAATGGAGAATTCGATATTATGGAGATGATTTAGATTATATTGTGCTTGAAAAGAAAATCAAAAAAGAAGGAAGATGCTATAAGAAAAGTTGTAGATTAACTATAGATGAGTATCATATTATAATTAATGGTGATATTTGTGATATTCTTTATGATACTGATAAAGATTTAATTAAAGAGCTTGGAAAAGATATTTTAATGTACCATTATCAACCTAAGATTATTATTGAATATGAGAGAGTTGCTTATGTTGAAGAGATTTCTAATGTAAGAATAACTTTTGATTTAAAGATATCATCTTCTTATGAAATAGAACATTTTTTAGAAGGAGATTATTTAAAACATTATCTTTTACCAAGTAATGAAAATATTTTAGAAGTAAAATTTGATGATATTCTACCATCTTATATTCGTAGGATTGTTGAGTCTTTTGGATTTATACAGACATCTTTTTCAAAATATTATTATGGTAGAAAGATTATAGATTCATATTATGGATAGGAGAAGTTTATGATAGAAGTTTTTGAAAATATTATTAATTTATATTCTAATGAAAGTATAACTACTACAACAATAATAGCTGTTTTATTGATGGTGTTATTTTTAGGAGTTTATGAGTTTTTTGTATATCGATTTATATCACATCGTTCATTTTATAATAAGTCATTTAATATTACGATAAGTGTTTTACCATTTTTTATTTCAACAATTATACTATGTTTACAATCAAATATTATTATTACATTAGGTACAATTGGAGCTTTAGCTATTATACGTTTTCGTACAGCTATAAAAGATCCTGTTGATATGCTTTATTTATTATGGAGTGTTTATATAGGTATTATATGTGGTTGTCAATTATATGAAGTAGGAGTGTTAACATCTATTTTAGTTACTATTGTTTTAGTTCTTTTGGAACATATTAATTTTGGTAGAAGACCTTTTGTTTTAATATTACATAGTAATTCTGATATAGAAAAAGATGTGGTAGAATCTTTTAAAAATGATAAAATTTCTTATAAATTTAAATCAAGAAATTATACGAATAAGGGATATGATTATGCTATTGAATTAACTATTAAGGATATTGAGGGATTAAAAAAAGAATTATCTGATAATAAGAAAGTTACAAAGTATTCTATAATTGAGTATGATGCCGATGATATCGTTTAGTTTAAGTAGAAGAAAAATACTTATTATTATTCTTTTTACTACTGTATTTGCTTTATTATTTTTTCTATTTTTGAATTTTCATTCTAGATTTCATAATAAAGTAGTTTCTAAAGAAAAATGGAATTCTATTATTGAGAGTAGAGAAGAAAATAATAAGATAAATATTAGTAGTATTACTTTTAATGATTATCAGGCAATTATTAGTGAAGATAAAATATATTATTCCCTTGTATCCTCTAAAAATATGTATAATCCAATGATTCATTATAAAACTAGTAATAATTGTTCAGTTGTTGTTAGTGGAGATATAGATGATAATTCTACTGTTAAAATTATGGTTTATAATAAAAAGTATTATCATATTTATAGTCTTGTAGTTACAAAGTATTCTCTTTTAAGTATTGATTATGATGAGAATTATTCAGAAAAGAATATTCCAATGAAATTATCTTTATTTGATAATCATGAAGATTCTATTAGAAGATTAGTTGAATCTGATGGGAAAATAATGATTATTAAGGATAATGTAGAATATCATTTTTCTTTAACAATGAACTCTCTTGGAAGAAATAAAAGAGTTAATGAAATATCGTTATTTGGTATGAGTCCTTCTAATAAATATATTCTTTTAAGAGTTAAGAATGAAAAAGATGATGATTTTAATTGTGTTCAGTTGTTTATTAATAATAAATATAAAGGTTTATATGTTTTAGAACACAGAGAAAGGAGAAAAGATAATGAAAGATAAAATAAAAGATTTAAGTTTGAAAAAAATTATAGTTATTATTCTTGTGTTATTATTTATAATTGGTGTTCTATCTGGATTTATAATTGCTTTAAATAACCATAAATCAGCTAATTTAAAGTCTAGTTCTACTTCAGCTAGTGATGTTAGTTCTAATTATAATGTTCAATTTGATTCATCTACTGATTTAGAAGGAGAATCTATTACTAGTGGAGGTAGTTATACTCTTAGTGGAAATTATGGAGGAATTACTATTAATACAAAGGATGCGGTTGAGTTGAAGCTCGATGGTGCTTCTATAACGAATAATAATGGACCTGCTATATATGTTGAAAGTGCTAAGAGTGTTAGTATTGTATTAATTGGAGAGAATAAAATTATTTCTACCACAACAACTGATTTAGATGGAGCAATTTATTCTAAGGATGATTTGATTTTATCTGGAGATGGTAGTTTAGATATTGAGTCTAATTATGATGGAATTGTTTCTAAGGATACCTTAGTTATTAATAGTGGTACTTATACAATAAAAGCAGATGATGATGGAATTCGTGGTAAAGATAATGTAGCAATTGTGTCTGGTACTTTTAAAATTGATGTTTCTGGTGATGGAATAAAAGCTACAAATGAAGAAGAAAGTGGAAAGGGATATGTTGCTATTGATGGAGGTAATTTTACTATTAATAGTATTGGAGATGGTATTTCTGCAACAACAAACCTAGTAATTAATGATGGAACGTTTAATATTAAGACAACAGGAAACACAAATTCTAATTCTAGTAAGGGTTTAAAAGCTGGAACTTTAGTTGAGATTAATAGTGGTACTTTTACTTTAAATAATACGGATGATAGTATTCATTCAGATGGAAATATTTTAATTAATGGAGGAAGTTTTACTATTGATACGGATGATGATGGAATTCATGTGGATGGAATGTTAGAGGTAAATGATGGAGTATTTAGTATTAATGGACATGAAGGATTAGAAGGTACTTATATAAAAGTAAATGGAGGAACAATTACTATTCAGGCAACAGATGACGGAATTAATGCTGGTAATAAGTCTAACAAGTATACAGCAACCATTGAAATAAATGGAGGAAGTATTACTATTGATATGGGACAGGGTGATACGGATGCTGTTGATTCTAATGGAAATATATATATTAATGGTGGTACTTTAACTATTACTGCTCAATCTGCCTTTGATTATGATGGAGAGGCTAAATATTCAGGTGGTAAAATTATTGTTAATGGAGAAGAAACTACAACTATTTCTAATCAAATGATGGGTGGAAGACCTGGAGGGATGAGAAGATAATTTATAAAAGATCATTGAAAAGAATGGTCTTTTTTCTTCAGATTGTAATTTAAAAAGAGGTAGAGTATAATAATATTGGGAGGATTGAAATGAAAGAATATTTAAATCAAGAAAAATTAAATCTGATGAGGAATAAAAAAGGTTTTATTGCGGCACTTGATCAAAGTGGAGGTTCTTCAGCTAAGACTCTTTTAAAATATGGTGTTGATTCTAATATGTATCATAGTGATGAGGAGATGTTTGAACTTATTCATGATATGAGAAAAAGAGTATTTACATCTCCTGCTTTTACTAATGAAAAAATCATTGGAAGTATTTTATTTTATAAAACAATGGAATCTAAAGTAGAGGGTAAATATACTTCTGAATATTTATGGGATAATAAAAAAATATTATCTTTCTTAAAAGTAGACAAGGGTTTAATGGAGGAGATAGAACAAGTTCAGTTAATGAAAGATATTCCTGATTTAGAAGAACAACTTTCTGAAGCTAGAACGCGTGGCGTATTTGGAACGAAAATGCGTAGTGTTATATTAGGTGCTAATAGAGAGGGAATAAGAAAAATTGTAAAACAACAGTTTGAATTTGCTAAAATTATTTGTGATAATGGATTAGTTCCTATAATTGAGCCTGAGGTTGATATTCATATTGAAGATAAAGTGGAAGCCGAAAAAATATTAAAAGAAGAAATAAAGACTCAACTAGATAATTGGAATGAAAGTCTTTATATCATGTTTAAATTTACTATACCAACTATTGATAATTTTTATGAAGATTTGTATGATTATTCATGTGTTGTTCGTATCGTTGCTTTATCAGGTGGGTATGAAATGGATGATGCTTGTGAAAAGTTATCTCGTAATAATCGTATGATTGCATCATTTTCTAGAGCTTTATTAGAAAATTTGAGATATCAACAATCTGATGAAGAATTTAATAAGGAATTAGAGACTGCTATTGATAAAATATATCAAGCTTCTATTTAAAGATAGTTTTCTATCTTTTTCTTTTTGTTGACAAAGGTGTTTTTTATTTACTATAATTTACTTATAGTAAGGTGAGTTGGATGGAAAAAAAATCTATTATTAAACTTCTTATTGGAATTATTTTAGGTGCATTAGTTTTTTTAGGTACAGGATTTTATTTTGATAGTTTATCTAAATCTAAACATATTATCTTTCTTGGTATTAAAGATTTAAATGGAATATATTCTCGGTATTTATCTATTCCATATTTTAAAAAAATAGGGGGTAATTTTACTATGGATTCTTCTATTGATTTTGATTTAGATAGTGAATATTACTCAAAACAGACAGATTTAGAATCTATAAAAAGATATAATCTTATTCGTAATTTAAATAATATGAATACATCTTTTCATTTTGTTCATGATCAGAGTAATAAATCATTACTATTTGAATTGAATGAGAATATAGGAAATATAGATATTTTACATTCTAAAGCATATATTAATAATTCTACTTTGTATTATAAAGTATTTGGAATTGATAGTCATTATGTTAATAATGGTACCTCTAATTATTTTGAGTCATTAAGAGGAAAAGATGCTTTAGATGATAATTATAATTATTTGTTTCATTTTTTATTAGACTCTTCTTTAAATAATATAGATAAAAAGAATATTAGTGAAGAAAATGTTTCTTTAAAAATAGCTAATCATGATAGAAAAGTTCATAAAGTTTCTATAGATATTAATAATAAAGATTTTATTATCTTTTTAAATAATATATTGAAAGATTTAAAAAAAGATAAAGAAGCTAATTATATTATTAAAAATGTATATCCTGATTTATTAAAGAAGAAGTTTAAAAATAAAGATATTATTATAAAAGATCAGTATATTTTAAATATTTATACAACTAAGTTTTTTTATAAACCTTTAAAATATGAGATTATTAATAAAAATAGTTTAGATGGTTATTCTTTTGAAAAGAATTCTAATGGTGGAATAGTAAAATATTTTAATAATGATAAAGTTATTTATAAAATAAATTGTGTTATGGATAAAAATATTATTAAGGCACCTATTTGTGATAAAAATGATAAAAAGATAGGGCAATTTCAATATGAGAGAGAAGGGTTAAATATAACTATTAATTATAATTTAGATGATTCTATAAATAAGTATGATTTAATTTATACTTCTAAGTTTAATAGTAAAAGTATTGATAAAAAGTGTTCTTTTAAAATTGTTAAGAATAAAGTTAGTAAGCTAAATGGTTCTATTTCTTTTTTTACTAATTATACTAAAAATACTAAGATTGATGAGGAAATTAAAGATTCTGTTTTATATTCTACGTTAAAAGAACAAGAAAAAGATTCTTTGAATCGTTTAAAAGATATTGTTAGGGAAAGGTTGGAAAAAAACTATGGATAAATATATAGATGAAATTGTTATGGAAGCAAATAATGGGGTTTTAAATCAAGAAGGTGGCCCATTTGGAGCTGTTGTTGTTGATAGGAATGGAAAGATAATTGGAAAGGGTCACAATACTGTTTTAAAAGATCATGATCCAACATGTCATGCAGAGGTAAATGCAATAAGAGATGCTTGTAAGAATATAGGTTCTCATAAATTAAATGATTGTATTATTGTAACTGTATGTGAGCCTTGTCCAATGTGTTTATCTACTATTATTTGGTCAAATATTAAAAAAGTTTATTATGCTTCTACACGAAGAGATGCTGCCCGTATTGGTTTTCGTGATGAAGCAATATATGATTATTTAGGTGGGAAAGATGATAATTTATTAACACTAGAAAAATTTTCATCTGATTCTTGTCGTAAATTATTTGATGATTATAAAGGAGAGATTTATTAATGGCTGAAGGTGAAAAAAAAAGAACAAATACGAAGGGCAGTACTCGTTCAAGTAATAAAAAAGAGACTATAAAGAATAGTAGATCAAAGGAACTAAATAAAAAGAGTTCTAATAAAAAAAATATAGAAAAGAAAATAGAACATAAAGTAAGTACTAATACTAAAAATAATAATAATAATAATAACAATAAGGCTTCTACTCTTCAGTTAATTATTTTCGTTATGTTATTAATTGTAGTTTTTGTTTTAGGTATTTTAATTTTTCAAAAGTCTAAGAATGAAAATAATAATGAATCTGCTAATATTAGCATACCAATTATAGAAAAAGATTCTAGATTTGCTTTTAATGTAAATGCTCTAAATTTATCTCAAACGGATGAGTATGTTTTCAAGGTTGTTAATTATAGGGATGATAATATAAATACTGAGGATTTTACTTATAATATTACTATTATAAATCCTACTAATGCTGTTATTAAAATGACAAAAGATGATGGTAAAAAAAATTATTTAAGTGGTAAAAAAGAAGAGACTATTGTAAATGAAAAATTAGGTAATTCCTTAAAAGAAGAACATTATTATCATATAAAAGTTATAAAAACGGGTAAGTTAATGGAAAAAGATTTGATTTCTGTTATTATTCAAAATTAATTATTATGATAAATTGACTTTTAATATTTTCAATGATAAACTTATATAGGATAGAAAATAGGTGACTAGTATGGATTTAAAAGAAGAAAAAATAGAAATGGAAAAAGATGGAAAAAAAATACTTTGTGATATTTTGTTTACATTTGATTCTGAAGAAACTTTAAAATGTTATGTTGGATATACCGATCATAGTATTGGGAAAAATGGTAGAAAAAATATTTATGTATCTAGTTATAATCCGTTATCTTTAAATGGTGAGTTGGAAGATATTACGGATGAAGATGAACTAAGAATGGTAAATGAGGTATTGATGCGTTTGGATGAGCAAGCTAATGGATAGGAGGATATGATATGATTCAAGGAGATATTATATATTCTGGTACAATTCAGATTGATAATCATAATTTATTTGAAGATGAAATTAGAAATCTTGTTATAGAGGAACTTAAAAAAAATAATATTGTTTTGGAGACTGGTTTTCAAATTGTTTATGATGTTTTAGATTCAGAAATATCTTTTTCTGTTTTTTATAAAAACTATAAAGATAGGAAAACTTGTCCTGGAGATGAGGTTGTTAAGAAAATTTCTAAATTAAAAGAAGAGTTTTATTCATGTGATAACGATGATTTTGCAAGAAGAGAAGTTCTTTTATTAGAAATGGAAAACATATTAGATAATTATTATCGTTCTCATGATATAAAGTCTAATGATGTTATTATGAATCCTTCTGAAGATATTATTTCTGTTTCAGAGTTAAAAAGTAGACTGGCTCAAAATATTCATAGATATAATGATATTGATGTTGAGATATCTATTATAAAAAACGACTTATCTCAAAAATTAGATTCGGATCGTGGAGTTTTAAGTGAAGAGGATATCATAAGTTTAGAATCTGATTATTTAAAAAGAATATCAAATTTAAATAGTGAATCTGTTCAATGTTTAATGCATATAGATATGATTGAAAATGTACTTGATAATATTAATAAAAAGGAAATTAAAAATGAAACTGAAAAAGAAAGTGTAGATTATTCCGTTTTAGATAATATTCAGATGATTGTTTATCCAAAATCTGTTCATGAGGGAGATAGTAAGAAGATGCCTCTTATGATTAAACAGTTAATAGAATTGCGTTTAAAATCAAAAGTTCACCCTCAATTAATTCCAAATACTAGTAATCTTCATGAAAGAAAAAGTACGGATGAGAAAGTTCCTGATATGTTAGTTAATTTTACTATATCTTTTGATCCTATAGATGATTCTTCCAAAGAAATAATATATGTTTTAGAAGATAATGAAGATTATTATGTTTCTTTAGATGTTTTAAAGAGATTTAATATTTCTTCAAGTATTGAGTTAATTTATAATGATAGACTTTATTATAGAATTTCTAATAGTGATTTTCTAAAAATTAGTTCTAATAAAGATAATGATTATTCTCCATATGAAATTATTATAGAGTCTTTATCTTTGAATAATAATATTTTTGATGATCCAATTTCTGAAGTTATTATACCTGAAGCTGTTGAGAAAAAGGAATTAGATCTTTATCAGAGTGATGAATCTGATGATTTCTATATTTTAAAAAGTGTTTGTGAAAGTAGTAATATTCCTTTTACTAATGTTGTAGTTGTAGATGATTTAGAATATGTATTAATTAATTCTGAAAATATAGATGAGTTTAGGAATCGTTTTTCAGATTATGAATTTATATATCATACTATTGATGTTCCATCTCATATCGAGGATGCATTGAATAATGTTGATAGTACTAATGAAATAGTTTCTCGTGATGATGTTATTCGTAAATTGTATGATAATTTAACTACTCCTTTAACGAATCCTAATCCTTGTGATGTAAAAGTTACACGAACTTTTATTAATGATTTACAGGCTGCTGGAGATGGATTTAATATTATTTGTTCATTAGGAGATATTGATAGATCTGGTTCAAAAGATTTATATGCTTTTTTGACTAATAATTTAATGAGTACTCCTAGGGGACAAGAGGTATATGAAAGGTTTATGGAGCGTGTTAATTCCTTATCCGATGATGAATTAGCTGTTTTAACTGCAGGTGATTATGAAAGTACAGGAGTATTTGGGTTAAAAAAATAAAAAAGGTAATTATTTATTGCCTTTTTTTCTTTTTCATACTATTATGGTGTTAGAAAGGAATTATTTATGAAAATTGTAAGGGAAGATAATGGAAATATTTTATTAGTTTTAAAGGAATGTGTTCCTGTTATGCAAATTAAGTCAAATGATATTGATGCTTCATTTGAAAAACATGTTCCTCAAATGAAAAAAATTGATAATCATGTTGAAGTTTTTGTTAATCATGTTATGGAAGAAGATCATTATATTGAATGGATTTTAGTTGATTATGGTTCTAGACAGGTGATTGAGCATTTTTTACCAGGAGATGTTCCTCGAATTGTTGTAGAGTACCAAGATGGTATGAAGGCTTATAGTTATTGCAATAAACATAGTTTATGGGTTAGTGGTGATGTTTTCTAAATGAATAAAATTATTGGATGTGTTTTATCTGGAGGATTTGTACTTTTATATTATATTTTTTTATTTAGTGTTATTTTGTTTTTTTATAATGAAATGCCAATTAGTATGTTTTTATTATTTATTATCTTATTTTTGGTTCCTATAATTGGTATTGTTTGTGTTTTATTTATGAGAATTTATGAAATTCGTTCTGGGGAAGAGGAAGAAGCAAAAAAGTATTAGGAGGATTTTTATGATTATTGTTACAACAGATAAAATTGATGGGAAAGATATTAAGGAGTCATTAGGTATTGTTAAAGGAGAAATTGTTCAGTCTAAAAATTTTGGAAGGGATTTTATGGCAGGAATGAAAACTATTGTTGGTGGAGAAATTAAAGGTTATACTGAAATGATTCGTGAAGCGAGACAAATTGCTACTAAGAGAATGGTGGATGAAGCAGAAAAGCTTGATGCTGATGCGATTGTTGGAGTTCGGTATGGTTCTTCAGCTGTTATGCAAGGAGCAGCAGAGATAATTGTCTATGGGACAGCTGTAAAGTTAAAATAATAGCAAGTTTTTCTTGCTTTTTTTTGTATGTTATGATATCTTTATTTTGACGTTTTTGCAATTAAGCTAGATATTTTGTGCACTGCATAGAAATATGTGGCTTTTTTGCGTTGAAAGGAGTGTGAAATAAAAAATGTCATTCATCGAGGTTGAGCAGATATCGAAAACTTTCAGAGTCGCTAAAAAGAAAAGTGGTCTCAAAGAATCTATTAAGTCTTTCTTTAAAAGAGAGTTTATAGATGTGAAAGCGGTAGAGGATATATCTTTTTCTATTGAAGAGGGAGAAATAGTAGGCTATATTGGACCAAATGGAGCTGGAAAAAGTACAACTATTAAAATACTTAGTGGTATTTTAATTCCAGATTCTGGAGAGTGCAAGATAGCTGGTATGACTCCTTGGAAAGATCGAGTTCGATATGTTAAAAAAATTGGTGTAGTCTTTGGACAAAGAAGCCAATTATGGTGGGATATTCCTGCAGAGGATACTTTTGATCTTTTAAAGGATATTTATGAGATTCCCGAAGAAGAGTATCAAGCTACTAAGGAAGATTTAATAAATCGTCTAAATCTTCAAGATATCATAAACATTCCGGTTAGGCAATTAAGTCTAGGACAGAGAATGCGCTGTGAGATTGCGGCAAGCTTACTGCATAATCCAAAAATACTTTTTTTAGATGAACCTACAATCGGATTAGATGCAGTATCCAAGCAAATGGTAAGAGATTTTATTAAGAAACTTAATAAAGAGAAGAAGACAACCGTAATTTTAACATCCCATGATATGTCAGATATAACTACACTCGCAAAACGTATTATTTTAATTGGAAAAGGTAGGGTTTTGTATGATGGAAGTTTAAAAAAACTTCAGAATAGGTATGAATCTGAAAAATATGTCTCTATTAAAACATGTGATAAATTATCAATTCGTAATAATGGAATTTTATCAAAATCAAAAACAAATGATGGATATGATTTGACTATTGATACAAGAGCTATTAGTATTTCTGAGTTATTAAATATTGTATCTAAGAAAATAACTATTGATGATATTGAGATTGATCATGAAAGTATAGATAATATTATTGTAAAACTATATAAGGATTTTAAGATTTGAAAGCATATATTACTTATTTTAAGTTAAAATTTATTAGTATTCTTCAATATCGTAGTGCAGCTTGGGCTGGGATAGCAACCCAATTCTTCTTTGGCTTTGTATATGTTATGGTTTATATAGCATTTTACGAATCTGGTGGAGAAAATATTCCAATGGAATTATCTCAATTAATATCTTATTTGTGGTTAAATCAAGCATTGTTAGCTTTAGTTAATCAGTTTTCTAAAGACCAAGAGTTATTTAAATTAATTCGAGATGGAGGAGTGTCTTACGAATTAGTAAGACCAAAGAATCTATATTTTATGTGGTATTTTAAGATTTTGGCACAAAGATTAGCTAATGTAACATTGAGATTTTTTCCATTAATTTTTATAACAGCTATTCTTCCATTTCCATTTCATTTGGGTGGACCAGCATCACTACTTCATTTTTTATCATTTTTAATGTCTTTGACATTGGGAACATTATTAGTAGTAGCATTATCAGTTTTTTATCCTATTATTACGTTAATAACTATGAATGAGAAAGGAATAGTTAATTTACTAATGACAATTGCTAGTATATTATCGGGAGTAAGTATACCAATCCCTTTCTTTCCTAAGTTCTTACAAATTATTTCTTCTTTTTTACCATTCCAATATATAAGTGATTTGCCGTTTAGATTATATGTTGGAAATATCTCTTTAGCAGATGGAGTTTTCGGTATGTGTATCCAATTTATTTGGATAATTATTTTTATCATCTTAGGTAATATCATTATGAAATATAATTTAAAAAAGATTATTGTGCAAGGAGGATAGATGAAAATATATTTTAAGTCACTGGCGATGCATTTAAAAGGTGAATTAGAGTATCGAGTGAATTTCATTCTATCTTTTCTGTCCCAAATATTAGTATTCTTTACATACTATTTTATAATAATAGCTTTGTTTGCAAGGTTTGATAATATTAAGGGATTTACTTTGTATGAAGTATTATTGTGTTTTAGTATTATACAATTTGGATTTGCTTTTAATGAGGTTTTTGCTAGAGGAATTGATAAATTTGATGAGTTAATTATTCAAGGAGGATTTGATAGGCTTCTTTTAAGACCAAAAAATATTATTTTGCAAGTTCTATGTTGTGATAGTGATTTTGTAAAAGCATCTCAACTTATTCAATCTATTATCGTGTTAGGAATTGCTGTTTTTCATTTAAACATTAAATGGTCTTTATTAAAAATATTTACGTTAATTTTTATGTTGTTTTCTAGTTGTATAATTTTCTTTGGAATATTTTTGGTAGCTGCAGCATATTGCTTTTTTACTGTACAAGGTTTGGAAGTTAGAAATGTTTTTACTGATGGTGGTAAGCATATGGCACAGTATCCAATAGGGATTTTTCAAAAGGGTTTTGTCTATTTTTTTACTTTTATCATTCCTTATGCTTTTGTTAATTATTATCCTTTATTGTTCTTTTTAGGAAAAAAGGATAATGTTCTTTATGTGTTTTCTCCATTAATAGTATTGATATACTTAATACCTTGTATTTTAATATTTTATTTTGGGATGAAAAGATATACAAGTGTAGGTTCTTAATCTACACTTTTTTTTAGTAATATGTTATAATTTGTTTGGTGATGATATGAAATTAGTTCCTGCAAAATGTCCATCTTGTGGTGCAAATATTAAAGTTGATAGAAGTTTAAAATTTACTAAATGTGATTATTGTAATACTGAAATAATTGTTGAGGAAGCGGTAGATAATTTATTAAAAGTTGAACTTAAAGATTCTCCTACTTTTGATAATTATTTAAAACTTGGAAATCGTTATTTTGATAATAAAGAATTTGAGGAAGCATATAAAGCTTATTCTAAAGCAGAAGAAATCAATCCTGATAATCCGCTAGTAGTATTGCGTAGAGGATTATGTCGTACTTTGATTACGGATTATAATGTATTAGATATTATTTCTTCTATTAATGGGATGAGGACAGCATATGATTTAATGAAAAAAATGAATTTTTCTAAAGATGAAATAAATAACTGTATTAATGATACGGGTACTGTATTATATATTACTAAAAAGTATATTGTAGATGTTTATAATCGTAACAAATTAAATAAAGAGCAAACAAAAGGCTATATTGAGCGGTTAGAGTCTTGTTTAGATGGTTATTATTATTTGGATAGTATTGTGGATGGCGATAAAGCTTTGGAGAAAAGAATTCTTTCTAGTATTATAGAAATTATTGATATTATTTTAGGAAATAGTAATGATGCGAAATATCATTTAAGTAGTTCTTATGTTTCTGAATTGAAAGATAAACGTAAGAATTGTGTTAATCGTTTAGGTACAGATTATAAAAAAGTTGAGACAAATGTTTCCAAGGAAAAAGTAGTTGATGTGGATGGACATTCTACTATTATTTGGACTGTTTTATGTTATGTGATGGTTGTATTTTTGTTTATTTTATTTTTAGGCTCTATTTTTACTAGTGATGGAATTTTATCAATTGGTCTTTGGTTTTTATGTATGATTAGTTTTCTTCCTTTTATAAAGAAATATTTAGTTGGGAAGTTTGGAAGTAATGTTGGTAAAGTAGTTATTATAATACGTACTCTTTTGTTTCTTTTGGCTTTTATTCTATTTGCATCATCTCCATCTCCATTTGAAAGAACTTTTTATCTTGATGATGTTTCTATTTCTTTTCATAGCGGTTTATTTGAGTTAAAGAATGATAGTATTATAAGTGGTAAATATCATTGGGATTCTAAAGATAATGACTACTATATTTATGTTCAAACTGATGATAATCAAAACCTTGAATATCGATATCGTGAAAATGATGAAGGTGGGACTTTGTGTTTACTAGAAAATAATAAATGTATAGAGACTTATTTACCTTCTAATCCTTAATGTTTATAAATAGATATTATAATATTTGACATTTTTATAAGATTCCCCTATAATATGCCTCGAGGGGATTTGAATGAATATAGATTATAATTTATATAAAATATTTTTATATTTATATGAAGAAAAAAGTATCTCTAAGACAGCTAATAAATTGTATGTTTCTCAACCTGCTATTAGTTATAGTTTAAAAGAATTAGAGCAACAATTAGGGTATACATTGTTTTATCGTAATTCTAAGGGGATTGAACCAACTATTGAAGCAAAAGAACTCTATGGCTATTTATCTTGTGCTTTTAATATTATAAAAAATGCAGAGGAGCATATTACTAATTTAAATCATTTAACGAAAGGAACAATTCATGTTGGAGTTCGATCTTATCTTCTTGTTTCTTTTTTAGAGGAGTTTATTCATAATTTTTTAATTAAGTATCCAAATATTCATTTTAAGATTACTTCATTATATGATGAGGATTGTTCTAAGTTATTAGAGAATGGTGTAATAGATTTGTTAATTGATGTTTTCCCTTTTTCTAATAATGAAATCGTAAAGAAAAAGTTAGATGTTTGGAATGGTTGCTTTTTTTATAATAAAAATTTATTTCATGTTTCTAATCTATCGTTTAATGATTTATCTAATTTTTCTGTTATCTTACCAAATTCTTCTTCTCTAAGAGGAAAATTAGATGAAGTAATATCTTCTTCTAATGTACAATTTTCTAATATTATTGAATCTGATAATGTTGAATTTATTATTGATTTTGTTAGAAAAGAGAAATATATTGGTTTTTTGCCTTATGAAATTTTAGATAAATTAGAAGATAAAACGTTATTTGAAAAAATTTATTTTGAAGATAAAAATTTAACTTATGATATTTGTTGCTGCTACAAAGATGAATTTTTAAATCCAGCTAGTAAAAAATTTGTTGAAATGTTAGATGAAAAAGAAAGTGTTAATTAAACACTTTTTTTCATATTGTTTAACGAGGTGGATTATGTTTACTAAAAGTATTGATAAAAGAATTAAAATATTATTTTTTGTGTTTTTGATTCCTTTTTTTCTTATTCTTATTAAGGTCTTTTATATTCAGGTTTTTGAGTATAAAAAATTAAATAAGTTAGCTAAAAATTTATGGAGTAGGGATTTGGAAATACAAGCAGAGAGAGGTAAAATATTTGATAGAAATGGTGTTGTTTTAGCGGATAATTTAACTACCACTTCTTTAGTTATTCTTCCAAATCAGGTAAAAGATAAGGAGCTTGTTACTAAGAAGTTAGCAACTATTTTGAATGTTTCTTATGATTCTATGAAAAGGCATGTTTATAAAAAAACTTCAATTGAGAGAGTTCATCCAGAGGGAAGAAGGCTTTCTTATGATGTTGCTGAAAAGATTCAGAGGCTTCATTTTGATGGTGTTTATTTAGTTAAAGAATCTAAGAGAGATTATCCTTATAAGGATTTACTTTCACATTCTTTGGGTTATGTTGGTATTGATAATCAAGGGTTATCTGGATTAGAATATCAATATGATAAAATTTTAACTGGTGAGAATGGAGCTATTAAATATTTTAGTGATGCTCATGGTAATAAATTATCTGTTAGTGATCAATATGTTTCTCCAAAGAATGGTTTAAATATTAATTTAACTATTGATTTAAATATTCAAAAATCTTTGGAGAGAGAATTATCTAATATTAAAGATATGTTTCAGCCGGAGATGGCTCTTGCTATTGTAGTAGATCCAAAAAATGGTGAAATACTTGGAATGAGTTCTTATCCGGATTATGATCCTAATCAATATCAAAAATTTAGTTCATCTTCTCTAAGTCGTAATCTTCCAATTTGGGCTAGTTATGAACCTGGAAGTACTTTTAAAATTGTAACAATGGCTTCTTCTGTTGAAGAAAAAGTTATTGATATTTTTAAAGATCGTTTTTATGATTCTGGTAAAGTTAGTGTTGATGGAAGTGTACTGAAATGTTGGAAATCTGGAGGACATGGAGATCAAACTTTCTTAGAAGTGTTACAAAATTCTTGTAATCCTGGCTTTGTAAAACTTGGTCAATTGTTAGGAAAAGAAAGATTGTTTTCTTATATAAAAAATTTTGGTTTTGGTGAAAAAAGTGGGATTGATTTAAATGGTGAGGGAACAGGAATATTATTTCCAATGGAAAAGATTGGTAATGTTGAACTTGCTACTTCGGCTTTTGGGCAAGGGATTAGTGTCACACCTATACACCTTATTGTCTAATAAATGATACCTTTATTATTATTAGAGGAATAAATAAGTAGTAAATATACGAAAAGTATGATATTGAGTATATATATAAACATGTAAATTAACTTACATTTTAGTGTAAGTTTTTTAGAATTATATAAAAAAAAGCAAAATTCGTACAAAATGTACGAAAATGTTAAAAAAATATGTTTTTTTTGCACGGAAAGTGCTAAAATTTGTATAGAGGTGAATTTCTATGTATAGAAAAATAGAAGAAGAATTAAAAAAGTGGAAGAATGATTATAAGATGCCACTTATGTTAGTTGGCGCAAGACAAACAGGAAAAACATATATTTTAGAAGAATTTTGTAAGGAAAATTTTGATAATTATGTTTATATAAATTTGGATAAAGAAGAAAATATAGCTGAAATATTTGAAGAAACTATCGATCCAAATACAATAATAGAAAAAATAGAAATAATTAAAAATGTAGTTATTAATCCTGAGAATACAATAATATTTCTTGACGAAATTCAAGTAAGTGAAAGAGCTATTACATCTTTAAAATATTTTTGTGAAAGTGAAAAACAATATAAAATTGTTACTGCTGGCTCTCTACTTGGAGTTAAAATCAATAGATTTAAATCATCATTTCCAGTTGGTAAAGTAACAATTAAATATCTATATCCAATGGACTTTGAAGAATATTTAATGGCCTTGAAGGAAGATAAGTTAATTAATGAAATAAAAACTCATTATGAATCTAATGAAGCTCTAATGAATCCAATACACGAAAAAGCATTAGATTTATATAAAAAATATTTAGTACTAGGTGGAATGCCTGCTATGATAAATAATTTTATAGAT
The DNA here is from genome assembly GCA_946628005.1 of uncultured Caryophanales bacterium. Classification (GTDB taxonomy): domain Bacteria; phylum Bacillota_I; class Bacilli_A; order RF39; family UBA660; genus UBA3789. Next base: position 22,880 of record CAMOWA010000003.1, read on the forward strand.
AATGAATGTAATATATCGCATGTTGATTTTACTTTACAAGAACAAATAATAACTTCATATTTAGCAGATATGAATAAATATACTGAAAATAGTGAAGGAATTAAAAATAATCAAATATATAATTCTATACCTAAAGAACTTGCTAGAGTTAATAATACTTTTAAATATAGTATAGTAGATAAGGATGCTAGAAAAGTTAGATATGAAAGTAGTTTGGATTGGTTACTTGCTAGTAATATGATATTAAAATGTGATATGACTGAAAAAAATGAATCTCCTTTAAAAGCATTTGCTAATTCTGATAAATTTAAATTATATTTAAGTGATGTTGGATTACTTAGATCATTATCTAATTTAGATTACAGTGAAATTCTTTTAGATAAAAATGAAATGTTTAAGGGAGTCCTTACGGAAAATTATGTGGCATGTTCCTTATATCCTAATTCTAAAGAATTATATTATTATAATTTTGATAGATATGAAATAGATTTTTTAATAAAAATAGATGGAGATATTATTCCAGTAGAAGTTAAAAGTGGTAGAAGAACTAATAGTAAAAGTTTAAATGAATATATAAAGAAATATAATCCTAACTATAGTATTAGAATATCTTCTAAAAATTTTGGCTTTGAAAATAAAATAAAATCTGTACCACTTTATGCAGTATTTTGTATTAATAAATAATAAAATGTAGTAATGTTTATAATATAACATTTAAAGATATGCTATTGAAGCAGCTTTAAGAATAATTTATATATGGAGGTAATAAATATGACAATAAAAGATGAATTACGCGAGCAATTTAATTTTTTTTAAAAGACAATCATTTGAAAATAAAAAAGAGTATAAAAGAAGAATTATATTTGCCAGAGGTTAGAGGAAAAGTTATTGATAAGAAAAAAAGACATTATAATAAATAAGATGATATATTATATGAAGAAAAACTATATGTTCTTCTTTTTTTTTGAAAAATGATAGATAAAATATAAATTTCTGAGTTCTTTTTTTGTTTAAAAAAAATATAATTTAAAGAAAGGACAAAGTATATGAAAAATGAAAGTAAAGTACCATCTAAAATAATAGAGTTAGAAACAAGTATTAAATTACTTGAATATTTAAAACAAAGAAATACTATTGATGATGGGATGTATAATTTTACTATTAATAAATTATTAAATAAAATCGAAGTGGAAAAAAGTAAAATTAATGATGATTATATAAATAATATTAATAATTATAAATTATTAATTTAGGAGGTGCGTTATGGACTTGTATACAGTTAGGGAAAATATTATGAAAGGTATTAATCTCCAAGAATTAAATTTAAGAGTATGTTTTTATGCAAGAGTATCAACTGATAAAGATGAACAATTACATTCTTTACAAAGTCAAATATCTTTCTTTAATGATTACATTAGTAAAGTTCCTAACTGGGAATTTATAGGTTCATATATTGATGAAGGTATTAGTGGTACACAGGTTAAAAAACGTGAAGAATTTTTAAGAATGATACGAGATGCTAAAAGACATAAATTTGATTTAATATTAACAAAAGAAATATCAAGATTTTCAAGAAGTACATTAGATAGTATTATGTATACACAAGAATTATTATCTAATGGTGTTGGTGTATATTTCTTAAATGATAATATAAATACAATATTACCTGATTCTGAACTTAGACTTACAATGATGTCTTCAATTGCTCAAGATGAAGTGAGGAGACTTTCTGAAAGAGTTTCGTTTGGTATGAGGCGAAGTATTGATAATGGTGTAGTGTTAGGTTGTTCTAATATCTATGGATATGTAAAAGATAAAGGAAAATTAGTTATAGATGAAGAACAAGCAGAAATGATTAAAATAATATTTGATAGATATGCTAATACGAGTGATGGTTTATCTAAAGTATCAAGATATTTATTTAGTTTAGGATATAAAAGTAGAACTGGTAAAAAGATTGATACAACAATACTTACTAGAATTATAGAAAATCCTAAATATAAAGGATATTATTGTGGACATAAATCAAAAGTATTGGATTATCGTACTAAACAAAAGAAAAGATTAAATGAATCTGATTGGATTGTTTATAAGGACTATGATAATGTTCCACCAATAGTATCTGAAGAACTATGGGAACGAGCTAATGTTAAATTAAAAGAGAGACAAGATAGTTTTACAAATCGTGCAGTTAATAAGAAAGTATTTCAAAATAGATATACTTATTCAGGAAAAATATATTGTGGATGTCATAGTCTTACTTATCATAGATCAAGTGCTGGGAAAAGGAAAAATAATCCCGTATGGGAATGCCAAATATATAGGAAAGAAAGTTTAAAAGGATGTTCTAATCCTAGAGTTTTTGAACTAGAACTTGATGAAGTTTTTAAAGATATGTTTAATAAATTATTTAAAAGAAGAAATAATATATTTGATGAAATATTAAGTGAATGTAAGAATTATTTAGAAACTAATAATAATGAATCAGATATTAAAAATTTAGAGTCTAAAATAATAGTTTTAGATAATAAAAAGGATAAATTACTAGAACTTGTTATGGAGGAATACTTATCTAAAGAAGATTACAAAAAGCAAGTAGATTTAATAAATGAAGATTTAGTTATTTACCAAAGTAAAATAAATGAATTAAAAAACAATAAGAAAGATAAAAATTATATGGAAAATAAAATTAGTGAAATAAAAAATGTTTTAGAAAAGTCTTTAGAAGATGATAAATGCTATAGTGATATATTTAATGAGATAATAGATAGAATAATAGTTCATAAACAAAGTGATAAAGTGATTCAATTATATATTTTTATTAAGACAGGAGAAAGTGTATATACTACTTCTGATAATTTATGCAAAAAGTTTCATTTATTAGACCCTGTTACAACAAGTTATGGCGGTTTCTGCTGTTGTTAATGGAGGATATTTATATAAACCTTATATTGTTAAAAGTATAAGTGATGATGTAAATACTATTGTTCAACAAAATAGTAGAGTTTTAAGAAGAAAAGTGATTAGTTCGGAAACTTCCTCTATTATGAGAATTGCTTTAGAAAGCGTTGTTGCTAAGGGTGGAGGAAAAAGTGCATATATTGAGGGATATCGTATTGGTGGAAAGACAGGTACTGCTCAGAAACAACAAAATGGTGTTTATTTAGTTAATAATTATATTATGAGTTTTATGTCTATTGTTCCATCTAATGATCCTCGTGCTGTTTTATATTTAGCAATTGATAATCCTAAAAATACTGCAATGTTATCTAGTTATACAACTACACCAATCGCAAGAAGAATTTTATTAGATATTATTGATGCTTTAAAAATACCTAAACAAAAGGGTGGTATGGAAAAGGACTTAGAATGGAATGATAAATTAACTTATGAAGTTCCTAATGTAGTTGGTTTAAATGTTAAAGATGCTAAAAAACAATTATTTAATTATGATGTTAAAATTATTGGTTCTGGTGATATCGTATATGAGCAATCTCCTAAAGCAGGAGAGGTAATTGAAGAAGGTAGTAAAATAAGAATTTATATTAATTAGTATTTTACGATTATTTACGTCTTAATTTTTTTAGTTTTACCTTTCTTTATTAGAAAATAGTTATCAAGTTATTCTAAATATGGTAAAATTATATGTAGTAATTATTACTGGGAAGGAGTATCTAATATGAATGAGACCATTGGTTCAAAAGGTGGGCATAATGATAGAAGAAGGTCTTTAATTATTTCTCGAAAGAAAAAAGAAAAATTAAAAGAAGAACAAGAGATTAAAGAATTAGAGAAATCTGTTAAAAAGAATCGAAAATATGTTTTAATTAAAACTGTTCCTTTAGTTTTAGCTGAGGGGATTATTCAATTTGTTAGTCCTTCTACAAATCTGAAAAATAAGACAGATGAATATGGTGATGAAGATTTTGTTTTTACTGATGATTCCAGTAAAAAAAGCAGTAATACTACTTCTAAAAAGTCTAGAAAAAAGATTATTTCTATTAATGGAGAGAATGTTGTTGTTTCCATACCTCCAAATAAAAATAATAAGAAGAAAGTACATGATGAAATAGAATTATTAGAAGAGGACAAGGATGAGAAAGATAAAAAGGAATTAAAGAATAAAAAAGATACTAAGAGTGAGAAAGACAAGAATAGTTTCAATCCTGCTCCAATTTTAATACCTATTTCAATAGGAGAAAAGATTTTTAATAATTCTTCTTCTAAATCAGTTGATAAAACTCATTCTTCTGATGAAATGAAGATTATAGATAATATCCTTTCTTCATCAATAGAGTTAGAAAAAGTTAAATCTAGAAAGATAGTTGAGGCTTATGAAAAAGAGTTAAAGGATATTCGTTATGATTTAAGATTATTAATTTATGAATATAATCACTTAGTTGATGATGAAGAAAAATTATTATTTAGTGATGAAGCTGCTGATTTATTAGATAAGCTTACTTCAGTTATTTCAAAGTTAGAAGAACTAGAAAAAAAGATTCAGATTGATGATTTAGATAAATATGATGATGATTATATTTATTATTTAATTGAAGAGTATATGAAGGAGTTTAAAAGTCAAAAAATTGTAGATGAGTTAAAAGATTCTCCACTATATATTGAAATAGTTGAAAAAATAGAAGAGCTTCAGCAAAAAAAAGATATTTTGTCTGGGCAAGTAGAAGAGAAGAAAACAAATTTTGAAGAGAGAGAAAAGAAGTTTGATGAATTAAAAGAAAAATTTAATAAAATTGAACAAATTAATAAAGAATTATTAGATTTTCAGTATGAGCAAGATGCTTTATTACAAGAAGCACGTGAAAAGGTTAGGGATGCTTTAACTGTTGAGGAGAAAGTTAAGGTAGAGATGAAAATTTTAGATAATCAAAGTAGAAGATTATTAAGGATGATTGCCTTGCGTATGTTTTTTCCTGGTAGTTTTTCTGCAAAAGCAATTTCTTCTTCTATCGCAGCTTATCTTTTGTTTACTCGTAGGCTTATTCAACCAGAGACTATTACAAAGAAGTATAAGGTAATTAAAGTAATTGATTATGGTGAAGATATTAAAGACAGTATTTCTTCATTAGAAGGCGCTATTGATTTACTTGGAAAAACTGGGAAACAGGTTGATAGATTAATAGATGATATTCATGATAAGTTTAAAGACTATATTGGTGTTGTAAAAGAATGTGATTATTTACTATATGATTTGAATAAAATTAAGGATAATATAAAAGAAAAAGAGTATGAGATGGAAAGAATTAAAAAAGAGCAAGAAAATGTGTTAAAAGAAAATAATGCTAAAGTTTTGAAAATAGGTGAATATCCTATTGAAAATGTGTAAATATAATTGTAAAGTTTTTTTAATCTATCATATTGTTTATATGATTATGATATAATGTTTTAGGAATGGAGTGGTTATATGTTATTATTAACCAAAGCTGTTTTTGCAATTATGATTGGTTTTTTGTCTTCGGCTATACTTGGACTTGTTTTGTTACCAGTTTTAAGGCATTTAAGAGTTGGACAAAAAATTTCTATTTTTGTGCAAGAATCGCATCGTAAAAAAGAAGGGACTCCAACTATGGGAGGGTTAATTTTTATTATTCCAACTGTAGTTGCTACTTTGTTACTTATTTGTACTAACCGAATTAGTTATACTTCCAATTTAGGAATTGTTTTACTTGTTTTTATTGGATATGCCTGTATTGGTTTTTTAGATGATTTTTTATCTATAAGAAAAGCAGATAATGAAGGGTTAACTACTTATCAAAAACTATTTATGCAAGTTGTAATTGCTATTGGATTTTTCTATATTTATATGAGAAGTGGTGGACAAACTGCATGGGTTGTTGGAACGTTACATATTGATTTAGAACTTGGATGGTTATATGGTCTTGCAATTTTATTTGTTTTGGTTGGTGCTAGTAATGCAGTTAATTTAACGGATGGATTAGATGGTTTAGCAGGGGGGTTGTCTGCAATTGCTTTTATTGCTTTTGCTTTAATATCTTTATCTGTTGGTTTTGAAGATATTGGAATTTTTAGTTTAATATTAGTTGGTAGTTTAGTTGGCTTTTTAATTTATAATTCTCATCCTGCAAAAGTTTTTATGGGTGACACTGGTTCTTTAGCATTAGGGGCTGTTATGGGAGCAATTGCTATTTTGACACATAGAGAATTAACTTTATTAGTTGTTGCATCTATATTTGTTATTGAAACATTAAGTGTAATTTTACAAACATTTTGGGTATTAGTTTTTCATCGAAAATTATTTTTAATGACTCCTATTCACCATCATTTTGAAAAACTTGGTTGGCAAGAGACAGATATTGTTAAATTATTTTGGGTTGTAGGATTAGTTTTATCAATGGCTGGTATTATATTTGGGGTATGGGTTTAGAACTTTATAAGTTCTTTTTTTTTTACAATATTCATATTATTTTATAGGTGATAAGATGAAAAAAATGGATTACATTTTATTATTTGTAGTTTTTCTATTATCCATTTTTGGATTATTAATGGTATATTCTTCATCAAATATTTGGGCTGATTATAAATTTCATGATTCTTTTCATTATCTTAAATATCAATTTTTATTTTTTATTGTTGGAATCTTATTTGTATTTTTAATATCTAAAATTCATTATAGGTTTTACTATACTCATGCTAATCAGATTTTGATATTTAGTTTAATTTTATTAATACTTGTTTTAATCCCTGGTATTGGTAGTATTCGAAATGGAAGTAGGAGTTGGTTTGGTATTGGTTCTTTTGGTATTCAGCCTAGTGAAGCTGCTAAAATAAGTATTTTGATTTTTACGAGTAAATATTTATCTAGAAGTGATGGCTATATTAATAGTTTTATAAAAGGGATATTTCCTATTTTATTTATGACTTTTTTTCTTTTTGGTCTTATTATGCTTCAACCTGATTTAGGAACAGGAACAATTTTATTTTTATCTGTTATATCTTTATTATTTATTGCTGGAGTTAATTTAAAATTCTTTTTATGTGGTGGTTTTATAGGACTCTTTGGATTAATTGGATTGATAATAATAGCTCCTTATCGTCTTCAGAGAATTACTTCTTTTCTAGATCCTTGGAAAGATCCCTTAGGTACTGGTTTTCAAATGATACAAAGTCTTTATGCAATTGGACCTGGTGGTTTACTTGGAGAAGGATATTTAAATTCTATTCAAAAACACTTTTATTTACCAGAACCGCAGACTGATTTTATTTTTTCCATAATTACGGAAGAGTTTGGTTTTATAGGTGCACTTGTTGTTGTTATTTTGTTTTCTATTATATTATATCGAGGTATTTTTATCGCAACACATTGTAATGATTTGTTTGGAAAATATTTATCTTTTGGAATTGTTTTTCAATTAATATTTCAGGCTCTATTAAATTTAATGGTTGTAGTAGGGTTAATACCAGTTACAGGGTAAGTCCTACTAGGTAACTGATAATGATAAATAAAATAAACCTTTATTTTAAAAGGAATTTGAGATTTTAATATAAAATAGAAAATATTAATAATGAGATAAAATTTATAATAATTATTAAAAAATACAAAATTTTGCGGATAAAAAAAGGGGTAATTTTACCATTACTGCAAAGTTATTGTTCTTATAAGAGGTACCCATGAAACGAAAAATAATAAAATAAAAGACTAGATTTTCTAGACTTTTTTCGTAAAATTTACATATGTTAAATAGATTGTTTATTAAGTAATAATTAAAATATGATAAAATTATAATAGGTGATGAGTGTATGAAAAAAAATAAAAAAATAATCACACTTATATTTATAACTATTTTTATTTTATTAATTTTATCTATTATATTTATTTTATATAATAAGAATAAAGTACATAATAATACAAAAAAAGAATATATAAAAGAAGAAATAAAAAATAAAGATGAAAATAAAGAAAAAGAAGAAACTAAAAAGGAAGAAACTAATGTAGAAGAAGAAATAAAAGTTGAAGAAGAAACAAAAAATGAGGAATATCTTGAAAAAGAAGAGAATAATAATTCAAAAACAAATAATAGTCAATTTAATAGTAAAAACAACAATAATCAAAACAATAATCAAAATAATAATCAAAATAGTAGTCAAAACAATAATCAAAATAATAACCAAAATAATAATCAAAATAATAATCAAAATAGTAGTCAAAATAATGATACACCTAAAGAAAGTACACCACCTCCTCCTCCAACATACACATGTCCTTCAAACTACTCATTAAATGGTACAGAATGTATTAGTACACAAGCAGCAAATTATATTTGTACAGATGGAAGAGTGGAATATTCAAATGGAACTATAAGTGGTTGTATTAATATGAATGAAGGTTATTATATAGAAGAAGGAGCATGCCCTGCAGGATATGGAGAATTAAAAATAATTTCTATAGGAGTACCAGATATGACAAAATGTTTGCCAGTATATTCAAAAGTACCTGTATGTACAGAAGATTATAATCTACAAGGTTCAACTTGTATAAAAATAATACCCGCAACTCAAAGTTAAAAGATTAGAGAAATCCAATCTTTTTTTATGTTATTGTCAAGATGAAGATATTGTTGGATTGCTATTAATTTTGGATAATTGTTGGTTAGTTTTTTTTAAAAACAAATATATAAGAAACAGTTGAGGCAATATCTAAACGATTAGGTAAGAGAACAATAGAAAAATAATCACTAAGTCAATCAATTAGTTTATCTAACTATAATTGTAACAAATTAATTCTGCTTTTTAGGAAGATTTAAATATGAATGTTATATCATTATATAAATTTAAAGAGAAAATAAAAGATATTCATTATTTTCTTTTTTTGTGAATAGATTTAATAGAGGTGGCTCTATGAAACGAATAGATAAAGATGGTAAACGAAGAAAACTTAACATTGAATATATTTATAAAAAAGATGGAACCAAGCTTGAGGAAATTCTAAAGGAGGGATATTTATGCTATTTAAGAAATTTAAAGGTCAAATGATTTACTTTTTTTGAATGGATGATGGTTGTTACATGGCATCTTGAGGTAATGGTATCGCGTAATTTAGGATTGGAGGAATTTCATAATGCAATATAGATTTATCAATAACAATATTTTGGATTTACTTAGTATGGAGGACTTTTATTAATGGAATATATCTGTGGTGCTTATGACAGACTATCTGATGCCGATAGTAAAATAGATGAAAGTTCTTCTATACAAAGTCAAAAAATCATAATTGATTCTTTTGCAAAATTTAACAATCTTAAGATATATAAACATTATGTAGATGATGGTTATTCTGGTGGTAATTTTGATAGACCTGCTTTTCAAGAGATGATTAATGATATTGAATCTGGAATAATTAATTGTGTTATTACCAAAGACTTATCAAGACTTGGTCGTGAAATGTATAAAACAGGTAAATATATAGAAGAATACTTTTTAGAAAAAGGTGTTAGATATATTGCAATTAATGATTCCTATGATTCTAATATTGGTGATTCAATGCTTGGAATTAGATTAAGTGTAAATGATTTATATTTAAGAGATGTATCGAAAAAAGTAAAGACTTCATTAAGAGCAAAACAAAATCGTGGCGACTATATTGGTTCATTTCCTTTATATGGTTATAAGAAAGATCTAAATGATAAGCATAAATTAATTATTGATGAAGAAGTAAGACATATAGTCGAATTAATTTATGACTTGGCTTTAGAGGGAAAAAGTCCTAATAAAATAGCAGAATATTTAACCTTAAAGAAAATACCAATTCCTATTGTTCATAAACAAGAACCTAGAGCAAAAGATATCACTGAAAATGATGGATTTGGGATTTGGAAAAGACAGACAGTAAAAGGTATTTTAACAAATGAAATGTATATTGGAAATATGGTACAAAATACTCATAATAAAATTAGTTATAACTCAAAGAAATTAAGGAAAACATCAAAAGATGAATTAATTATTGTTGAGGGTACTCATGAAGGAATTGTATCTAAGGAAACTTTTGATAAAGTTCAAGATATACTTCATAAAAAAACAACTACTCGAGTTACTGACCATCAATTAGATTATTTGTTAGGAGGATTACTTTATTGCCATGAGTGTGGTCGAAATATAAGAATAAGTGAAGATATTTTAAAATCTGGTGTAAGACATTATACTCAATGTAATTTATATACTAGAAAAGGAAAATATGGAATATGCTCATCTCATAGAATTAATTATGATTGGTTAGAAGAAGATATTTTAGAATATTTACAAGATGTATGTGAAAAATTTTGTAAACATTATGACTTTAATGAATTAGAAGATAGTTCAGAAAATATTGTTATGAAAAATTTAAAAGAAATTAATCAAAAAATTGAAAAATTAAACAATTTATTAAATTCTCAAAAATCTACCATAGATAATCTATATATGGATAAAGTAAAAGGTTTAGTAGATGAAGAAATGTATAAACGAATCTACGATAAAACAAAACAAGAAATTAATAGATTAAATATGGAATTAGAAGAATTAAATAATAAAAAACAAATTAATGAAAAGCAGCCATCTGATAATACTAGTTTTAATAAATGTAGAAGATCTGTTTTAGATTATATGTCTTTAAAGAATCCTAGGAAAGATCAGATAAAAAGACTTGTAGATAAAATAGAAATTGATAAAGATAAAAAAGTATATGTACATTTAAGATTTCCAGAGTTAATAGAAATTTAAAATCAGTTATTTGGAAGCATTACTGCCATTTTTCAGTTATTTTGCAAAGGCAACCTATCAAAAATTAGTTGCACTTGCAAGACTTAGGGTGTTACTCTTCCATTTTTAAGTTATGGTGGAAGCAGTTTACTAGTTAGTATGGGAAGCGTGGGAATTTTACTTAGTATTTCTAGAAACTTAACTTATTAGTAAATAATATTTATTGACAAAAATCAACATTTGTGGTATAATTTGCATAGTTTTTAGGGGGGAATAGTATGAATATGAATATTTCTAGTAATGAAAATTTATTTGAAATTAGATTAGATTCAATACGAGGATTAGTAAGTAAAGCTACTTTAAAACATTTAGAAGAAAAAAATATTATTATGGTAGGGGATTTATTAGAAAAGTCATGTGATGATGATTTTATAAATCATCTTTCAAATTCTAAATTAATGGTTGATAAAGAAACTTTGGATGTTATTAAATATTTAAAATGTAAATATTTAAATGTTGATCCTCAAATTGATTTTTCAAAAGAGTATTTTTATTTTTTAGAACAATTTGGATTTACGAATAGATCTCATAAGGCTCTTTATCTAATGGGAATTGGGAACGATAATATTTTTGAATTATTAGATCCTAATAATAAAAAAAGATACTTGAATAATTATAGGCTTATAGGTGAGACTGTATATGATGAAGTTGTATGTAAACTATCAATTATTTATAATTATTATAAGCAAAAGTATCAACAGGATTTGATGATGGCTGAGGCTAATTCCGTTAAATATCTTTTACCGGAATTTAATTATAATTGTGATGAGATAATGAATTTACTTTTAAGTGGAAAGTTATCTTTAGAAAGTAGTCAAGAGTTACTAGATAGAATAGAGTCTTTAAGAATGATGCTTTATGAGTATAACAATGCTCATTTTGTGGAAAATGAAAAAAAGCTTTAAAGCTTTTTTTATTTTATTATACTTACAAATTCATCTAGAGTAATATCATCTAGTATAGGAAATCTTGTTATTAAGTAGTTATTTTGATTTCTATTTGCTCTTCTATTTCCTCCAATGAATGCTATTCTAAAGTTTAAGTCTTTAAGTGCTTGAAGGGACTCTTTATCATATGAATAGAATGGGAAACAGAATGATGTATTATCACCACTTAGAATCTTTAGTGATTTTTCTAAATCTTCTTTTACTGTTTTGTAGTCTGAGCATGCTACCATTCCTCTTCCATCTGGACATCTTGCTTCATAATGTAGGTCAAATGAATGTGATTGGACATCTAGATATGGTGATTGATAATCACTTAGTTCTCCCCATGCAGTTATGAAAAATAATGTTGCATGTTGTTTATATTTTTCTAGAAGAGGTATTAATTTATTTCCATTAATTTTACTAGTACCTATTCCTCCATCATCAATTGTTAATAATACAGAGTGTTTTGGTAATTCTATAAGACCTTCTTTCCAATCTGTAAATTCATTAATTGTTAGAGCTTTATAATTATTTTCTGTTATCCATTTTAAATGTTCTTCAAATTTGCTTGCTTCTAAGCATATTGATTCATTGCATTTTTCTCCTAGGGATGAGTCAAAGAAAAAGTGATAGTTTACAACAGGAATATCAGTTGCGATATCTTCTTTATTTGTAGGAGTTATTTCTTCTCCTTTTGCCATTTTTAAATAATCATCTATTACTGTATATTTTGTTGGTTGATAACGATTTAATTTTTTTAAGTCTTCATTTCTTTCAGATTTTTTATTCGTTGTTATAAAGGAAATGGAATCATTTTCTTTTATAACTGGAATACTTATTTTATATTGGTTTTCGATGCTTTTTACAAATTCATTTTCTTCACTTGTTGTAAGTAAAATAGCATTTTCTTTTAAATTAATGTATCCTTTTACAAATTTTATATAATCATCTTTTGTTATAAAATAATAATTATTATTTTTTAATAGTTCGATATGTCTTTTTACACTTTCTGTTAATAGACAGTTATCATCTTGACATGTATTATTTATTTTATCATAGTGAATAACACTTACTGAGTTATTATTATTATTATTTTTATTAATTTGTTTAATACTTTTATCTTTTTTTATTTTAAATATTTGATTTAAAAAATTAATATAGTAATAATTATCATCTATAGAGTCTAAAGACACTGTAATTCCTTTTAGAAGGGTAATTGTTTTTTTATTATTTTTTATTAGATCTACTTTTGATTTTATTTTTATTTTTGTTTGTAAAGATTCATAAATACTATTATCTTTTTTTTCTGTTTTTAAATTTGTATTATTTTTAATATCTTTATAGTTTATATAAAAGTCTGTGTTTTTAATTTTATAGTATTTGGCTTTCTTTTTTATAGATGAAAGCTCTAATGAGATAGAATCTTTTGTTGTTGCAATTTCTTTCTTATTACTATCGTATATTTTAGAATTTTTTTTGGTTTTAATGGTTGTTTTTAAATTATTATGAATAGATTCTATCATTTTATTTTGATATATTGTATAAGCAATATATCCACTTCCAGTTAATGTCAATAGAAGAATAATTAATAATACTAAAGTTAATTTTTTATTTTTTAACTTTATTTTTTTTATTTCCTTTTTATCCATTTCCATCACCAATATTAGTATAACCTATAAATATATTTTTAACAATCTTTATAGTAGTAAAAGATTATAATTTTTGATATAATTACTTTGAATTTGAGGGATGTATATGGAAAAAGTTATTATTGTTGGTGGAGGAGCAAGTGGTATTGTTTGTGGTATACTTGCTAAAAGAATTAATAATGAAGTAATTATTTTAGAGAGAAATTCTACTTGTCTTAAGAAATTATTATTAACTGGTAATGGGCGCTGTAATTATATGAATGAAAATTATAGTATTCGTAATTATCATAGTGAGAATATTGATATTGTTGATAGGATTATTTCTAGTAATAATATTGATATGGTTTTGAATTTCTTTAAAGATATTGGACTAATTTATAAAATTAAAAATAGTTGCTATTACCCATATTCTAATCAAGCTAAGATGGTTCAAAAAATATTAATTGATGAAGCTATTCGTCGTGGTGTTCAAATTAAATGTAATTCTTTAGTTACTGATATAATAAAAAAGAATGATACTTTTTTAGTTACTTGTGGTAATGATATATTAAAATGTCAAAAACTTGTTATTGCAACTGGTTCATTTGCCTATCCAAAAACTGGTAGTGATGGTATGGGATATGAATTTTTAAAGAAATTTCATCATACAATAGTGGATGTTGTTCCTGCACTTGTACCGCTTGTTAGTAAAAAAAGTTATAAGGAATGGGATGGAGTTAGGTGTGATGTTGAACTAAAGTTATTTGAAGATGATGTTTATCAAAAAAGTGAAGAGGGGGAAGTTCAATTAACTTCTTATGGCTTAAGTGGTATCTGTACATTTAATTTAAGTCATTATGTTTCTAGAGGTCTACATGATGGAAAAAGAGAAGTTATTAAAATTAATTTTGTTCCTTTTATTAAGACTCTTATTACTCCTTGGATGCATCATTATTGTTTAAAATTTCCTACTAGAAACTTAGAAGAAATATTAGAAGGATTTTTAAATTATAAGATTATTCCTGTAATTTTAAAGCATGCTAAGTTATCTAAAAATATATATTATAAAGATTTATCAAATGAAGAAAAACTTCGTTTATGCAAAGCTTTAAGTAGTTTTCCAGTTGAGATTATTTCTACTAAATCATATGATATGAGTCAGGTTTGTAATGGAGGAGTTTTATTAGATGAAGTTAATTATCAGACGATGGAGTCTTTAAAAGAGAAAAACTTGTTTATTACGGGAGAGCTTTTAGATATGAATGGGGATTGTGGTGGATATAATTTAACTACTTGTTGGATTAGTGGTATTTTAGCTGGTAAATGTATAGGGGAGTATTATGATCAGAGTAAGTGAAATAAAAATTCCAATCGAAAAGGATAGTCAAGAAGAGTTAGAAAGAAAAATTTTTCATCTTTATCCACTTTTAAAAAATAATTCTTATCAAATTGTAAAAAAATCTATTGATGCTAGAGATAAGAGCAATATTTTTTATGTATACCAAGTTGATTTTAATTGTTTAAATGAAGAAAACATTTTAAGAAAATATAAAAAACTTTCTAAATCTAATGTAATATCTTATCATTATGTAGGTAAGGGAGAAAAAAAATTAGATAATCCTGTTATTGTTGTTGGAAGTGGACCATGTGGATTATTTTGTGCCTATAAGCTTGCTAAAGATGGATATCATCCAATTGTTTTAGAAAGAGGAGAAGAAATGGAAAAAAGAATTCAGTCTGTTGAGAATTTTTTTCAAACGAATAAGTTAAATTCTTCTTCTAATATACAGTTTGGAGAAGGTGGAGCAGGTACTTTTTCGGATGGTAAATTAAATACGTTAGTTAAAGATAAAAGTGGAAGAATGCGTGAAGTGTTTCGTATATTTGTAGAAAATGGGGCTCCAGAAGATATTTTATATTTACAAAATCCACATATAGGGACGGATTTATTAAGAAAAGTAATTGTAAATATTCGAAATAAAATAATTGAGTGGGGAGGAGAGTTTCATTATTCTAGTTTTATGAGTGATATTATTATTGAAAATAATAAAGTAAAGGCAGTTGAAGTTAACTATCAAGATATTATTCCTTGTAGTTGTTTGGTTCTTGCTATAGGACATTCTGCTAGAGATACTTTTTCTTTACTTGCTGAAAAGAATATAAAAATGGTTCCTAAAAACTTTGCTGTAGGAGTACGGATTATGCATCCTCAGAAAATGATTAGTGAAAGTCAATATGGAAGTAAGTATAATTTGCTTCCTCCAGCTAGTTATAAATTGGTTTATCATGCAACAAATGGTAGAGGAGTATATTCTTTTTGTATGTGTCCTGGTGGATATGTAGTTAATGCTAGTTCAGAGGATGGACTTTTAGCAATTAATGGAATGAGTAATTATAAAAGGGATGCGGAAAATGCTAATAGTGCAATTGTTGTTACAGTTTCAGAAAAAGATTTTTCTGATGGTTTAATGGGTGGAGTTGCTTTTCAGAGAATGCTCGAAGAAAAAGCTTATGAGATTGGTAATGGTGTGATTCCTATTCAGTTATTAGAAGACTTTTTGAATGATAGGGTAAGTACTCATTTTAAGAGCGTTTTTCCTGTTACAAAAGGGAAAGTTTCTTTTGCTAATTTAAATGAATTATTTTCTAAAGATATTTGTGATGCACTTAAAGAGGCAATTCCATATTTTGGAAAGAAAATTAAAGGTTTTGATCGAGGAGATGCTTTGCTTCTTGGAGTGGAATCTCGTACTAGTTCTCCTATTCGTATTTTAAGAGATGAAGGGTTTGAGGCAAATATCAAAGGACTTTATCCTGGCGGAGAAGGTGCTGGTTATGCGGGTGGTATAACTACATCTGCTATGGATGGAATAAAAATTGCTGAAAAAATAGAAGATATCTATCAGAGAGTGGGTGATAATTATGAGTAAAATTCATGTGATGGATGAAGTGCTTGCTAATAAGATTGCTGCAGGTGAAGTAGTCGAAAAATGTATGAATGTTGTTAAGGAATTAGTAGAGAATTCTATTGATGCAGAGGCTAGTGAAATTACTATTCGATTAATTGATTCTGGAGTAAAAGAAATAGAAGTTAGTGATAATGGAATTGGAATGGATGAGGATGATGCTAAACTAGCTTTTCAAAGACATGCTACTTCAAAATTACGTAATTTAGATGATTTATTTTATATTGAATCTCTTGGTTTTCGTGGAGAAGCTTTGCCTTCTATTGCGAGTGTTTCTAATGTTCGACTAAAGACTTCTAATGGTGAAGTCGGGACTCTTCTTACTTTATCAGGAGGAAAAGATTTAAAAGTAGAAAGAACTGATTTACAAAAAGGAACAACAATTACTGTATCTGATTTATTTTATAATACTCCTGTAAGATTAAAATATTTAAAAAATTTGTATGTTGAACTTGCTCATATAGTGGAATATCTTAATAAAATGGCTTTATCTTATCCAAGTATTAAGTTTACGTTAATTAATAACGATAAAGTATTATTAAAAACAGATGGTAATGGAGATTTATTAAAAGTCATTTATGAAATATATGGGGTAGATATTACTAAGAAAATGATTCCTATTTCTGGAGACAATGATGATTATTCTATTAATGGGTATATTTCTTTTCCAGAGGTTACTAAGGGTAATCGTAATTCTATTACGACTTTAGTAAATGGACGTGTTATTAAAAATAATGAATTAAATAAATGTATTGTAGATTGCTATCATACTTATATTCATAAAGATCGTTATCCAGTTATTGTTTTAAATATTGATGTAGATCCAATTTTAGTAGATATTAATATTCATCCTACTAAGATGGATATTAAGTTTTCTAAAATGGATACATTAAAAGAATTATTGGTAGAATTAATTACAAAGAGGTTAGAAGAATTAACATTAATTCCAGAAGTTAGTGTTCGAGATAGTTATTCCGTTAGTGAGGTTAGACGGCAAATTATTTCTAATGATAAGAGTGATGATTTTGATGAGGTAAAAGCTAATAGTTCTAAAGAGAAATATGAAGAGTTGCAGTTGGATTTTGAGGTACAAGAAGAAAAAAAAGAATTTGAAAAACAGGAAAAGCAAGAGTTAGAAGAGGCACTTCCTTTTGAAGTTGATATGGAAGAAAAAGTGGAACCACGTATTAAAAAAATGATTCCTCGTGGTGTAGTTTTAATGACTTATATTGTTGCTGAAAATGAAGATGGTATGTATTTAATTGATCAACATGCTGCTGCTGAAAGAATTAATTATGAAAAAATATTAAAACAAATGAAGGAAAAACCAATTATTATTGATTTATTAGTTCCTATTAAAATTGAACTTCGAAGTGATGAATTTATTTTAGTAAAAGAAAGATTTTCTTTATTAGAAAGTTATGGATTTCAAGTTGAAGAGTTTGGTGAAAACACCTTAATTGTTCGTACTCATCCTAGTTGGATAGTAGAAGAACGTTCGGAAGAAATGATTCGAAAAATTGTTGATATTATGATTGAAAAGGGGCAATTTGATTTTGATCAATTTATTTGGCGTATAGCGGCAACTACGGCTTGTCGTATGTCTGTTATGGCAAATACTTATATATCTTCAGAAGATCAGGAATGGATATTAGAAAATATTCGTTATTGTGAAAATCCTTTTACTTGTCCTCATGGAAGGCCAACTATTATTACTTATACTCGTTATGAGTTAGAGAGACTTTTCAAAAGACAGTTAGATTGATTATTTAGTTGAGGTGATTTTTCATGAAAAATATTATAGTAATTGTTGGCCCCACTGGAGTTGGAAAGACAAAATTAAGTATTGAACTTGCCAAAAGGTTGGATGCTGAAATCATTAATGGGGATAGCGTTTCTATATATAAAGATTTAAATATTGGTAGTGCAAAGCCTTCTATAGAGGAGAGGGAGGGTATTCCTCACCACTTAATGGATTTTATTGATGTAGAGTGTGATTATTCTGTATTTGATTATCAGAGGGATTGTAGAGAGAAAATACAAGATATTTCTTCTCGTGGAAAAAGAATAATAATTGTTGGAGGAACTGGACTTTATATAAAAGCTGCTTTATATGATTATCGATTTACAGAGGGAACTTCTAATAATACTTATGATAATCTATCAAATGAAGAAATACTTGAAAAAATAAAAGCGTATTCTGTTTCTAATTTAGTTGATGTTGGTAATCGAAAAAGATTAGTTCGTTTATTAAATAAATTAGAAAATAATGAAGAAATAACTAATTATAAAGATAATTTATTATATCCTATCAAAGTAATTGGCTTAACTACTGATAGAAGTATTTTATATGATAGAATTAATAATAGAGTAGATAATATGTTAGGTAATGGTTTATTAAAGGAAGTAGAGTCTTTAAAGGATAAATATTCATCTTCTAGAATTTTAAATAGTGGAATAGGTTATAAAGAGTTTTATGATTATTTTTATCACTCTAAAAAAATAGATGACGTAGTAGAAGAGATAAAAAAAGACTCTAGAAGATTTGCTAAAAGACAATATACTTTTTTTAATCATCAGTTTAATACAAAGTGGTTTGATGTAGATTTTCTTAATTTTAATCATACTATTGATCAAGTATATCATTATATTATGGAGAATGAGAATGAAGTATAAGGATGTTTTAATACTATTAAAAGATAATGGAGATTTTAATTATATAGATAATTTATCGGAAAAGAACTTGGTGAAATATTAGATTTTGAAGCTGTTTATAAAAAAATATTAAATCCTGATAATAACTCTAATCTTGATTGTTTAATTACTTTAATTTTTACTGTTTTAATTAGAATATATTTAGATTATAAAGAGGAGATTTCTTTTTATTTTTTCTAATAAAGTGAAGTATTCTAATTATTTTATTCAACCAGTTAATGGAAAATATTCTTTATTTGATTTTTTAATTAATGTATTAATTGAAAATATTCAGGTTATTAGTTGTTCTAATTATGTACATAATAGTTATAATTTTTCTCATAGAGAATTAAGTTTGAAAGCAAATCGATATGAAGAAGTTAATTTATCTCCTCTTAATAAGGCTCATCTTTATTATAAATCTATTAATCATGAAGTAGGTCATGCTATGCATAGTGTTGTTTCAAATAAAAATGATAATGTTATTCTTCGTTTATATAATCCATTTGTTTGTAGCAGAAAAGAAGCTTATAATGCAGAAGTTTTTGATTTTTATAAAAGATTTCATCTATATCGTAGTCTTTCTTCTAAGTATAATATTTTAGAAGAAAAATCTTTTCATTTTGAGTTTTGTGCTAATCATCCTCTAATTAGTGGTTTTCATGACCCTTTTTTAGAAGAGGCTTTTACTGAAATGAAGGCAGAGGATTATATGGGAGTTGATTCGGATACTTATATTAGAGGGTTAGGCAGATATTTTTTTGCTTCACATACTATAAACAATGGTTATTCTTTAATGTCTAATTATTTACGAACTATTTCTATTTCTAAAAAGAATGAGTTTAATGTTGCTTATTTAGGATATCCTGGAGAAGAAATTTTTAAAGATTATGATAATTTAATTCATAGTTTAACATTACTTCATCCTAATTATGATACATCAGATGAGGAAAAGTATAATGTTTTTAAGAAGCGTTATTTAGATGATTCTAATCCTAATCTATTAAATTATCCTTTTTTAATTGAAGGGGATGATTATATTTTTATGAATGAACTTTTACTTCGAGAAAAAAGTTCTCATCGTGCTTGATGAGAGCTTTTTAATTAGCAAATTCTTTATATATTTCTTTATTAAAAGTATGTTGTTCTATTTCTAAACTTAGTAATTTATTTGTATCAATTAAGAAATAATTATGTTCTAGGTAATCTTTTCCATTGCTTGCTACAGGATCATCCCATGTTAAGTCTAAGTGATACCATTTATTGTTTATGTATACTGCGTTCCATACGTGGTTTTCTGAAGATATTTTAAAGCTTTTAATATTCATTTTTTCTAAAAACAATTCCATTAAATCTGTATATCCTCCGCATATTGCGTATCCTTCAAATAAAGGGCCATATGCTATATCAGAATGATAAGTAGTAATATTATTATTACTTCTTTGGGAATCATATTTTGTATTATTTATAATATAGTCATGAATAGATAAAATGTTTTCTTCTATTGATTTATTTTCATTTACTAGTTGAGGATATAGTTCATTTACTTTTTCTTCTATCGCGTTAATTTCTTCTGTTGTATAACTTTTAATTAGATTAATATTTATTCTTCTTAAACTATCATAGTCTGTTTCAATATGAGAAAATCCATTAAATGGATGAACATAATTATTTATATCAGATAGGAGATACTGATTATTAGCTATTGTTTCTATATCTTTAATACAATTACTATATTCTTTTGGACAATAAAAAGTAAATGAGGTATTTCCTGAATTAATTACTGTATAAAATATATTTAATAAGTCTTGATAATTATTAGGTTTAAAATTATTTGTATTTTGTACTAATAAAAAGTCATAATCTCTATAATATTTATTTTTCTTTTCGAGTGTTATTTTATTATTTGGAGTAATATAAGTATTAACAATACTTTTAATATCATTCTCTCTTATTATGATTAATCCAAGTAATATCATAAATAACCCACATGTAAAAATCATTTTTATTAGGACAATTGTTTTTTTCATAGAATCTCCTTAACTATAAATATTTTACTAAAAAATAAATCTAAAGTAAACAAAAACCAATTATTTCTAATTGGTTACTCCATATTATTTAATAATTTCATTAATCTTGATTTAAGTCTAGCAGATTTATTCTTATGTATTTTTCCACTTGATGTTGCTTTATCAATTCTTTGCATAGCTATATTTAATTTATTACTAGCTTCTTCTTTATTATTTTCTTTTACTACTTTTTCAAATTTTTTTATAGCGGTTTTCATACTAGAAATGATTAATGAATTTACTTCTGCTTTCTTTGCATTTGAACGCATACGTTTTTTAGCGCTTTTAATATTTGGCATTTTTTCACCTCACTTTTTGTAAACAAGTTCATTTTATCAAATTATTTAAAAAAAAGCAAATAAAAAACAATAATTTGTAAAGATTAATAATGGTGATTGTATGAATAATAATAAAATTAAATCTATTTATACGGATTTAATAGTTGAATCTAATTCAAATAAGGAGAATGGTAGAGTTATTTATCAAGATGATTCTATTCTTGTTAAAGAGTCTTCTTTTAATAAATGTCATTATACTACTATTTTTTTTGATGATATAACTGATTCTTTGAAATTTAAAAAAGTTCAAGATATTTTTATTCATGAATTAAAGAAATATTTAAATCTTAAGAAAAAAGAAAAAATATTAGTAATTGGTTTAGGTAATGAAAAATCAACTCCTGATTCGTTGGGGCCTTCTACAGTAAAAAATATCTTAATAACTCGTTATTTGTTTTTACTTGGTGATGTAGAAGATGGATATCAAAATGTTTCTGCATTTGCTCCTGATGTTATGGGAAATACTGGTATTGAAACTAGTCATATTGTAAGAAAAATAGTAGATGAAGTAAATCCTACTAAAGTTATTGTAATTGATTCTTTAAAGAGTGATCATATAGAAAGAATTAATCGTACTATTCAAATTACAGATAAGGGTATTCATCCTGGATCTGGTATTGGAAATGTCCGTAAAGAAATAAGTTTTAAAACTATTGGTGTAGATGTTATTGCGATTGGAGTTCCTACTGTTGTAAATTTATGTAGTCTTATTAAAAAATCTAAAAAGAATATTTTTTTAGGAGAAAACTTAATTGTAACACCTACTAATATTGATTTTATGATTGAAAAGTTATCTATTCTTATTGGTAATGGTATTAATATTTCTCTTCATGATAATTTTATTCGACAATAATATTGATTTATTCTTACTAAAATATTATTGGTGATATTATGAAAAAAAAATTTATTTCTAAAAAGAAAAGAAAAAAAAGAAATAGAATATTTTTTTTAATTTTTATTTTAATTGGAGTGTTTTTAAGTTATAAGAAACTTGAAGTTAGTAAGATTAAAATTAAAGATAAAGATTTTATTCATTTAATTGTGTCTAATACTTTTTCATATGAAGAAAAGAATTTTATAGAAACTTTTATTGATAAAACTATTGAAGTAAGTAATCCTGTTTATTGGTTAAGAAATGATTATCAAAATAATATTTCAACTATTAAGGAGAATAAAGTTGTAGATAAAAAACCTTTAGTTTATTTATATAATTCTCATCAAGGAGAGGAGTATGCTTTTTCGGATTATGTTGAATTTAGTGTTCATCCTACAGTAATGATGAATAATTATATTTTAGAAGATTTTTTTAATAAGAATAATTGTTTTTCGTTTGTTGAAGAAAAGTCTATTAAAGATATTTTAAGTCAAAATAATTGGAAATATAGTGAGAGTTATCGAGCTAGTAGATTATTATTGGAAGATGTTATTATAAATTATCCATCTTTGAAATATTTTATTGATATTCATAGAGATAGTTTAGATAAGAGTCATACTACTATTACTATTGGAGATAAAGATTATGCTTCTTTATTGTTTATTGTTGGTTTAGAAAATCCTAATTATCAAGAGAATCTTTCGTTTACAGAAAAAATTAATTCTATTATTCAAGAAAGATATCCTGGACTTAGTAAAGGAATATATAAAAAAAGTGGTCCTGGAGTAAATGGGGTTTATAATCAGGATTTTTCACCTAATACTATTTTAATTGAGATAGGAGGATATCAAAATACAACTTCTGAAGTTTTAAATTCTACTTTAGCATTTGGTAATTGCTTTTTGGAGGCTATTTCATGAACAAAATATTTAAAATTATTTTTGTTTTTCTTTTCATTTTTTTTCTTGCTTTATATTTTAGTAAATATAATTCTACTTTATTTGAAAATGAGGTAGAATTAACAAATCAGGCTATTCTTCAATATGAAAAAGATTTAAAATCTGGAAAAACAATTGATTCTAAAAACTATCTACCTCCTAAAAAAAATTATAGTAATCGGGCTTCTAGACTAGGTACAAAAGCTTCAAATTTAGTAGATTTATTATTTCATAAGTTTTTATCTTCTTTTAAGCAATTTATTTCTAAATATTAAAAAAAATAGGTAGTACCTATTTATTGATATAATTCTTTTTTAATTAATTCTAAGTTATCTCTCATAATTGTTAGATAGTCTTCTTTTTCGCTTCTTTCATTATCCGTAATATTGTCTAATCGATGTAGTTCTACTGTTTTTATTTCTGAATATTTTTCTAATATTTTTTCTGTGTTTTCATTCTTTTCTGCTCCTTTAAATAAATATATATAATTAATAGTATTATTTTTAATTAGATTTTCTGCATCACTTAATACTTTTTGTTGAGCATCACTATCTATACATATGACTTCTAGTCCAAATTTCTCAAGATATTTTAGTGCACTGTCTGCGACAACAATTGTTTTATTATTAGTACTATCAACAGCAACTCTATAATCGGCATCTATTTCACTTAGATTTATTTTTAATTCCTCATATTTTTCATCTATTTCTTTTTTTAGGTATGAATTTGTAATATATTCATTTAAGCTTAATCTAACATTTTGACTCATCATTAGAAGAGAAGATGGATTTAACCATAATTCTTCTGGAGAGTAATCTGTTTCTAGGACGTATGCTGTATCAATTATTTTTAATTCAGGATTGATTGAGAGTAAATCTAAGGCTAAGTCTCTTTCTTTTTCAATTAATCCATTATAGACAAATAAGTCTTTTCTTGCATATTCATTTTTTTGTTTTTTATTTACTTTATAGTTTTTTGTATCTACTCCATCTGGATATATTGAACTTATTTTAGCATGTTCTCCATATAAGCTTTTTACAATATATTCGTTTGGATAATTAGTTACAATTATTTCGATATTATCCATAGTATCATTTGTACATCCTGTTAGTAGTAGGATAGGTAATAATATAATTAAAAATAATAATTTTTTCATCTTTTTCTCCTTTTTGGTACTGGGTCAACTATATTTTTTTGAAGGGGGTTGCATTTTATAATTCTTTTTATTCCTAAATAAAGACCTTTTATTGAGCCATATTCCATTATTGCTTCTTCTGTATATCTACTACAAGTTGGTATCATTCTACATTGTTTATGTGATTGAAATGGAATTTTTTGATATAAATGAATTAATGATATTAATAACCACTTCATACCCTCACCATTTTCATTTTACTATGCTTCTTTTTTTTTTTCAACTGAAAAGTATTTGCGATTTTAAAAATTAATATTATAATAGGTTAAGGTGAGTTGTATGGAAGAATTATTTAAAAAAATAAAAATAAAACCTAAAGATATGAGATTATATCGTATGGCTTTTCAACATAGCTCTTATACTAATGAACATAAAGAGAAAGCTAATTATGAGAGATTAGAGTTTCTTGGAGATGCTGTTTTGGATCTTGTTGTTGCTGATTATTTATATAGTAATTTTAAAGATAGAGAAGGGGAGATGACAAAAGTAAGAGCAAGTTACGTTTGCGAAAATGCAAATTATGCTTATGCTATGTCTTTAGGACTTCCTAATTATATGCTTCTAGGTCATGGTGAAGAAAAAGATGGAATAAAGAAAGCAATTGTTGCTGATATTTTTGAAGCTTTTGTAGGCGCGATTTATTTAGATTTAGGGTATGCTACTGTAAGAAATGTATTATTAAATATTATAGTTCCTTTTATTGAAAATCCTAATATTAGTTTTTTTCATGATTATAAAAGTGCTTTACAAGAGTATGTTCAAACAAGGCAGCGGTCTGTTGTTTATCAGCTAATTAAAGAAGAGGGACCTGCTCATGAAAAGAAATTTACTATGGAAGTTTTAGTTGATAATATTTGCTATGGAGTAGGTGTTGGTTCTAGTAAAAAGGATGCCGAACAAGAGGCGGCTAAGGTTGCATTAGATAAGTTAGCTATTTAGAAGTATGTTATGGAAACAATAAATTATGGATATTGATAAATATCTTTTTATAAATAGTAATTATAGTTGTTTGTACTATGTAAAAGATAAAAAAATATATTCTATTTTGTATAAAAATAAAATTTTAGATAAGAATAAATATAGAATTCTATATAATGATATAGAACAATTGTTATGTTCATAATATGAAATAAGTTATAAGGATGGATTTAAAAAATCTATTAAAATTGATAAAAATAATTATAAATAAAGACGTTTCTATGCAAAGAAATAGTGGAGTATTATACTTTTACTAATTAAGATTTATTGAAATTTTTTCTTTAGATTCTTAATTTACGTTTTTTTTGTCAAGATATAAAAATAAATGAAAAGATGTTGATTTCTTTATTTTATTTTGGTTATAATATAATTACAAAATATGGTACCGAAGTAGACATGGTATTAGTTTTGAAATAAGAGGAAAGAGGTATGGAAGATATGAAAAGAAGAACAGGAATTTTAGGTGTGTTAATTGCTATATTAGCCATTGGTATTGGTTATGCTGTAGTTTCTGCTATTCCTTTAGAAATTAAAGGTACTGGTACGGTTGCTTCTAATCCAGATGGGTTTGTGGTTAAATTTAAAGAAGTTGCTTCTAAAACTGGAGCTGGAACTCTTAATGCTGGTATAACTGATGATACTCATGCAACAATCTCTGTTTCTGGTTTGACGGAGAGTGGACAAAAAGCTACTTTTGTGTATACTGTTTTAAATGCTAGTGAAGAAATGAATTATGCAGCTAATTTAACAACTCCAACTGTTGAAGTTGAAAAGAGTGAATATTTTGATGTTACTGCTATTGTTGACAATCCAACTACAATTAAACAAAATGAAACAACTACAGTTACTGTTGTTGTTACAGCTAAAAAAACACCTGTTGGTGATGATGTTACATCAAATATTACTGTTACATTAAATGCTGAAGCTGTAGAAGCATAAAAGATTTAAAAAGGGGAAGAGTACATGAAAAAGTATATAACGGAACAGCTGTTATTTGAAATTATTTTAACTTTATTTTTCCTTATATGTACTCTTTTTCATCTTATTGAAAATAAGTATTTTACTGCGGTTATTATTTTTATAATTGCAGCTTTTCTTTCTGTTAAGTATAAGGTAAAAAGAACTATTAAACCAAACTATAAAAATGTTTTTTATGTATTATTAATATTTGCCATAATAAATGTTGCTTTCTTTTATATGTTTGGTTTATATTCTGGATTTGTTAAAAGTTCAAATTTTTTCATTTTACAGAATTTTGTTAAATATATTATTCCAATTTCTATTATTATTTTATCCTTAGAAGTCGTAAGAGATAGATTATTATTATCAAACTCGAAATTAAGTTTTTATTTTATTGTTTTTATTACTAGTTTAGTTGATTTTGCTGTTTACGATAATATTTATAATTTGTCTAATATTAATGGATTTTTATCTTTTATTGGTTTAATTGTTTTAACTTCTTTTGCTAATAATATTTTTTATACGTATATTAGTAAGAATTATGGTATGAAGCCTGTTATTATTTATAAAATGATTACTATTTTATTTATTTATATTATTCCTTATAGTGTAAATATATATTCTTTTTTTAGAATCTTTTTAAATTTAATTTATCCTTTATTTATGTATTTGTATATTGATAAGTATTATGATTTAGATAATTACCGAAAATCTAATAAGATTGAAAGAGGGGATGCTATAGAGTTATGTTTTTTTTCAGTCTTAGTTATTTGTTTTATAGCTTTAATTTCTTGTCAATTTTATTATGGAATCTTAGTAATAGGTTCAGAATCTATGAAGGGGACAATTGAAAAAGGAGATGCAATTTTATATAAGAATATAAAGAAAGGTATTAAAGAAGGGGATGTTATTGTTTTTAAACGTGATGATATTCGAATTGTTCATCGAGTTATTTCTATAAAAAATGTTAATCATCAAGTTCGATTTTATACTAAGGGGGATAATAATCCTTTGATGGATGATGGGTATGTTACTGAAGATACTCTTATTGGTAAAGTATTATTTAAAATAAAATATATTGGGTTACCTTCATTGTGGTTTAGAAAAAAATTTGTGTAAAGAGGGATGTATATGGATAAAGATTATAATTTTCGATTAAGAGAAATACGTGGAATTGTTTTAATGGTTATTTTAACTTTAGTTATTGGGTTATCCTCATTATTTTTCTATTTTTATAGATTAAGTAATCAATATATTCATTATGATGAAAAAAGTGATATTGATTATAAGGTTTTATTAAAGGATAATGAATTTTATAAAGATAATTATTTAGAAAAGGATAAAGGATATGTTTCATCTTTAATAGATAATATTGAGACACAATTTAAATATGACTTAAATTTTGATCAGAAAATTAAATATAAATATTCTTACAAAATTGTTGCTGAAGTTGATGTTTCTGATTCTCAGTCGAAACATAATATTTATCATTATTCTGAAGATTTAAAGACTCGTGATTTGGAATCTCATGTTGGAAATTTAAATGTTTCTGAAACTCTATCTATCAATTATCAACAGTATAATGATATAATTAATAGATTTAAAGATGTTTATGATTTATCTAATACAGATGCTGTATTAAATGTTTATTTATATGTTAATGTACAAAATATTGAACAAAGTAATAGTTCTAGTTTGATGAATAAGAAAGTGTCTGGATTATCTATACCATTAACTTTAAATACTGTAACTATTGATATTGGTAATGATATTATTTCTAATTCAAACAATCATTTAGTTTTAAGTAGATATAATAAGTATAGTTGGGTTTTAGTTTTAAGTATTATTTATATTTTATTATCTGTTTTATATATTATATATTTAGTTTTATTTATGATGAAAACTAGAACTGCTCAAATGATTTATGATAAAGAAATTAAAAGTATTATGAATAATTATGATAGTTATATTCAGCGTATTTCTGGTTCATATGATATTGGAACTTCACAAGTTATAAAAATTGAGTCTTTTAGTGATATGTTAGAAATTCGTGATACTTTGAAACAACCTATTTTAATGCTTGAAAATGAGGAGAAAAATGGTACTTTCTTTATTATTCCTGCTACTAATAGTATTATATATACTTATGCATTAAGAGTTGTTGATATTAAAGCTAAAATGGATGGAAATGAAGTTCCTACTTATGATATTACTGAAATTCCTCATGGTGAATTTGTAAAAAATAAGAAGTATACTGATGAATATATTAAAGAACAAATCACTATGACTAGTGCGTTGCCAACTGTTGATGAGAAAAATGTTATTAAGGGAAATAAAGATAAAGATAATAGTTTATATGATCAGTTAGAAAAGACTAGTAGTTTTGATATTAAAGAAATTAAGAGAGCAGAAAAGGAATTGAAAAGAAAAAATAAAACTTCTAAGAATATAAGGTCTAAATCAAAAAATAAATCTTCCTCTAATTCAAAAAAAAAGTCTACTAAAAAAAGGGCTAGTACAAAATCATCTACTAAGAAATAAGAAAATCTTATTTCTTTTTTTTTTATAATGTTTATCGTCAATTAAACATAGAGGAAGATTTGAAAAAAATGTGAATGCAACATTAATTTGATTTGCTACTCTTTTCTTAAACTTATTGTCTTTAGTAATAAAAAAATGACACTCATTTAAGAGTGTCTTAACAAATTTAATTTTGGTAGACATTTTATATATCAAAACTGAATGTTCCCTTTTTATTTTATTTGTCAAAATGCTAAACGCTTAATAAAGATATTGATTCTATTTTCTTTCCTATTTAAAATTATTGTTAATTTGTTTTGCTCGTATAGTATTTATCAAGTAAAGTAAGTATTTTTTCTTTTCCTCTTTCATAATCTTCTACTACTTTTTTTATTGTTTTTGTTGGATTATTTGCTAATTCGCTTTCTGGGGAATAAGTACCATTTTTTAGTATTTGTTCTATTGAATTTATGATTTCGTATTTTGTAAAGTTACTTTCTAATTTTGGGGATAGTTCAAAGCTATAATAGTCATTACTATTTAAGATAAACTCAATATTTTCTTTGCTATTTACTTTGCCTGTTTTTCTCATGTTAGATATTAATGAAATAATAGAGTTTCTATCAATTCTTTGATATCCATTAAAGTATGTTAAACACATTATAAGTTTTTTCCATTCGTCTGCAACTCCAAAACCTCCACCATATACTCTTCTATCTACTCTTTCTATTGTTTTTTCAATATTTTTTTTATTTTGCGAAAAACTATTTTCTTTCATAAGCTTTATAATATTATTATCGCATATTAAACGAATACTATACATATTTTGTAGTTTGTCACTATTAAATATTAATTTTTTAATAGTTGAATAATTATTGTTATCTCTTAAATCTTTACAAGATATTTGAAGACCTTTTTCTTGTAATATTACTTTATTTAATAATTCCCTTATTCTTTTTATTGCGAAGTATTTATGATGATCTAGAGAATTTGATATATAAATATAATTATCTTTTGCTGTATCTATAAATTTTGATGTTTTTATATTAAAATATTCAAAGCTATTTGCTCCTTGAAATCTATAAAGTTCTTTAATTATATTTTCTTTTTTTATTTCTATTATTACTTCATCATATAAATTCATAGTAGTTCACTCCTTTTTAACGAGCTATATTTTATCATATTAATTTTTAATTATCAATTAATTTTTATTTTTATTTTTATTTTTGTGTTAATAAGATGATGTTTTTTTGATAATTTATTGGTATTTCTTTCTTATAAAGTTATCTTTTGTTATAGATTATTTATAAGTATTCTAGTTGTATTTGAATATAGTTTTTTCATTAAAAAAAACTATATGATTTGAACATATAGTTAAATTTCAATGGTGTCCCTGGGCAGATTCGAACTGCCGACACCCACCTTAGGAGGGTGGTGCTCTATCCTGCTGAGCTACAGAGACATTTGCTCATTTTTCAATGAGCTATATTTATTTTATCATGTTTTTTATTTATTGAAAATAGTTTATACTTCTTGAATTACTGTAATGATCATTGGCTTTGATTCTGTCTCTTTATAAAAGAATTTTCCTAAAGTTTCTCTTATATCATTTTTTATCTTTGTATAGTCAACTTTTTTACTGTTATAATCTATACTTTCTTCGATTACTTCTTTAGATAATTCTTTTGTTTGTATTAGTAAGTCTTGACTTTCTTTTACATATATGAATCCTCTTGTTAATATTTCTGGACCTCCTAATATTTCTTTTGTTTTTTTATCTAGAGTACAGCTTATTATTACTATACCGTTTTCACCTAACATTTCTCTATCTTTTAATACTAGGTTTCCTATATCTCCGCCATTATTTCCATCTATTAATATTTCATCTGTTTCTATTCGCTCAGTAGTATTTGTGTTTTCTCCATCTTTCATTTCAAATACATCGCCATTTAGTTTTAATATTATATTTTCTTTAGGTATTCCTAGTTGTTCTGCTATTTCTGCATTTGCATATTGATTTCTATATTCTCCTTTTACTGGCATAAAGTATTTTGGATTCATTAAATTAATCATTAACATTAAATCCTCTCTTGATGCATGATGAAGTAGGTGCTTTTTATTTGATAAGCATATGGCATCAGCACCTAGCATTGCTATTTCATCCATTATAACGGCAAGTCTTTTTTCAATTCCTGGATAAGATGGTTCTGTTATAAAGATTGTATCTGTATCTTTTATTGAAATATACTTATCAAATCCTTTGATAATTCTTTCTAAGTTGGCAAATGGTTTTTCTTTTTCATCTGAAATTAATATAATAGAATTCTTACTTTCTAAGTCTGATAAAGTTCCAATCTTATCTTGATCTATTGTTAAGTACTCATCTTTTATTGCGCTATTTATTGATTCTTGTAAACTTTTGCCCATAATTACTATTTTTCTATGAGTTTGTGATACTTCGTTAAATATTTCTTGTATTCTATAAAAATGTGCTGGAAATATAGTAGCAATAATTCGATTTTCGGATTTATTTAATACTTCCTTTATAAAGTCTGATACTCTATTTTGTGGAGATGTGTGACCAGCTTTATCAGCATAAAATGATTCACACATCAAACATAATACTCCTTGTTTTCCTACATATGCTAGTTTTCCTATATCAGTTTTATAACGTCCAAGCATTGTGGAATCAAATGTAAAATCTCCTGTATATACGATTGCTCCATCTGGTGTATATAAGACATAACAAACGGCATCTGGAATAGAGTGGGTTACTCCAATTGAAAAAATCATATTTTTTCCAAATTTTATTTTGCTATGAACTTTTATTTCATTTAATTTTGCTATATTTAGCATCTTTTTATCTAAATCTTTTTTTAATATATCTAATGTTAATTTTGTTCCGTAAATTGGAACTTCAGGTATTTTATCTAGAATATCTGGCATGGCTCCCATATTCCCATCATGTCCATGTGTTAAAAAGATACCTTTTATTTTTTTTCTATTCTTTATTAGATAATCAAAGTTTGGTATGATGTAGTCTATTCCTAAATTAATATCATTATCATATTTTAATCCAGCATCGAATACAAATATTTCATTATCTACATTTACTACATACATGTTTTTTCCATTTTCGTTTAAGCCACCTAAGGCAAATATTTTAATTTTACTCATTTTAACTCCTTTCTTTTCTTTGAACGAACAAACAGCATATATATTATATCATTATTTTTTCTAGATTAAAACAAAAAAATAAGAGTTAGTCAATTCTCTTATATTTTTTCTTTAAATCATAACCTGCTAATTGTAGTTGAACAATAATTTTATTTATTTCATCATTTGATAATCCAAAATCTTTTAAGTTTCCGCGACTTAAATCTTTTAATTTTTTTATGTCAGTTATTTGATGTTCTTCTAGTATATTTAGTATATTTTTTGGTAAATCTAATTTCATCCTTCAATCAGTCCTTTCATTTTTGATATTATATAATTTTTTGTTTCATCAAATGATAAGTCTAAAGCAATTGATAATTCATTATATAAGTATTTTTCAGCAAGTTCAAAATAATGAGTATCTTTTTCACTAAGTTTCTTTTTATTTGTTATTCTTTTTTGATTTCTTAAATAAGCAGTTTTAATAACTTTTATAAAATCTTCATATGTTCCTGCTTGGATATAAGATTTATATTCATTTTCTATATATTTTTCATCTTGTATTTCAAATGGAGTGATATCAGGAATTTTATTTATAATTTTTTCTGCATCTTTTTTTGATATAATACATCTTATATAATCATTTGCGTTTTCAGTAGGTATTTCTATTTTTAGTGAATTATCATCTATAGGTACTAAAAGGTAACTTTCTTTTCCGTTTTTTGTATTATGTTTTATATCTTTTACTATACATACATTTTTTTTGTATACAACATAATCATTTTTTTGAAACATAAAACCCTCCTTGTTTAATTAATTTACCATTATTATACTAAAAAAATCAAAAAATCGTAAGAATTATTTTTTAAAATTTATTTTTTATATCGTGCCTGATTTTTTTTTAGGTGTTTACGATGACTATAATAAATATAAATTTATATATTATTATGGAGGGTGATAATATTGAAAAAGTAATACTTACATTTTATGGATTGGGAAAATGTTCTAATTATCAAGCTCATGTTAATATTTTTAATTCATGTGGGGATCTTATTTTTTCTTCTATGACAAAAGATGGAAAAACTATTCTTAGTCTTCCTATTAATAAGGCATATACTGTTTTAGCTATTTTTCAAAATCAAATTATTGTTTCTAGTTTTTATGTTGATTGTATCTATAATAAATTTGTGTTTTTTTTCCAAAGTAGTATTATTCACTTAAATAAGGTTACCTTCTATCTTAGTGATTTTTATTATAATAATTTAAAAATTGAGAAAGGAGAAATATTACTATGGCCAAAAATATAATTATTACGAATGGTGTTGGAGAAGAGGAGATTATTAATGGTTCATTTGATGTAGCTGCGGTGGTTACTGGATATGATAATTCTACAATTTCCCCAGCTTCTATTTCTGTAGTTGAAGGGACAAATACTTATAATTTTACTATTTCTGCTACTGGAGTTTTAACGTTACATGTTACTGAAGATGGTACTTCATCAGGTACTCCTATTGTTGGAGCTACTTTTGTAAGAGTTGATTCAGAAGGAAATACTTATTCATCTTTAATCACTACTGATTCTAATGGTGATGCGGTATTTGAACATGTTCCTTTTGCAGAGAGTGGAGCACCTGTTGTATACTTTAGGCAAACAGCGTCTGATGGAGAACATGAATTTGATAATAGTATTCAGAATGTTACTTTAACTACTTCAAGTGAAGTTATACAAATAGAAAATGCAGTTGGAGCTTTACGTACTATTACTTTAACTGATGCTAATTATAATAATTTACCAATTAGTGGTGAATTAATATTAACGAATGAATAGATCTTTTTGATCTATTTTTCTTGACAAATTTATTTGTTATTAATAAAATGATAAAAAGAAAGGAATTTAGTCTTGCTTATATTCAACTTGAAAAAAATATGTTATATTGAAAAATAGGGAAGGGAGATTACTATGAATAAAACATTAATGACTGATTTTTATGAACTTACTATGGCTCAAACTTATTATAAGGAAGGAAAAAAAGATGAAATTTTGTTTTTTGATATTTTCTTTCGTGAAAATCCTTTTCATGGTGGTTATACGTTGAGTGGGGGTTTAGAAGAGATTATTGAATATATTAAAAATTTTAAATTTGATGATGAGGATATTAAATATTTATCTAGTTTAAATACTTTTGACTCTGATTTTTTAAATTACTTGAAAACACTTCGTTTTAGAGGTGATATATATGCTATTCCAGATGGTACAATTATTTTTCCTAATGAGCCTATTATTACTGTTAAAGCGGATTCTATTACTGCTCAATTATTAGAAACTGCTTTGTTAGCTTCTTTTAATCATGGAAGTCTAGTTGCTACTGCGGCTAAAAGAATAACTAGTGAAGCTAAAAATAAACCTGTTATGGAGTTTGGAGCAAGACGTGCAAGAGGAATTGATTCGGCAATTGAGGCTAGTAAGTATGCTTTTATTGGTGGATGTAGTGGTACTAGTAATACTTTTGCTGGAAAGAAATATCATATCCCTGTACTTGGAACGATGGCACATTCTTTAGTTACGGAAAGTGATAATGAATATGATGCATTTTTAGGCTATGCTAAGGCTAATCCATATAATACAGTTTTTTTAGTAGATACTTATGATACTTTAAGAAGTGGTATTCCTAATGCAATAAAAGTTGCTAAAGATTATTTAGTTCCAAATGGTTTTCCTTTTAAAGGAGTTCGTATTGATAGTGGGGACTTAGCATATCTTTCTAAAGAGGTTAGGAAAATGCTTGATAAAGCAGGTTTTTTGGATACTACTATTTGTTTAAGTAATGGATTGGATGAATATACTATTCGTGATTTATTAGAGCAAGGTGCTTGTTTTGATTCCCTTGGTATAGGAGATAATATTGCTGCTTCTAAGGAAAGAATTGGTGGGGTATATAAATTAGTTGCTGTGATGAAAGATAATGAAATAATTCCAAAATTAAAAGTTAGTGGTGATACAATTAAAACCACTACTCCTGGCTTTAAAAGAGTTTATCGATTTTATGATAAAGACTCTGGCTATGCTTTAGGTGATGTAGTTGCTCTTTCTCATGAGAAAATATCAGAGGAGTCTTATACTCTGGTTCATCCACAAGATAATTGGAAGAGAAAAACGATAAGTAATTATATTGTTAGAGAATTACAAGTACCAGTATTTATAGATGGTAAATTGGTTTATTCGAAGAGAAATTTAAATGAAATTCAAGAGTATGCTAGTCTTGAGTATCAATCTATGTATCCTGAAGTTACTCGAATTAAAAATCCACATATTTATCCAGTTGATTTAAGTATTGAACTTAGAGATTTAAAAAATAATTTAATTCATTCTTTTGAGGAGGAAAAATCAAATGATTGATAGAAAAAAAGAAGTTCAGCGTATTATATATTTTATTCAAGATTATTTTAAAAAAAATAATTTAGGTGGGGTTATAGTTGGTATTAGTAGTGGAAAGGATTCTGGAGTTGTTGCTGGATTATTTTCTATTGCTCTTGGAGGAGAAAATGTTATTGGTGTTAGTATGCCATGTCATAGTAATGATGAAGATTATTTGGATGCAAAATTAGTTGCTGGAAAGTTTGGTATTTCTCTTATCAATTTTGATTTGAGTTCAGTTTATGACTCTTTTCAAAAACAAGCTCAATTATTAGAAGATTATGTTATTAGTTTAGATAGTGAAATCAATTTGAAACCAAGACTAAGGATGAGTACGCTATATTATCTTGCTCAAATGTATTCTAAAAAGAATAATAAGACTTATATAGTAGCTGGTACTGGAAATAAATGTGAAGAGTATGTTGGATACTTTACTAAGGGGGGAGATTCCGTTTCTGATATAAAAATTTTATCTAGTTTTACTGTAGATGAAGTTATACAATTAGGTGAGGAGATAGGTGTTCCTGAAAAAGTACTTTACAAAGTGCCTAATGATGGATTAAGTGGAGTTTCAGATGAAGAAAAACTAGGTGTTTCTTATTCGGATATAGCTAAGGTTATTAGTGGAGAAGTGATTAATAAAAAAGCTTTTGATAAAATTAATTATTTACATGAAAAAAATACTCATAAGTTTTTTACAGCAACTTATTGTCAAGATAAGTCAAAAGAATAGAATAAGTATAAAAAAAGTGTTATATTAGTAGAGGAGTGTTAGAATGGAAAAAAGAAAGTTAAAGCTTCTTGTTATGCCAAATTGTTTGGAACTTGGAAAAAAAGTTGATAAGGAATTGAAAAAAATATTTAAAAGTGAAGATAGTTTTTTATTACGTTATGATAATTCTAGGTTTAGTAATGGAGAAGGAAAGGTTATTATTGAAGAGAACATTAACAATATAGATTTATTTATAATGAGTGATGTTGGAAATTATAATACAACTTATTCTTATCATGGAAAAGAACATATTATGTCTCCTGATGAACATTTTCAAGATATTAAAAGAAGCATTGCTGCTACTAGTGGTCATACTTCTAAAATTAATGTTGTTATGCCACTTTTATATCAATCAAGACAGGATAAAAGAAAAGGAAATGAGTCCCTAGATTGTGCTATAGCTTTGCAGGATCTTGAAAACATGGGAGTTCAAACTATTATTACGTTTGATGCTCATAATCCTAGTGTTTGTAATGCTATCCCAAGATTACCATTTGAGAATTTTTATCCTACTCATAGAATATTAGAGGAAATTATTGATAATGAAGAAATTAAAGATATTTTTGTTGTCTCTCCTGATATGGGAGCGATGGAGAGAGCTAGATATTATGCTGATATGTTAGGTTGTGATGTTGGAGTTTTTTATAAAAGAAGAGATTTATCTAAAGTTGTAAATGGTAAAAATCCGATAATTGAGCATATGTATTT
Source organism: uncultured Caryophanales bacterium (assembly GCA_946628005.1). GTDB lineage: Bacteria > Bacillota_I > Bacilli_A > RF39 > UBA660 > UBA3789. Next base: position 59,790 of record CAMOWA010000003.1, read on the forward strand.
AGGTGCTGATCCAAAAGGCAGAGATATTATGGTTGTTGATGACATGATTGCTAGTGGTGGTTCTATTTTGGAAGTAAGTGAAAATCTTCGTAAGAGAGGAGCAGATAAAATATTTTTAATTACTACGTTTTCTTTATTTACAGAAGGTGTTGAAAGTTTTATTAAAGCTTACGAAGATGGTTTGTTTGATAAGCTATATACTACAAATTTATCTTATGTTCCAGATGAAATTAAAGAAAAACCTTGGTTTCAAGAAGTTGATTGTTCAAAATATTTAGCAACTATTATTAAAACTTATCATAATCAAGAAGAGACTGAAAATTTGTGGAATGGAAAGAAAAATATTATTAATAAAATAGAAAAGAAAAAAGAAGAAGAGTAATTATAAATAATAATAGGGAGGGGATAAGTATGAAAATTGGAATATATGGAGGAAGTTTTAATCCTCCACATAAAATGCATGAGAAAATTGCAAAAAAATTGATTGATGAGAAATATGTTGATCAGGTAATATTTGTACCTACTAGTACAGAATATGAATACAAGATGAATTTACTTCAAAATGAGTTAAGAAAAGAATTACTAGAACCTATTGTTGAGAAAGATAAAAGATTTATGCTTAGTACTTATGAATTTCAAGATAGGACTGTTCATACTTATGAAACATTAAAACATTTTGAAAATGTTTTTCCTAATGATAAAATATATTTTATATGTGGAGCAGACAATTTTAGTTATATTGATAAATGGGAAAAAGGTGATTATATATTAAGTCATTATAAAATAATTGTTATTTCTAGAAATACGGATAATTTAGATGAATTATTACGTAAGTATAAAAAATATGAAGATAATATAATTGTTGCGGATATTCAACCTTTTAATATTTCTTCTACTCAAATTCGCAAACTTATTCATGATAAGAAGTATTATGAGTGTAGAAATTATTTGGATGCTGATGTGTTAAGGATAATTGAAAGAAAAAATTTATATTTGAAAGGAAGTTAAAAGTATGAGTTTAGAAAAGGAAGAATTAGAGTTCTTAAAAAATTATGATAAGAATGCATTTGAAAGATGTTCGATTACTGCTGATATTTTAATTGTTAGTATTTCAAATGAAGAAAGTGATAATTATCGAAAAAATGAAAAAAAAAGAATGAGTATTTTACTTGTTAAGCGTACTGATTTTCCTTATAAAGGGAAATGGTGTTTGCCTGGTGGTTTTTTAGATGTTACGAAAGAAACTTTAGAAGAATGTGCAAAAAGAGTTTTAAAAGATGAAACAAATTTACAGGATATATTTTTAGAACAATTATATACTTTTGATGGGGTTGATAGAGATCCTAGAATGAGAGTTGTTTCTACTGCTTTTGTTGCTTTAGTAGATAAGGCTTTATTAAAAGAAAAAGTTGAAAATGCTTCTTGGTTTGATGTTATGGAGTGGAAAGATACTAAGAATAGATTTGAATTATTATTACAAAATAATAATGAGACTATCTTATTGGATTTTGATAAGAAATTAAAAAATCCTACTAGTTCTAATTATGATTATATTAGTAAAAAGGAAAATAATTTAGCTTTTGATCATGATATAGTTATTGCTCAAGGTCTTACTCGTTTAAGAGGAAAAGTTAGTTATACGGATATTGTATTTAATATGATGCCTAAATATTTTACTTTAAAAGAATTGCAACAAGTTTATGAAATAATTCTTAATAAAAAATTACTTGATCCAGCATTTCGTAGAATTATTGCTAATAAAGTAGTTAAAACGAAAAAAATGAAAACAGGAGAGGGACATCGTCCATCGTATTTGTTCCAGTATAGAGGAAATGAATAATATAAAGAAAATTAAAATATTTGTAAATGATAATGAAAAATCTAAAAATATTTATAAAAAATTAGTTGATAAACTTCTTCAAAATGGTTTTTTGCTTGATGATAATTCTTTTGATTTAGCAATTGCAGTAGGTGGAGATGGGACATTTTTAAGAATGGTAAAAGAATGTCATTTTAATAGTGAGATATACTATGTAGGAGTTCATACTGGGACTCTTGGATTTGCTCAAGATATTAATATTTTAGAAATAGATTCTTTTATTGATTCTTTAAAGAAAAATTCTATTAATTTTGAAGAGATTGGTATTGGAGAGGTAAATTTTTATAATGGAGGAGAATTAATTCATTATAATTTTTTAAATGAGATTGTTTTAAGGGATAAAGAATTAAATACTTTAAAATTAGATACATATGTTGATAATTCTTTATTAGAAAATTATGTTGGAGATGGGATTTTGGTAGCAACTTCATTTGGTTCTACTGCTTATAATTTGAGCTTTGGTGGAAGTATTATTTATCATAATTTTCATACTTTACAAATTACACCTATTGCTCCATTAAATAACAAAAGTTATCGTTCTTTAATGAATTCAGTGGTTATTCCATCAAGTAAATGTATTACTTTTTTTCCTATTCAAGATTCTAAAAACTTGTTGTTATCTATAGATGGAGATAATTATTGTTATAATGATATTGAAAAAATAAATGTTTTCATTCATAATAATATAAAAGTTATCCGAAAAATGGATTATAACTTTATAAGTAAAATTAATGATAAATTTTTAAAATAAGGAGTAGATTATAATGGTAGAAAGAGGATACAAGACATTTCAAATTAATGAAAAAAAACAAAAATTGTTATTATTAAAGTATATACTTTTAAATAATATATTTCGTAATGATACTTTTAAAGATGAATTTTTCCATCCTACAAGTGTCCTTTTAAGTAATAATAAAAGTGATATTCGTTATGCTGAGAATTTAGAAGATTCTTTTCATAATACTAATTCGATGAAAGAAAATGTATTGGTTGCTGAAGTGGAATCTATAAATAAAAATGATTTAATAACATATCATAGAGATTATGCTACAGGTAATTTATATTTAACTGATTCTTTAGTTATATTACGCTTTTTGAGTAGAAAAAAAATTATTGATACTTTTTTAAATATGGATAGTACTGTAAGAGTTAAGAACTTTGTATCATCTTATAAGCTTACACCTTTTGAAATAGCGTTGTTTAAAAATCAGTTCTTTAATAATCCTGAAATAATAGATGCTATTCTTTACTATCAAGAAAATGATAAAGATGTTTATAAAAGAAATTATGCTAAGGTAAATAGGCTGTAAATATATGATTGGAATTATTTCTTCGTCTTTAAAAAGCTTTATCATAATGGATAAAATACGTAAAAAATATAATAGTATTGATATTTATGTTTATAATAATGATTTAAATATCGAAGATAAAGTTTATAATTTAGTAAATATTGGATGTAAAATAATAATAGTTGATAGCATTAATAAAAATAAATGGGATTATTCAGATGTTTTCTTTATAGATTTTTCAGAAGTTCAAATAGATATTGATAATCCGTATTCATTTTGTGAAAATGATATTATTAAATGGATAGAACAAGGAAATCAGAAAATGATAGTAGATTATTTAAGTAGTATTAAAATAGATGATAATAAGACTATTATTCTTAAAGATATACGTATGATTTTTATTAAAAATGAAATACTTAAGTTTTTTAGTAATAAAATTGTTGATTCTTTGGATGGTATCATGATGAAGATTGATGAATATATTAAGATAAATCAGATAAATTGTATTAATAATGGTATAAGTAGGTATTTGATAGATGAGTAGTGATATTATTGCTAAAGATACTAGGTTTTATAAAATTGTAAGACCTTTTGTTTCTTTTATTTTTCGATTTTTATTTCATCCTACTGTTATTGGTCTTGAAAATATTAGTCAAGATGGAAGAGTTCTTTTGGCAGGAAATCATACTGAATGGTTAGATCCTGTTATGATAGTAAGTGTTCAAAAAAGGTGTGTACATTTTTTAGCAAAAGAAGAATTATTTCGTGGAGTATTAAAAGGTGTTGTTCGAGGAATGGGATGTATTCCTGTTAACCGAAAAATTCATGATAAAAATGCTTTAAATGGTGCGATTAATTATTTAAATAATGATTTATGTATTGGGATTTTTCCTGAGGGTACTATTAATCGTACTGAGGATGTTATTTTACCTTTTAAAATTGGGGCAGTTAAAGCTTGTTTTGATACTAATACGAAACTAGTACCTTTTGTTATAACTGGAAAATATAATATATTTGGTAAAGGTGTTAAAATTGAGTTTTTAAAGCCTATGTCTATTTCTAAAAATTTGGATAAAGAAAACAATAATTTGATGAAGATTATTTCAAAAAAACTAATTGAAGGAGAAACAAATGTTAGATAAAGAGAAGATGCCAATTTATAAAATTGGAAAGCCTATTTTAGGTTTTATTTATAAGTTGTGGTATTGTCCCACTATTATTGGAAAGGAAAATATTCCAAAAGATGGTGGAATTATTTTAGTTGGAAATCATATTCATATTATGGATCAATGTAATGTAATTTTAGCAACTAAAAGATGTATTCATTATATGGCTAAGAAAGAGTATTTTGATTCTAAATACAAAGAAGGAAAGTTTCCATGGTTTTTTAAAGGTGCTGGATGTATTCCTGTAGATAGAAGCAAAAAGGATGAGAAAGCAATTCTTTCGGCAATGGAAGTTTTACAAAATGATGAAGCTTTAGGTTTATTTCCAGAAGGAACTAGAAATATGGTTAAAGAAGAAAAAGCTCGCGAATGGTATGACAAATATATGGATGATTCTGTTTCTTTTGTAGATTTTTTTAAGAAATTTAAAAAAAATAAGACATCTTTAGTAAACTATTTTGAAGAGTTAATGGATAAGAAGATTATTACGAAAGATGAATTTTATGATAATATTTATGATGTTGACTCATTCTTGAAAGATTTAATTATGAATAAGAGAATTACAAAAGATGAATATTATAATCATTCTTTACTTCCTTTAAAATTTGGAGCAGTATCCCTTGCTCATAAAACTCATTCTTTGATTGTTCCATATGCTATAAGTGGTTCTTATAAATTTCGAGGAGGGGATTTAGTTATTCGTATTGGAGAGGCTTTTTCTGTTGATGATGATTTAGAAAAGGCAAATGAGAGATTAGATTACGTTATTAAAGAGTTATTAAAGGAAAATGAAAAAAATAGTGGTAAATAGTGTCAAATGATGAAACCTTAATTTAATAAGGTTTCATTTTATGTTAAAATGAAGTTGGTGATTGGATGACACAGAATGAGTTTGATAATGAAATAAAATATAAATTATATAGAAATGTGCGAGAGTTACTTTATCCTTCTATTTCAAAGAAAAATATTAGCGATTATAAAGTAATTGTTGATGAAGAGATTTTACCTGTTAGGGTTTTTTATCCAAAGAAGGTGTCTAATTTAGATAAAGTTATTATTTTTGTTCATGGAGATAGTAAGATTACAGGTTGCAATGGTGAATATGAAAGTATTTGTAGGAAAATATCCATTCATACTAATCATTTATTGATTGCTATAGATTATAAATTGGATAGTTCTAAAAAGAAAAAAATGCGAGAAGATTTTTCTAATACGATTATTTATTTAAAACGAGAATTAGAAAGAAATAATATCTTAAATAGTAATATTACTTTAATGTTAGAATCAACAGCAGCTCTTTTATTAAAAAAAGAGTATGAAGAAAAATTTCCTATTCGAACAGTATTGTTTTATCCTGTTTTTAACATTAATTATAATCAATTAGATAATTATCCTTCAGTTATTTATAATCAACAATTTCAGGAATTTTTAATTGATAATATTAAAAGTCATTGTATGAAATATTTATATAAGAGGGAAATAAATAATGATATAGGGGATGTTTATATTCCAAAAAATACTATGATTTTTGTTGGAAATATTGATCCTCTAAAAGATATTATTTTAGATTTAAAGAATTATTATAATGTTTCTATTAAGGTAGTTCCTTTTGCTATACATGGTTTTTTAGGACAGAATGATGAAGAGTTACAAGATGATGTTTTTTCTGAGTTAAACAAGTTTTTAGAAGTTTAAAAGTACTTCTTTTCTTGTTTATGATGTGTTATACTTTTTTATGGAGGATTTATTATGAAGAAGAAAGTAATTTTTTTATTGGTTATTGGTCTTTTTTTAGTAGGATGTCAAGATAGTGAAGAGAGTAAAGATAGTACTATGTCTTCTAGTTCTAACGCTTCTTCTAATGTGATGATTCATCAACACTGTACTCGTTCTGGCAGTTTGAGTGGTGGAGAGGTGGAACTAAACTATGAATTATATTCTACAGGAGAAGTATTAAACCGTTTAGAATCTTATGAAAAGGTAATTTCATCTAATAGTGATATTTTAAATACTTATGAAGATGCTTATAAAAAGATAAATCAGAATTATGAAGGACTTCAATATTATGATTCTTCTGTTCTTCGAGAAAATGATTTTGTTTTAAATACTATTAAGATTGATTATGATCATATTGATATTAAAAAGTTATTAGATATTGAAGGTGAAGAGGATAATATTATAGAGGATGGAGTTGCTAAAGTAGATAAGTGGTTGGAGCTTGCTAAAAAATTTGGTACTACTTGTACTGAAGTTAAGGATTCTTAATTCTTCTTTCTTGTTCGGATAGTTTAATGGATAGAATGTTTCCCTCCGACGGAAGAGATAAGGGTTCGATTCCCTTTCTGAACACCATAATTATAAGAAAACTAGTCTGGACTAGTTTTTTTGTATAATAAAGTTTTATTTATGTTTTAAATCATGCTTTAATCTTTTTTTTGATAATCACATTTTTTTACTAAGTTTATTGAAAAAAAAGTAATATTGTGATATAATTATATTGGGATAGGATTGGGGATTTGGAGGTTTGGTTATATGATTAACTTTGATGTTAATGATATTTATAAAGATTATCCTGCATATTTAAACTTTTTAGAAAAGTTAAATGAATTAAATAAAAAAAAGTACTCTTTTAAACGTAAAGCAACTTTTAATCAAGAATTAGAGGAGTATCAGTTTTTATTAGAAAACAGAGATTTTTCTTTTTTCGATAAAAATGGTTTGTATGAGGATGAGTTATATTTATTTCAACATGAGCTTATAAACCAATATGTTAATATTAATTGTGAATATAATGAAAAATTACGAGAACTTTATAATTTTTTGTTTGATGTTGCTAATTCAAATATTGATACTTTTAATTTTTATTTCTGTTTAAAAGGTACTAATAAAAATTATAAATTTGTTGATTTAGGTGAATGTGATTATTTATCTATTCAAGAGGATGATAATAATAAAATAAAATATCTTATTTCTGTATTACAAGCTGGTCATTCTTTTGTTGCTACTATTCGGCAGGAAGATATACCTTTTATTGTAAATTTATTTGACAATTGGAGTATTATTCCAGATGCAGTAAAAGGAGAGTATTATTCTCCTATGTTTGAAAATGCACCTAAGAATATGGGGCTTATTTATTACCAAGCTTATATGAAAGATAGAGGTTTGGCTAAATTGTCGTATCCTTGTAAGTTTGAACCATTGGTATTATTAAATAATAATCAGTATGATGATGGTTTTTTTGATAAATTTGATGATTCTGAATTAGTAAAAAAAATGTTTACTACTAATATTGAAAGATTATATAAAAAGTGTAATTTTGAAGATAAAGAGAAAATACTTAATTATTATCGTACTTTATCTACTTGTGGTTATCAATATGGTGGGGAGATAATTTCTTTATTTACAACTTCTCCGGTAATTAATATTGATTTGTTAAAAAGAAAGTATTTGAAAAAATAGTTATTTATGATTAAATATTGCTACGGGATAATTTTATTATAAAGAAAAAGGAAGATGTATCAGAATGATTACTTCAATTACAAAGTTTAATAAAAAAGAAGAATACTTATCTATATTACAAATAATAAATTATTTTGAAACTTATTTTAAAGATACTAAAGGATATAATAGATTTTTACATACTCTCATGCATATTAAGCTTACTGCAAATGTTTTCATGAATAATTTTGAAATAATTCAAAAATTGTCAGAGAAATATGGTAATGATGAAGAAAAAATAGATGAATTTGTAAAATATATAGATTCTGATTCAAATAGTGGTATAAAGTTTCTTAATAATTTTCCATTAATTTTTGAAATTACTGATTATAAAAAATTTATTAATAAACTAAAAGAAAAGTATAATTTTGATACAACAATATTAGATAATTATATTAATAATTTAGCAAATAGTGGGGATTATACTAAACTATCATTTATTTTTGCGATACTTTTTAAAGCAATGGAAAGTCAGGATGATTCCATTATTGAATTATCATATATTGACTATTTATTACCGTCTTTAAAAGTTGGAAAAATATTGGATTTAGAAAATACAAAAATTAATTTTGAAAAATTCTTTTCATTAAATGCAATGAAATTAGAACATTTATTAGATGAAATATATGAATCTTCTCTTATGCTTGATGATAATGATAAATCTTTAGAAACTGTAAAACATTTTGTAGAAAAAGAGAAAAATGAAATTATTATAGAGAAACAAAATGAAATTGCTCTGGTAATGAAAAAGTATAAACAACAATTACATGAAAATAATTTTAGTCAAATATATAATTTTCAATTTCCTGAGGGATACAATGTAATTGTATATTATAATAAAGTTGTTAACGCCTTTATTGAAGATATTGAGTGTGATGGAAATTCACTTGTTTTAATTAATGAGGGACGTAATGCAATTAAATATCTTAAGAATTTAGTATGGAAAAGTGCAGATTTATATTTATTTTCTTTTGATGATATTTTTTCTACTATTACTGATATAAGAGGCTTTTTATCATACTCATGTAAAGATAATATTGAAGTAATAAGCATTTGTGATAAGTTTTTAAATGAGTTTACTTCTATACAATCAGATAATGATAAAATGCTATATCTTCAACATTTGTTGAGTGATATTAATATATTTGAGAGTCTAAAAGATAATGATCACTTTGAGAGTTTAAATAATATTAATCATTTTTCTTATTTAAGTGAAAAGCTTATTAGAATGTGTAAGGTTTTATTAAATTATTATAGTGAAAATTTACAAGATGGTTTAACACCAACTGAAAGTTTTATAAAAAAAGATTTACAAAATAATAAAATTATTGATTATCCTTTAATTAATTTATCAAGTTGTTTGCCATTTGGATATTATGCTAGTCTTTTGGATAAAATTTATGGTTCTGATTTTGTACAATTTGAAGAAATTAAGAGTTATTTTCCAGGATATGATGATCAAGAAGAATATATTACGCTTATATATAATGCTATAAGGTTTATTAATAACGTATTAAGAGAAAGCAATTATGCAAAGAATATTGATTCTTTATATGAATTTTATGATGAGACTATTACTTCTATGGATTCAATGCTTATGAATAAAAAATCAAATGAAGTTATAGCTTTTAAAAAATAAGAATTAATATTTAACTTAAAGTAAATAATATGAAAAAATAAGCAATTTGCTTATTTTTTTAGGTTGTTACATATTAGTATACAATTTTCAGGATAATCTTTTTTCTCATCTATTGTCCATAATAATATAGGTATTTTTTTGGAGTAGGTTTGGTATTTTTTTTTGTTTATTAATTTTTTATTGATTGCTAAAAAGTCTGGATTAATATACCATATTAATAATTTACTTGGTAAGAATATATTCTGTATTTTTTTTGGATATTTTTTACTGATTAAGTATCCTACTTCTATATTTTTTGTTTTCTTTTTAAGATAATGAACAATAAAAGGATGAAAGGATTTTAATATGTAGTTATGATAATCTTTTAATTCTTTTATTAAAAGATTACATAGTTTTTTATAATTTTTACATGGTTTTATTTCTATATCTATTAATACTTTATCATTATTTAATTTTAATATTTCTTTTAAAGTAGGAATTGTATATTTTGTATCTAGAAGTTTATATCTTGATAGTTCTTCATATGTTAGGTCACTTATTTTTTTAGATATTCCTGTCATTCTTTTTAAATTGTCATCGTGAAATATTACTAGTATATTATCTTTTGTTAATTGGATATCACATTCAAATGCTATATTATTTTTGATTGCTTCTTTAAAAGCTGGTTTTGAGTTTTCTGGAATATCTTTATTATTGAACATCCCTCTATGGGCAATTATATTATTCTTTATTATCATTTTATCTACCTCATTATCAATATATTATAATTTTAAAAAAAATGAAATAAAAATTGGTATTATTTTTAAATGCATGCTATAATTATAGATGTAAATGTTATGCCGATTTAGCTCAGCTGGTAGAGCAACGCATTCGTAATGCGTAGGTCGAAGGTTCGAATCCTTTAATCGGCACCAGATTGATAGGAAACTCGAACTTTTCGAGTATAAAGCAAAACGACCTTGCAAAAAAGTCGTTTTTATGTTATTATGTATATAGATGAAGGAAACTTCATACAATATTAAAGGAACATTTAATAATCGCATGTTGAGTGTTGCCGTAAAATTTACGCTCCACCTAAATCATTGCTGAGTTAGGTGGATTTCTTTTATATTAGAACTATAAATAGCACCAGTGGCGAATCTGTTCGAACTATTCGAACTTTAAATATAAATATCAACTCAAATTGGGTTGATTTTTTGTTTTATAAAAAATCATCCTCTAGAAAAGGATGGTGCTTATGATAAATATTATTAAGCAAGAAATAACAATAGAAGAATCTTTAAAACAAAGATTAGAGTTTATATGTGACTTTTCACATACTACTTCTACTTTTATCAATGGCTTTATTCATAAGGTAGATAAAACTAATCTTTCTTATGTAGAACCTCATAAGATAATCATTAAAGGTATAACATTTCTTGCTTTTAATTATTCTAATGAGATTTATATTAAGTATTTATCTCAAAAGATTAAACTATCAGAAATAGAAGATTATTTAAAAGGTATTTAATTTGACAAGAATTGACATTTCTTTAAAAGTGATAGAATGTTTATCAAGAAAAATTATGTCTATTTAAGGGGGTTAAATAGATGTTTAAGAAGATATTTTATAATTATTTAGACTTTAAGAGGTGTCAGCAGTATTAAGCGCTTTAATACTTTTGATGCCTTTTTTCTTTGAAAAAGGGAGAGTGATTTAATGGAAGAAAAGAAATTATGTGGTCTTTATATGAGAGTTTCAACTGAAGATCAAGCTCGTGAAGGTATTAGCTTACCAGAGCAAAAAGAAAGATTAGAAGCATTTTGTTAGTTTAAAGGTTATACTATTGTAGATTATTATATTGATGCTGGTATAAGTGCTAAAACAGGGAATTTCAGACTTGAATTTGAAAGATTAAAGGAAGATATCAAAAATAAGAAAATAAACACGATAGTAGCCTTAAAATTAGATAGAATAATAAGAAGAATTTATGATTGGGAAAAGTTAATGACTTTTCTTGATGAAAATGATGCTTATTTAGATTGTGCTAATGATGAAATAAATACTACTAATGCTAACGGAAAAATGATTTCAAGAATACTTACATCAGTTTCTCAAAATGAAATTGAAAGAACAAGCGAAAGAACTAAAATTGGTCTTGCTAGAGCTATAAAAGAAGGACATATTCCAGGTCATACTCCATTTGGTTATAAACGAGAAGGAAAATTAATGATTCCAGATATAACAACAAAAAATATAATTGAAAGAATGTATCAATTATACTTTGAGGGTAATTCTTATCAAACTATTGCTAATATATTTAATGCCGAAAATGTTGGTAATAAAAGATGGCGAGATAATACGATATTAGAGATGATAGAAAAATAGATAACTACTTTAATAAGATAGCTAATGATACAAAACATGATCTTTCTTGTGAGATAGTTATTGAACTTGAAAATATGGAATATTGGGACGAGAAAAGATTAGAATACAAATATCAAATGACACAAGTATTTGAACAACAACTAGAAGATATACAAGAAATAGTTTCAGACTTTTATATAGCAAATGCGACTATTCATTTTGATAAACACTCTCCACATATACATATAGTTGGAGTTCCAATAAAAGAAAATTTTAAAACAGTTTTATCAAGAAAAGTTGGTAAAACTACAATATTTACAAAAGAATCATTAGAAGTTATTCAAGATAAAATGAGAGAAAGATGTATTGATGAATTTAATATTGCTTATGGTATGGATTCTAAATTAAAAGAAAAACAAAAAGGCAAAAACAGAGATATTACTTCATATGAAAGAAAACTTTTTAATGAAAGAATTAAAGGTCTTAAACAAGAAATATCTAGTTTACAAAATGAAGTATCTGTTTTAGAAGATAACAAAGAATCTATTAATAAACAAATATTTAATCTTAATAAAGATAAAGAAGATATAGTTGATGAAATAGATAAAAAAAGAAAAATAAATGATAAAATTATACTTAAAACTAAAAATCAATTATTAAATGAAAATCAGAAACTAACTAAACAAAACGAAGATTTAAAACATGAGAATTATCAACTAAAGTATAAAAATGAAAAATTAGAACAACAAAAGAATTATTTGCTTTATTATATTAAAAAGTTTTTAGATTAAATGCCTAAAGTAATTAAAGATATAATTGATAAAGTATTTGATAGAAATATGAGTGTAGATTTATATAAAAGTCAGTATGATCCTGAAATGTTAGAAGAACAACATAAAAGAGTTGAAGCAAATAATAGAAGATTTAATTTATTTAATAAAAGAAAAATAGAAAAAGCTACTAAACATTTAAACAATGAAATGGATGGGCTACTGAAGAATTTTATAAAACAAACAAAAAGGACGACTACTCATTGTAGTTGTCCTTTAATTAGTCCTTTAATCATTTCCTGTAAAAAAAAGGACTATTACAATATATTAGTCCTAGTTATTATTTAATATTCTATTTAAGATAAATTTTTCTTTTTAGATTTTTCTCCATCTTCCATTAGAGATTTACGAGTTGCAATCAATAAAGATGCATCAAATTTTACAATATAATCATCTGATCCTCTGTCTCCACCATCCCAAAGATCAGAACTTACAGAAATACCATTTTCACTTAAAACTTCATTAACTACATAAAAATTAATTTTATCATTTTCTATAAAATCTGGTAATCCAGTAAGATTATATCCGTTTCTCTTATAGTGAAAATGAATTGATGCTACTTGTTCATCATCATCAATATAAGCATATATTCTTTCTGGATTTCCAATAGTTTCAGATAAATCTTTATCTATTAATTCAACATTGAAATGACTAGTTTTATAATCAAAAGCTTCAATAAATGATAAAACCAAATCTAAATACAAATCAACATACTTTTTATTTTTTTTGCATTCTTCTAAAAACTTTTCATCTTCTTTTTTATAAACCTTTATAGCCTTTTCATTTGCTTCTTGTAATCTCTTCAAAAACTCGTCTGTCATACAAATCCCCCCCCCTTGAATGTTTAATACTATACCATATTACAGTAAAAAATGCAAATCAATGTGTTATATATTTATTTTTTTGACTAAAGAAAAACTTTATGGTACTATATTTTCTATTAAAAAGTGGGTGAATTGATGACTTTAAAATTACAAGAAATTAAATGGAATTTGCATAATTATAAATCAAAACAATTATTATTGTGGGGATTAAAAAATGGTTATATTGCACCATATGATGATAAGTTTATAAAGAAGTTAAGAAACATTTATATTGGTGGTATTCCGGCATCAATATTATTATTATCTGATGGTATGTCAAATGGTTTTTGCTATGACAGAGCATTACTTATGTCTAGAGCATTTTTAGATGATGAAGATGATGTGCAATTAGTTTATGCATCTATTGATAGTTTAAAATTAAATCCAAAATTTGTTGATAAAGATGATCCATTATATGCAGATCATTGTTTTGTAGAAAGAATTACGAAAGATGGTAAACATCTTATTTATGATACTTCATCTGGACTTGTTTATGACAAAAAATTATATTGGTTAATGGAACATCCAAGAATAAGAGAAATAAATAAAAAAAGTTCTTTAATTGAATTTGTTAAATCTGATGAATATTATCATCCTGAAGATATTGAAAGAGATAAATATGCCTCTCCATTAATATTACCAATGATTGAAATGACCTATGGAAGACCAACAGAAATGTATTCTCAACTAGACATAAATTTATTACAAAGAGAAATAGAACATTTTAAAAAAGTAATTAATTATGACGGTGTATGCAAAGAAATAGATGATGATATGAAAAGAGTGAGGTTGAAAAGATAATATGTTTGATATTATTAAGAAAAGATTGTATTTTAGCAAAATGCAATTACTATTTTATAAAGGTGTTGCTGATAAAAAAATTATTCCATTTGATGATGAATTCTATGAAAAATTAAATCATACTTATATTAGTGGATTGCCAGTATCTATTCATATTAAATATTTAAAACCATTATTGCCTCCGATGAAATGTTATGATAGAAGTCTATATATGTTTTTTTGTTTTGATGATGCTATCTTAGTTCATGGGGACAATAAAGATTTAGAATTAAGATATGGAAAAGATGATTCAGGTCATGGTTGAATAGAAATGGGTAATTATGTATATGATCCATCGTTCATGATGAGGTTTGATAAAGATTTATATTATGAAATATATAAGCCAACAAATGTATCTAAATGTACTAAAGAAGAATATTGTTCTATAAGAGAATGTAAAAAATTTTATAATGATATTGATAATACAACTATTGATGATTTTAAACCATATGGTAGGAAAAGAATAGAATTATATACGATAATGCCTTTAATTGTAGCAAGAGCAAAAAAATCCGGCAACCAAGAATTTATTGATGAATTAAATGATTTTTTAGTATCAATTGAATATGATGAAGAAGAAGTATATAACGAACTAAATGAAGCAGTGCAAAAAATAGTTCACTGTATGGTTTAATTAAAGTATTTAATTTAAAAGATTAACTTACTTGAAAAAGTTATTGTAACTATGAAAGATTAAATATAACTATTGTTTTTTTAGGGTTGCTTTTAGTTTTACTAGTAGGAAATATGAAATAATATAAATAGATAAAAGTATGTTATAATAAACGACTAGACAAAGGTAGGTAAAAAAAATGAAAATAATACGAATGAATGATAATTGGAATAAAATAAACACTAGAGAAGAATTAATTGAACTTTTGAAAGTTTATAAAGGAATATTATCTGATTCAATGATTAATTATTTAAATTCTTTAATAGATTTGGAATTTTCTGTTATTAGAGATTACATTAGTGATAATGATAGAATTGCTTTATCAGAATTAGAAGTGTATAAAAGAACAGTAATGTATAATGTTTACAATAGGGCATTAAGTATTTTTAAACAAAATGAATCTGAACTTGAAATTTATGGTAATAATGATGGTATTGAAGGATTAAAAGTATTTGCTTCACTAGGAAAAAGAAGTTGTAAATTATTTGATTTTAATTATTGGGAAGATCCTATGAGTCTTAGCTTATTTCAAACAATTGAAAATTCTGAACAAAGAGAAGCAGAATTATTGAGAGTTAAGAGTATATTAGATAGATTATATGATGAAAAAAATCCATATCATTCTAAACCTCATACTTATGGTGGACCTGCACCACAATGGGCTTTTGAGCATGCTAAAAAAATAAAAAGATATGAAAATATGTATAAACTATTGGATGCCAAAAAAGAATTAACTGATGAGGATAAAAAAGAAATAGAAATTAGAAAAAAAATTTGTGAGCTATTATTAGAAGATTATGGTTTAACAAATAAAGAATTTGAAAATAATCAACAATTTTTGGGTTTTGGTAAAGAAAAAACAGGATTATATAAAATTCTTGTTAGAAAAATGCCGAATATAAACATCAATAATTATATTAAATATATTTATTTAAAGACAAATAAGGACTAGTAGAGACTTATTAAAAATAAGATTTATAATTAAGTTAATTTTATTCTAGAAGGAGTAGATAATCAAATGTTATTCCCATATATTTCTTGTCTAAGATAAGTTAATTTTTTTAATCTGTTGATTTTGTTTCTGAAGATGAAAAACGTAGAGAATATTACGAAAGTGATGTTGCATGTATGATAGGTATTATCGGTGCTTCAGTAAATGCGTATAATGATGCTTTATTACAAATGAATAGACCTTCAATTAGCGATTTAGATATAAAATCTGCTGAAGAATTTGATAAAGAATATGAGGTTATAGATAAAAAAGAAGAAGAACGGAAAGAGGCAGCGCTTGCTCCTATTAAAAGTTTTGATAGTATAATATATGCAGTTTCTGATTATTTAGATTATAGAAAAAAA